>CAYQEZ010000043.1:6097-15001 GCA_964416645.1 uncultured Francisella sp. | reverse complement strand
AATTTTAATGTGGACCACCTCTGATCAACAACCAAAGTATTGCTGCGGTCATCGCTGTCGGGTCTCGCAAGTTTGGTCGCCAATTAAAATACAAGTTGACCCATTCGCTATGCGACGCTAAGGCATCTAAAACAATTTCGCGCTGCGCTAATGTTGTTAAGTCACCCCACAAATCGGTCGATGAATTAAATCTTCGTATTCCATCCATAGAGCGGTACTGGTTACACAATTAACCTTTCCCTCAAAAATAAGGCGCAACAATCGACGCGATGCGCCAGCATGAGAGCGGAGTGCCGAAACAAACACATTCGTATCTAAAATAATTCGCATTAAAGTGACTTCATATATGACATCACTCTTGAGTTTGGCTGAATTGATTATTCAGCGCAAGCTGCTCGGGAAATTGATGAAAGCCTGTGGGAAGTAATTGCTTAATTGTGACTAGACGTCCAGTGAGCAACTAACAATGGTGTAAGCACGATAGCAACAATCAAAACGATAAAAAAAAGTTCCATCATCACATCCCCTTCAATTTAAGAATTTCTGCATGAATTTCTTTTGCCTTGAGCGTTGCCAACAAACCGACAATAACTAACACCACGATACCAACATAAAACAAATAGCCAAAGTTCATATTAGAAATCAAGCTTAACAACCCAGCTGCAATAGCAAACAAGGCAGCAATGTAAACTTTAAATAAATCTTTTAACCAATCAATCCTTGCTTTTTGCTCATCCAGCTCACTCATTATAGCACCATAATTCAACCGCACAATTCCACAAAAAAAACGCCCCGCTGCAATATCTTGCGCGAGGCGTTCTGTCACTCAAAACCGAAAAGCTATTTAAATTAAGCCGCTTCGATTGAGACGTACATACGTTGATTTGAACCTTTGCGAGCAAATTTCACAAAACCATCTGCTTTTGCAAACAAAGTGTGATCCACACCCAAACCAACGTTTTCGCCAGCGTGGAACTTAGTACCACGTTGACGCACTAAAATGTTACCTGCAACAGCAGCTTGGCCACCGTACATTTTAACACCAAGACGCTTACTTTCTGAGTCGCGTCCGTTGCGAGAGGAACCCGCGGCCTTTTTATGTGCCATGTTTAATCACTCCTATTAAGAATTAAGCACTGATACCAGTGATCTTAACCTGTGTGTAATACTGACGATGACCTTGTTTTTTACGGTAATGCTTACGACGACGGAATTTGATGATAATCACTTTATCACCACGACCATGGTCTTCAACTGTAGCCTTAACCACAGCACCAGCTACCAGTGGCGTACCCACTTTAACGCTGTCGCCAGAACCGACTAACATTACTTCGTCAAAAGAAATTTCACTACCAGCTTCAACGTCAAGCATTTCAATACGTAGGCGATCACCTTCGCTTACGCGGTACTGCTTGCCACCAGTTTTAATTACGGCGTACATGTTTCCAAACTCCTGGAAATCAAAAAAATTCGATAAGAACCTAGCATTATAGAGATTTACAGAAATAAGGTCAAGGCATTAAAGACATTTGCTTGAGAAACTTCATTAAAGCGACATCATCACTAAACTGCTTGGCCTCTTGTTTAGCGAGCGCCTTGGCTTTAGCCTCTTGCTTCATCGCCAACAAAACAGCTAAGCGATGACGTAAAATTTCTGCATCGGCTTTAATGGCATAAGCCTTATCCAACAAAGTCAGGGCTTGCTCATATTGCCCTTCTTGGTAAGCCAACCAACCCAAACTGTCCAGTATGTAGTGTTTATTCGGTGCAAGGCGATCCGCTTTTTCTAACAGCTGACGCGCTTCAACCAATGAACGCCCCTGATCCGCCAAATAAAAACCCAACGCATTCAATACGTCTGCATTGTCTGGCGCCAAACTCATTGCCTCACGAATATCACGCTCAAAACCAGCACCATCCCCCAAGTCATAATGAATATTGGCACGCTCTTGCCATAAAGCGACCACTTGCGGGTAAGAAAAGATGGCTTTGTCCAACACAGGCAAAGCCGTCTTCGCTTTTTTCTGCATCACCAGCAATTTAACTTGCGCCTGCACCCAACGCACATACTCCTCGTCGTTAGCTGATTCAAAAACCTTCAGCAAAGCTTCCGCTTCCGCATAACGCTTTTGCTTACTGAGCAATTGCACACGCCACACCAAAGCATCTAAACGATAATTACCTTGAACGACCTGCTTCCATTGCGCAACAGCAGCTTCTGGTTGTTGCTGAAAATAGTAAGCCTGACCTAAATAATAACGCGCCATATCAGACAAACGACGATCATCCACTAGCGGCAGCAATAGCTTTTCAGCCAACGCAGCATCGCCCAACTCTAACTCAATTAACGCCAATGACATGGACACTGAAGTCAAACGCGGATTTTGCTCCAACAAACGCGCAAATTGGGCTTTAGCCAAAGGCAACTGCTGTAGGGTGACATACAAACGCCCCAACTGCTCAGCCACCACCACATCTTCAGGATGACGTTGCACGTAACCCACCAACCAATCCACTCCTCGCCCATCGGCTAAGCGCGTGGATAACGAGGCAAGCATCTGGGCGAGTTCTGGCTGATCAGGATAGCGCTGCAAAGCTTGAATCAGTCGATCATAAGCTTCAGGCAAGAGGCTCGCCGAAGCTAAAAACATTATCTGCAAAAACTCCGCATAAGCTGAAGGCTGTTCTTGTGCAATGCGTGCACTCAATGCAATCAAGGTATCAATAGCCAGATCATCTTGCACCAAGGTGGCTGTCGCCATATACAAGCTTTTTTCGCTACTGCCTTTGGCCAAACCCTGTTGATAAAAGGAACGCCATGCTTGCCAAGCTTTTTCAACATCGTTAGCACGCAGCGCCAGCACCACCTGCACTTGCCAAGACTCAATACGATTTGGATTCAACTCCGTATTCAGCTGGCTGGCCTGCCCCAATAACTGACTATTACCAGAACTTGCCGACAAATCATAAGCTCGCTGTGCCAAACTTGCATCACCATAGCGCCGCGCTAAGTCAATATATACCTGTGCCGCACTCACCGTCTCACCCCGCAAATAAAGCGATTCCGCTGCCAGCACACGATAAACCTGATCTGCCGTTAATTTCACAACCGCTGTCTGAGCCAAAGGTGCCACCACGACATCACTGACCGACACTTCAATCTGTCGCGGCGCATGGGTTTCAATGGCGCTACAAGCAGACAACATCGACACGGATAACCAAGTTACCCCTAAACGCCAAGCGTTAGTGCGGAACGCGATTAACGACATTTTGCGCATAATTCTTGCAAAGCCCACCTTAATTCTAGACAATTAGTCCTTTACATTATTTTATAGGGTTCATGTTATCATGATACTCCGCTCAAGTGGCAGTACCTGTGTCATGATGTTAGCACATTAACCACTTGGCAAGTTAGGGAACTTCAACAAGAACATATTTACCCATGCCCCATACCGCTCTCAATCAAACCTTAACCACGATCGGCATCAACCATCAAACTGCCCCTGTTGATGTGCGCGAACAAGTCGCCTTTCCGCCCGATCGCCTCATACAAGCGCTGAAATCATTGCGAGAGTCTGGCTTGGCGCAAGGAAGCGCTATTTTATCGACCTGTAACCGTTCCGAACTTTACCTAACGCATCGCCAACAGGACATTGCACCACTCCAAACTTGGCTGCACGACTTTTTCCAGTTAACCCATCACACTCTCACGCCATATACCTATACTTATTCAGGACGCGAGGCCGTCTTGCACATGAATCGTGTTGCTGCTGGACTCAACTCGTTGGTACTAGGCGAGCCGCAAATCTTGGGGCAAATGAAAGATGCTTATGCTTTTTCGCGCGAAGCCAACACCCTGAATGGCCTACTCGATCGTCTCTTTCAACACGTTTTCAATACAGCTAAACTCGTTCGCACCGAAACAGCTATTGGCAGCAATCCCGTTTCCGTCGCTTTTGCCGCCGTTACCCTAGCCCGGCAAATTTTTGGCGACTTAAAAACACAAAATGTATTGCTCATTGGTGCTGGACAAACCATTGAACTAGCAGCACGTCATTTAAAAGAACAGGGCGTGAAACAAATCACCATTGCCAACCGGACTCTGGCTAATGCCAGTCTGTTAGCGCAAGAAGTGAACGGTTATGCCATCAATTTGGCCGACATTCCACATCATTTGCATGAAGCCGATATTGTTATCTCCTCTACTGCCAGCACACTCCCTATTTTAGGCAAGGGCGCGGTGGAGAGCGCACTGAAAAAACGCCGTAACAAACCCATGTTACTGGTGGACATTGCCGTGCCACGTGATATCGAAGCAGAAGTCGCTAAACTCGACAACGTTTATTTGTATACCGTTGATGACTTAGTGGGTATTGTTGAAGAAAATCGCAAAAATCGCGCGCAAGCCGCACAAGAAGCTGAGGATATTGTTCAACTCAAAACAGATCACTTTATGCAACAATGGCGACTTATGTCGGATGCGGCACCGCTGATTCGCGATTATCGCCACTATGCCGAACAGCAACGCGACGACGCGCTGGCTCACGCACTGCGCGAATTACACGCGGGTCATGACAGCGAGGCCGTGTTGCGCAAATTGGCTCACCAATTAACCAATAAGCTCACCCACACGCCCTGCCTCGCCATTCGCGAAGCGGGAAACCACGGTGGCGACAATCTACTACAACAAGCACGTACATTATTATTGCCTGAGAAACTATCTGCATGAAAGACTCTATTCGTCAACGACTCGAACAAGCCAGTGAACGCCTACAAGAGCTTAACCATTTACTGGCCGATCCCGATGTCCACAATGATAATAAGCGCTTTCGCACCCTAAGCAAAGAACACGCCCATCTCACCCCTTTAGTGGCACAATGGAATGCCTTTCGCCAAGCGGAACAAGACCTAGCCGATGCTTTTGACTGGATTAACAGTGGCGATAGTGACCTCAAAGCCATGGCACAAGAAGAACTGCCCCAACTTAAAGAACAGCTCGAAAGCTTAGAAAACAGCTTGCGTACGTTGCTCATCCCGCAAGATCCGAATGATGATGCCAACCTGTTTTTAGAAATTCGTGCCGGCACGGGTGGCGATGAAGCAGCTATTTTTGCTGGCGACCTCTTTCGCATGTATTCTCGCTACGCCGAACGTCAAGGCTGGCGCGTAGAAGTGATTAGCGAACAAGAAGGTGAGCATGGTGGCTACAAAGAGATCATTGCCCGCATCGAAGGCGAAGGCGCCTATCGTCAACTGAAATTTGAATCGGGTGCACATCGGGTACAACGTGTTCCAACTACCGAAACACAAGGCAGGGTACACACTTCAGCAGCAACCGTAGCCATACTACCTGAAGTCGAAGCTGTGCAAGGCGTGGAATTGCGCCCCGAAGATCTGAAAGTGGATACCTACCGCGCCAGTGGCGCAGGTGGTCAGCACGTTAACCGTACCGAATCCGCCATCCGCATTACCCACATACCTACCGGTGTGGTGGTTGAATGCCAAGAGGAACGCTCTCAACACAAAAACCGCGCCAAGGCCATGGCGTTACTTGCCTCACGCATTAATGCGGCACGCGAAGCCAAACAAGCACAAGAAATTTCGGCCGCACGTAAGAGTTTGGTTGGCAGTGGCGACCGTTCCGAGCGTATTCGCACCTATAATTTTCCGCAAGGTCGTTTAACCGATCATCGCATCAACCTCACACTATATCGACTGGATGCTATTGTGCAAGGTGATTTAGACGATGTTATCACCGCGCTATTAAATGAGTACCAAGCGGAACAGTTGAGCGCATTAGAAGCATCCTTATAAACTTATCGCCATAAATTATCATTATCACAATCAATAAATTTTGCTTGCGCTAAGATAGAAAAAATCAGCTGTTTTTTGCCTCCTATCCTTAATAAAATAAGGTCAATAACTCATCTCATTGACCTCATTATGTTAGGAAGAAAACCATGAATGCCCCCCTCTACCCTGCCCTCTTGGGCGGTTTTTTACTCGGTCTTTTTGTTTTACTGCACTTTTGGATTACCGGTCGAGCCGTCGGCTGCTCATCGGCTTATGGCAACTTTTGCGCTTACACCTTTAACACCCCATTTTTTCATCGCGGCGAGTTCGCTGTACGAAACCATCCTCGATTATGGTTGCTATTTGGACTGCCCTTAGGGGGCTTCTTACATGTGACTTTAATGGGTGATGGCTTCCATTTCAGTTTCAGCATGGGCATTTACGATGCCATTTTGCCCAGCACACCTTCAGCGAAAGGCTTATGGCTATTACTAGCCGGATTCTTACTGGGTTTTGGCGCACGACTTGCGGGCGCTTGTACAACGGGGCATGTGTTAGTAGGCGGTGCTTTACTTAACCCTGTGAGTTTAATGGCTGGTGCGATTTTCTTTGTTTCAGCGCTCATCACAACACAACTACTGTTTTTAGGATAATGCCATGCACACTCATTTAACTTCGCTCGCGCTGGGTACTTTGTTTGGTTTTTTATTAGCTTTTGCGGGCGCAACTAACTTTAATCTGCACGCAGAACTGTTTTTGTTCGAAAACCTGTGGCTATTATTTGTAATTGGCTCTGCTGTTGCCACGGGCGTTACGGGTGTTTACTTATTAAAACACTGGCAACCCCAAGCCTTGCTCACCCACACCACCATCGACTTTACACCCAAGGGCATGACACCGAATTTAATTATGGGTGCTGTGCTCTTCGGTATTGGCTGGGGCATGTCGGCGGCATGTCCAGGCACAGCGCCGACCATGATCGGCGAAGGTAAATTAGAAGGTATTTTCCTCGTTTCTGGCATTATTTTAGGTACCGCTGCCTATGGCAAAATAGAGCAATCCTTACGATAATTAGATTCTCATCTCACTTACAAGAGCAAACAAAAATAGGATTCTTCATCAAAAGTTCAACTTAGCCCTTGTTATTCGCGTATAATGTAGGGCTTTGTTTTATTGAATTATTTGAGTCCTACACCATGACGCCTATCGATCGCATCCGCAATATCGCCATCATCGCCCACGTTGACCACGGCAAAACCACACTGGTTGACCAACTGCTTCGCCAATCTGGCACTCTCGACGCACGTAAGGATACGGGCGAGCGCGTCATGGACTCGAACGACATTGAAAAAGAACGTGGTATCACCATTTTGGCGAAAAATACTGCCATTAACTATACCGATGCGCGTGACGGTCAAGAATACCGCATTAACATCGTCGACACCCCTGGCCATGCCGACTTCGGTGGTGAAGTAGAGCGCGTATTGTCGATGGTAGACTCAGTGTTGCTGTTGGTTGACTCAGTTGAAGGCCCTATGCCACAAACGCGCTTTGTGACACAAAAAGCCTTAGCATTAGGCTTGAAGCCGATTGTGGTGGTGAATAAAGTAGACCGCCCGCAAGCGCGTACCGCAGCCGCACTTGACGAAACATTCGACTTATTTGTGCGCTTGGGTGCAACAGATGAACAATTAGACTTCACCGTGGTTTATGCGTCTGGCTTAAATGGCTTTGCTGGCATGGAAGAAACTGTGCGTTCGGGCGACATGACACCGCTATTCCAAACCGTTATTGATGTGGTTGAACACCCTAAAGTCGATATGGATGCGCCTTTCCAAATGCAAGTGACTCAGTTGGACTATGACACCTATAAAGGCATTATCGGTACAGGTCGTATTCAACGTGGTACGATTAAAACCAATACGCAAGTCACGGTTATCGACCGTCAAGGCAATAAACGTAACGGTCGTATTTTGGAAGTATTACGTTCTAACGGTCTTGATCGTGAAATTGTTGCCGATGCACAAGCAGGCGAAATTATTTCCTTCACGGGCTTAGATCCACTGTTCATTTCAGACACCATTTGTGATCCAACCTGTGTTGAAGCGATTGATGCACTGAGCGTGGAAGAGCCTACCGTATCGATGACCTTCCAAGTCAATACCAGCCCGTTTGTGGGTAAAGAGGGCAAACTCTTAACCAGCCGTCAAATTCGTGACCGCTTAAACAAAGAGCTGATGACCAACGTCGCTTTGCGTGTTGAAGACACTGAAGATGCGGAAAAATTCCGTGTTTCTGGTCGCGGTGAATTGCATTTGTCGGTATTGATTGAAAACATGCGTCGCGAAGGCTTCGAGTTGGGCGTTTCTCGTCCTGAAGTGATCTTCCGTGAAGTGGATGGTGAAATTCAAGAACCTTACGAAACCCTAACCATTGACGTTGAAGAAATTCACCAAGGCTCGGTGATGGAGCAATTGGGTAAACGTAAAGCCGAAATGAAAGACATGATTCAAGACGGTCATGGTCGCGTTCGTTTAGACTTCGTTATTCCTTCGCGTGGTTTGATCGGTTTCCGCGGTGAATTCCTAACGCTAACGCAAGGTTCTGGCTTACTTTACTCGACCTTCTCACATTATGGTCCGCGTATCCCAGGCACTATGGGGCAGCGTCATAATGGCGTACTCATTTCGATGGATACGGGTAAAGCCTTGGCTTACTCATTAGACAACCTGCAAGAACGTGGTCGTTTAATGATTGGTCACGGCGACGAAGTTTACGAAGGCTTAATTATCGGTATTCACAGCCGTGATAATGACTTGGTAGTTAACCCGCTCAAAGGCAAAAAACTGACTAACATGCGTGCTTCAGGTACAGACGAAAACGTGGTACTGACCCCACCGATTCGCATGACGCTGGAACAAGCACTTGAATTTATTGACGACGACGAGCTAGTTGAAGTTACCCCAAAAAGCGTGCGTATTCGTAAAAAATACCTCACTGAATTGGATCGTAAGCGTTTTGGTCGTAAAGACTAAATCCTGCCTTATCAGTGATGACGCTATGCCAGATCAACTATCACAACACTATGAACAACAGTTAGCTTATCTAAGC
>CAYQEZ010000043.1:3028-5997 GCA_964416645.1 uncultured Francisella sp. | reverse complement strand
CGCTATGCCAGATCAACTATCACAACACTATGAACAACAGTTAGCTTATCTAAGCTTGCACGATTCATTAACCGATTTACCTAATCGTAGTTTCTTTATTGAAAGCCTGCATCAATGGCTAGAGCAACTGAACCAACAAAAGCAACAACAAATCGCTGTTTTTACCTTGGATATTGATCGGTTTAAACTCGTCAATGAATCCTTGGGATCTATCGGTGGTGACGCGCTACTGAGCACTCTGGCCAGTCGCCTTAAACGAATTGCTCGCAATAATGACATCGTAGCGCGTTTTGGCTCAGATGAGTTCGCTTTACTCATCGCCATGAATCAAACTGATCGTATCGAAGTGATTGCACAACGTTACTACCGATTATTGAATGAGCCCTTTCTCATTGGCGATCAATCTCTATTTATTGCTTTATCAACCGGTATAGCCATTGCACCACAAGATGGACAAGATGTACAAACCCTACTAAATCACGCCAATCAAGCACGACTACAAGCCAAACAGGCGGGTGGTAACCAATTTCAATTCTATCGCGCCAGTATGACTCAGGCTGTACACAAAAGACTTGCTCTCGAACAGGATCTGCGTAATGCCATCGCTCAAGATCAATTACAAGTGCTTTACCAAGCGAAAATCAATGCGCAAACTGGTCAATTAGCGGGAGCAGAAGCACTAATTGTTTGGCAACACCCTCAACTCGGACAACTAAACCCAGAAGTCTTTATCCCCATTGCAGAAGAAACGGGACTGATTGTGGAAATTGGCGCTTGGGTTCTTTTCAAAGCCTGTTGTCAAACTTGTTTATGGCGAAAGAAACACGCCCATTTTCATATCAGTATTAACCTATCCGCTCGCCAATTTTTATCTGGTCAGTTAGTTAATCAGGTTCGTCAAGTCATTGAGCTCTGCCAACTTCCTGCTGAAGCCTTAGATTTAGAAATCACCGAAAGCCTAGCGATGGTCGATGTGGAACACACCACACAAACCCTGAATCAACTCAAAGCATTGGGCGTTACATTGTCACTTGACGACTTCGGTACTGGCTATTCCAGCTTAGCCTACCTACATAGCTTTCCTGTTGATACCTTAAAAATTGATCGCAGTTTCATCATGCGCATTGGCACAGAAGCCTCCACACCCGCTGACGAAAAAATGGTTACCGCCATCATTGCCATGGCAAAAAGCCTAGCACTCAATGTTGTGGCAGAAGGGGTTGAAAATGCCTATCAAATGCAATTCTTGCGCGAACATGCCTGTAACCTACTGCAAGGCTACTACTGTGGACGTCCATTATCCGCGCACGACTTTGAACAACTCGCTCTGCAACGCTATAATGTGGAATTGACTTTCGAATAATCATTTCGCGTGATGGTCACGCTGCAAGGTAACTATGCAATATCAAATTTCTCCATCGAGCAGCCGAAGTGCTACCTATCCCCACAGCTGGTTTATTCTCAATTTAATCATCGTACATTTGTTTGCTTTTTTGATCATTCTAGAAATAGGCACTGCCATGACAATTTTGCTCATTCCTGTGGTTTCAATGATCATTTTGGCTGCACTCTGGCGCGTTGCACAGCAAAAACAACGCTCAGATGACTGGTTCGTTGCAGCACACTGGTTACAGATGACCAAACGTTCAAAAATGCTGCTTATTTTCTATGCTGTTGGTTTTACATTGGGCGTATTTAGCTACTTAATGGTTGGCCTTAGCCCGCTTAAAGGCGACAATATCACCACTATTGCTCTTCGTATGGGTGCCGTTCCCATCTTTTTAGGTGTGCTCGCCACTTTTGTCCTCTCGGGAGGCTCTATTTTTGATGCGCAACGCGGCATAATTGGCGATAAACTCATTGAATCCTTCCCGCCAAGTGATGCTTGGCTGGCAGCCAATCCTGTACTGACAACAGAAGACTCATCTGGTGCTAAGGTATGAGCGAAACCAACAAAAAACGCCCTATGTTTTATTGGGGCTGGCTGACATTAGGTTTAGCTGGAATTATGTGGGTAGCAAGCTACTTCTTCGTTAATCCACCCAACAACAATCAAGATGTATCGGCTCTGCCTTGGAATGCTAGCCTGAATACGCAAGGTCAACTAACCGTGTTAGGGTTAACCTTAAATCAGAGCACAACCAAAGACGCTATGGCGCTTTACGGCAAAGAAACCAAAATCATGCTGTTTAGCAATAAACAGCATCAACCCGTTAGCGTGGAGGCTTTTTTTGAAGACATGTACATTGGTTACAGCTTACGTGGGCGATTGATCTTAACGCTTGAAACCTCGCCTGAACAGTTAGAGACCATGTTTAGCCGCGGTGGACGGGTTAAAAGTGCCGATTCGGGCGCACATGAAATTACCTTAGCAGGCAGTGATTTGGGTGAAGCGCTGACCCTACCAATTCGTCACCTAACCTATATTCCCTACCCTAAACTGGATGAAGACACCTTAATTCACCGCTTTGGTCAGCCGAGCCAAGACACTGTTGGCGAAGATGGTGTGCGTCGTTGGCATTATCCAGAGCGTCAACTGGTGATACTTTTCGATGAAACAGGTCGCAAGATACTTGAATTTGGTCACTGAGTCTGACTTGTTAGAGCATCGTCAAAGACCTCGTCTCAGTATTGTTAATCAATTTAATTTATAATGAATAGCAAATTTTGAATTACCAACGGAGTTCCCATTGCATGAGTAGCCTCATTTTTACCTCAGAATCGGTTTCGGAAGGTCATCCAGATAAAATCGCTGATCAAATATCTGATGCGATTTTAGATGCCATTTTAGCGCAAGACGCAAAAGCACGCGTCGCCTGTGAAACCTTCGTTAAAACGGGTATGGTGTTGGTGGGCGGTGAAATTACTACCTCTGCTTGGGTTGATATTGAAGATCTCGTCCGTTCGGTGGTCAAAGACATTGGCTATGACCGTGGCGAACTCGGCTTTAATGGTGACGACTGTGCTGT
>CAYQEZ010000043.1:0-2928 GCA_964416645.1 uncultured Francisella sp. | reverse complement strand
AAGACATTGGCTATGACCGTGGCGAACTCGGCTTTAATGGTGACGACTGTGCTGTCTTATCCGCCATTGGCAAGCAATCGGTCGATATTGCGATGGGTGTTGATGAAGACCCAGAGGTCGCGAAAGAAATGGGTGCAGGTGACCAAGGGTTAATGTTTGGCTACGCCAGCAATGAAACCGAAACGCTCATGCCTGCACCCATTTACTACGCGCATCGCCTTGTCGAACAACAAGCGCACATGCGTAAACAAGGTGTATTAGCATGGTTACGTCCCGATGCGAAAAGCCAAGTAACCCTACGTTACAAAAATGGCGTGCCTGTCGGTATCGATGCGGTGGTATTATCCACACAACACAATCCAGAGATTAGCACCAAAGACTTACGTGAAGCGGTGATGGAACACATCATCAAACCCGTTATTCCGGCACACTGGTTGCACAAAAACACGCTATTCCACATTAATCCAACTGGTCGTTTTGTGATTGGCGGACCTGTCGGTGATGCGGGCTTAACGGGACGTAAAATCATTGTTGATAGCTATGGTGGTATGGCGCGTCATGGCGGTGGTGCTTTCTCAGGTAAAGACCCTTCTAAAGTTGACCGTTCTGCCGCTTATGCAGGACGTTATGTGGCAAAGAATATCGTCGCCGCTGGTTTAGCCGATAAATGTGAGATTCAAGTGTCTTACGCCATTGGTGTAGCACAACCCACTTCGATTAGTATTGAAACTTTCGGCACCGCCAAAGTAGACACCGCCCTGATTGAGCGCTTGGTACGTGAACACTTCGATTTACGTCCACGCGGCATTATTGAAATGCTCGATTTATTACGCCCAATTTACCGCCAAACGGCCAGTTATGGTCACTTTGGTCGTGAATTGCCTGACTTTACTTGGGAAAAAACCGATAAAGCAGCCTTACTGCGTGCCGAAGCGGAGCTATAATGCTCAACAAAGAACAAATTAAAAAGTCTTCCGATACACTAACGGTTATTGCTTTCGCGCAGTTCGGTGTATTTGGTTATAGTGCATGGCAGGTAGCTGACTACTGGGGAACACCCCTTTCTGTTCTCGCTTTTTTGTGGTTACAAGCAACTGCCATATGGATTTTAGGCTTTCCAAAGGAGAAACAAGATGCTTGAGAATCCAGTTATGCAGGTTTTATTTGGTTTTGTGATTGCCATTGGTATTGCAGGCACCGCATTAGGTATCTATCTAGAATACCAATCCCGTCATCCTAAAGATAAAAGCGACGCGCACGCATGAAACTCTCTGCTGAATTTTTCCCGCCACGCACAACCGAAGGTTTAGATAAGCTGGTTGAAGTGGCGGAGGGCTTTCGCCCATTTAACCTCGATTATTTATCCGTTACCTATGGTGCTGGCGGTAGCACGCAAGAACGTACACTGGCAACGGTTAAAGCCTTGCGTGCGCGTGGTTGGGATGTCGCCCCTCATCTCACCTGTGTCGATTCGGAACGCGGCAAAATTGCTGAATTATTGAAAACCTATATCGATCTTGGTGTTCATCGCATCGTTGCCTTGCGTGGCGATATTCCTTCAGGTATGCGCGATTTAGGTGATTTTAACTACGCCATCGACTTAGTCAAATTCATTCGTGACACCACGGGCGATCATTTTCACATTGAAGTCGCGGCTTATCCCGAAGTGCATCCTCAAGCCAAAAACTGGCAAACCGACTTGCAACATTTTGCCGACAAAATGGCTGCTGGAGCCAATGCCGCGATTACGCAATATTTTTTCAATCCAGACAGCTACTGTCGTTTTGTCAATGCGGCGCGTGACTTAGGCGTGAAAGGCGACATCATTCCTGGACTGATGCCGATTACCAATCACGACCAACTGGCACGCTTTTCGGATGCCTGCGGTGCAGAAATCCCGCGTTGGTTGCGCAAGCGTCTGGAAGCTTTTGGTGACGACAAAGCCGCCATTAGTGAGCTGGGTTTAGAAGTGATTGGCGATATTGGTGAACGCGTCATCCGTGGCGGCGCACCAGGTGTTCATTACTATGCTATGAACAGCCTAGAGCCAGCTCGTACCCTGCTTGAACGTGCTCGGAGTTCAAACTTTGAACGCCACCTATAACAACGCAAGATAACAGCGCAACAGGTTGCTAGAAGGCGATGCGTCATATTCGTGTTTATGTTGCGGGTGACTATCCCGCTGTCGGTCAATCACTCGAACTGCCCGAAGCGGTTCGTCATTATGTGGCGACTGTGCTCAGAGCACGTGATGGTTTCCAAATTCAGCTATTCAATGGCACAGGGCTAACGGCTCAGGCGCAACTGAAACTGGAGAAACGCAGCGCCCACGTCCTTATCGAAAGCCGTGTTGAAGACACCAGCAAGGAATCCCCACTGAAGTTGATACTGGCGCAAGGTATTTCTCGCGGTGAACGCATGGATGTCAGCATCCAAAAGGCAACCGAACTGGGCGTTAGCGCCATTCAACCACTCTTCACCGACTATTGCGAAGTCAAGTTAGAAGATGACGACAAAGTGGCTAAACGCATGGCACATTGGCAACAGGTCATCATCAGCGCCTGTGAACAATGCGAACGTACCCTATTACCGCAACTCTTTACCCCTTTAACGCTCAACGAATGGTTAACGCAACAACCCGCTGGCTTGGTGTTAGACCCTTATGATGGCGAGCGTTTAAGCGCTTTAGGCGCAACACGATTTTCAACGCCGCAACACCTGCTCATTGGCCCAGAGGGCGGACTGAGCGACAAGGAATTAACCAAAGCGCTCAATGTCGGCTTAACAGGTTGCCGACTCGGACCCAGAATTTTACGCACCGAAACCGCAGGCCCAGCCGCTATCGCGGCGTTGCAAAGCCTATATGGAGATGCTTAATCACCCCGCATTCAATTGCTTCAGTACAGGCAAGATTGCATCGAAATTAGC
>CAYQEZ010000042.1:0-15463 GCA_964416645.1 uncultured Francisella sp. | reverse complement strand
AATACTCTGTTCCTCTGTCGGTTAATATCCGCAGTATAGGAAGCTCATGGGCTTGGTAAAACGGCAATACTTTGTCATTAAGCAAATCCGCTGCGGTAATCGGTGTTTTGGTCACATACAACTTACAGTGTGCCACTTTACTGTAGGTATCCACATATGTTTGCTGGTAAATACGTCCAACACCTTTGAGATTGCCGACATAAAAGGTGTCTTGAGAGCCCAGATAGCCTGGATGGGCAGTTTCAATTTCGCCGCTAACTTCATCATCCATTTTCTTGCGTTCAAGTGCTGCTATTTGTGCTTCTGAGAGAATAATACCATCTTGAGCTACCTTCTCTTCTAACGCTCTAAGCCTGTTCTTGAAATTGGCAAGATTGTGCCTTAGCCAAATGGATCTGACGCCACTGGCTGAAACAAACACACCTTGCTTACGCAATTCATTGCTCGTTCGTTGTTGTCCGTGCGCTGGGAACTCAACAGCGTAAACTCTCACCGCTTGCTCGATAGCGTCATCAACACGATTTTTCAGATTTGGTGAGCGCTTACTTTTGTTGATTAATGCATCTACACCACCTTCTGCGACCAATTCCTGGTAGCGATAAAAGGTGTCACGCGAGACACCCATAATTTTGCAGGCCTTAGATACATTTTGCAGTTCTTCAGCTAAATTGAGCAAACCCGCTTTATGTTTAATGATTGGATTGTTAGTATGATACATGGGAAGTTACTCCTTAGTTTTGATTGATTAGACACCCTATATCAAAACTGGTAACTTCCTCTTTTGCAAGAGCTGTGTCAGATTAGATCGAAACTACTACATTTTAAGCTTCACCCAAATGATAGTTTGGCTTATCATCAGCTTGGAAACTCGGTTTCGGTTCCTGTTATTTCGGCCGTCTTCGATGACGTTGTGAAACACAATAGTGACTTCCTTAAGCCATTTCAGTAAGTGTAGCCACTCCAGACCACGATAAATCTGCTTGATTAATTCAACCTTACGCTTAGCTGTCCAATGCTTGATTTCTGGTTCTTTCATCATACTCATAGGCTCCATTTTTTGAGCAACTATAGCATGTGCAGTTATTCACTGGGTCATTACAGCCAACCATAAGTTAGGTTAGCTGTCTTTTGTTTGCCTACATAATATCCGCGTTGCGTTCGCCACGTTCATAAACGACATGAGCGCGACCAACTAGTAACGGGTCAATTTTGCCAATCTTTTCGATGTCTTTGCCCGTATAGGGTAGTTTGCGCAGGACATAGCGTATGGCATTCAAGCGAGCGCGTTTTTTACAGTCCGATTTAATGACTGTCCAAGGGGCATCGGCGGTATCGGTATGCACAAACATAGCCTCTTTAGCCTTGGTGTAGTCCTCCCATTTGTCGAGTGAGGCGAGATCAATTGGGCTGAGTTTCCATTGTTTTAAGGGATGCATTTCTCGTTCTTTAAAGCGGCGACGCTGTTCTTCTTGGCTAACGGAAAACCAAAATTTAATCAAATGTACGCCGCTGCGAGTTAGGTGACGTTCGAATTCGGGTGCTTGACGCATAAACTCGTTGTATTCTTCATCGGTGCAAAATCCCATAACACGCTCGACGCCTGCACGATTGTACCAAGAGCGATCAAATAGTACGATTTCGCCAGCAGAGGGGAGATGAGAAATGTAACGTTGGAAGTACCATTGTCCGCGTTCGAGTTCAGTAGGCTTTTCTAAGGCAACGACATGAGCGCCACGCGGATTGAGGTGTTCCATCATGCGTTTAATGGTGCCGCCTTTGCCAGCAGCATCACGCCCTTCGAATAAAATGACCACCCGCTGCCCTGTTTCTTTCACCCATGCCTGCAATTTGAGCAATTCGACTTGAAGTAGGTATTTTTGTTTTTCGTAGCTACGACGAGACAAGAGGTATTTATAGGGGTAACGACCTTCACGCCAATCTTCTACTAGCAGATCATCATTATGAATTTGTTTGTTGAGTGAGCTTTTAGGCTCGTCAAGCATTAAGGCATTTCGCAAGGCTAGTGCATCGTCGGGAGAGGCACCTTCCATCAGTGTGCGCAGTACTTGAGCAATTTCTTGTATGTTGTGTGTGTCTTGAGAGCGAAGAATATCTTCCACAGCGGCCGATTTAGAAGCGCGAGCAGCACTGATTTTTTCGTTGACGGCAAAATTCTCTATGTTGTTGCTGTCATAACTTGGTGGTACATCGCCCAGTGAAGTGTTGCGTGGTGTTGTTTTTTGTCTGAGTGAAGCCATTTTTTCCTCAATATTTGGGTTAAAGGTTAATATTTCATTATCGTTACAAGATATTAAAATTGCAAGTTAGCTTGAGTGGCTTTTTGCATCAGACTTATCTGGTGTTAAGAAATGCTAGGTAAATTTGACAAGTAGGAGTCTTGCTCCAATAATGTTCGTTACCAATCAAAACAATGAATAGCTGTTTGCAGCGTGATCACCCTCTTGAGAGTGCCTAGTTAACTTATGTCGTTTTCTGTATTCCCCTACCTTCGTCTCATGCGCTTAGATAAGCCCGTTGGTACCTACTTGGTATTATTGCCAGCACTCATGGCATTATGGTTAGCGTCTAAGGGAGTTCCGCCTGTGTGGGAACTGGTCGTTTTTATTGTCGGTGCTTTTGTCATGCGTTCAGCGGGGTGTGTCATTAATGACTATGCCGATCGTAACTGGGATGGATCGGTAGCGCGTACTTGCGATCGTCCGTTGGCTTGTGGCGAAATAACCCCTAAAGCAGCGCTGATGTTATTTGTTGGTTTGCTGGTATTGGGTGGTGCGTTGGTACTGACGTTACGTGCTGAAGTCTTATTGTGGTCTTTGGGTGCTGTCTTATTAGCGACGCTTTACCCCTTCACTAAACGCTGGGTTCACTATCCGCAACTGTTTTTAGGCTTGGCCTTTGCTTGGGCCATTCCGATGGGGTTTGTGGCGGTGTTGGGTGAAATGCCCAGTGCGGGATGGTGGTTGTTTGCAGTGACGGTAATCTGGGCACTGATTTACGATACCTGGTATGCGCTGGTTGATCGTGATGATGATGTGAAAGTAGGCATTAAATCGACCGCGATTTTGTTCGGGCGCTATTTAGGCGTTATCATGGCTGGACTCATGCTACTGATGCTGTGGTTGTTGTTCCAGTTAGGTGAGGCCTTTGCTTTATCAGGGTTATGGTCGTTAGCTGTGTTTTTGGTTGCGTTTCACTTTGCTTGGCAACTTTGGTTGGTAAGAGAGGGTGAAAGAGAAGCCGCTTTTCGGGCGTTTAAATCGAATATTTTGATAGGAGTGATGTTATGGTTAGGCGTGGTATTATCGTATCTTTAATGGTGTTACTGGGTGTTGGCTTGGGCGCTTGCACACAAGAATCGCAGAATCAGATTTCGCGCAGTATTCAAAATTGGACAGGAACCAATGGTGTGGTTGAAGTTTATGCGGGTGAAAAGGTGGTGCGTCGTTTTATTCAAGTGGATAAGTTGTCAACCGCTTACGGTACCAGCGATGGACAAGCACGCCCTTATCGATTCGGCTATGGTGTGTTGGACGAAAACCTGAATTTTGTTAAAGACCCAGAAGAGAAAAAAGTGTATTTTGAATTGGGTGAGTACACAGCACAGTATATTTTCTTCGAGAGTCCTCGTTAATGCAGCCGAGTTGTGTCATTGCATTGCACGGCTTGGGTGCTGATGGTAACGACTTATTTCCCTTACAGCACATGATGGGCTTGGATGACGTGCCTTGGTTATTTCCCAATGCCCCCGAGTTGTCGGTTACTGCCAACATGGGTATGCGCATGCCCGCTTGGTTTGATATTTTAGGCTTCAACCCGACTGATCCAGTCGATCAACAGGGCATTGCGCAGAGTGCGGCTAAGGTGCACGCCTTAATGGCGGAGCAAGCGGCAAGGGGAGTTGATCTGAGTCGCATGCTGCTATTGGGTTTTTCGCAGGGTGGAGTGGTTGCCTTACATGCGGCTTTGTCTGGCGCTATGCGAGTGGGTGCGGTGGTGGGCTTGTCGACTTGGTTGCCAGCAGCGGATGCCTTAGTGCCTGTTTCTGCCGAACAGCAGCAAACGCCGATTTGGTTGGGGCATGGGCGTTTCGATAACATTGTGCCTATGGCTGCGCATGAGCGCGCCCAAGCGAAATTAAGCGAGTTAGGGGTTAGGCAGGTGTCGAGTGCTAATTACCCAATGGCGCACAGTATTTTGCCTGAAGAATTAGACGATATAACCGTTTGGTTAGCACGCCTGTAAGGGTCAAAATAAAGCCGCTCAATTGAGCGGCGTTAATGATATTGAGCGGTCTTTAATTAACCGAAGTGACACACGTAATGAACGTCCTCGGTTACTTCAATTACAAACTTGCCATTTTCTGGTACTGAGAAAGTGAAGGCACCGTCAAATGTTTGCCAGTTACCATCGTTAATGCTGACTTTGCCTTTACCTTGCAGTAATTCCATGATTTCGGGAACACCAACATTGAATGTGAGTGTTGAAGGTAAAATCACGCCGACACTTTTACGTGTGCCGTCAGCAAAAGTGACGGTATGACTGACGCATTTGCCGTCAAAATAGACGTTAGCGGTTTTAGTCACAGAGACTTGATCAAATTGGTTGCCCATGGTTGATTTCCTTAACTTAAAAATTTGACTGGGTGAGCAGTTTACGGATTTATCTTCTCAATAGCAAGGCATCATGCTTAGGTGGTAAGGCTCTAGCCAGCGTTAATAAGTGTAAATGTATCACACCGGCATTTTGTAGTTGTTGGGCACAACTGATGGCGGTAGCGCCCGTAGTATAAACATCGTCGATGAGTAAAATCTGTCGATGTCCATTCAACGCTTTTGCATTGACAGAAAATGCGCCTAACAAATTTTGTTGCCGCGCTGCTTTATCTAAACCCGCTTGACTTTCGGTGAGTGTGTCTCGTTGTAAAGCCTTGTTAAGTAGTGGGAGTTTTAGTGTATGGCTGGCTGTTTTAGCCAGTTGGTAGGCGGTGTTAAAACCACGCTTGCGTAATTTATGACGATGCATGGGTACGGCAATAATGGCCGTTGCTTCTGTGGTTAACTGGGTCGCTTTGATCCAACTGGCAAAGGCTTCACAGAGCAAGCGTTCTGCTGAACCTTGTTTTCCGTATTTCCAGCGTCGCATCAACTGGGTGATCGTACCATCATAAATAAAACAACTGTGTGCTGCTTGCCAATGAGGTGGCTGGTTGGTGCACTGTGCGCAGACGCTATGGTCATCGTTGGGTAGGGCGCAGAGCGGACAAGCCGTGTCAATGACATGAACCTCAGCGGCACAGTCAGCGCAGAGTTCATCTTTATCCGCTGAGGCACCGCAGAGTTGACAGTGGGGAGGTAGGAGGAATCTTTCAAGCCAGTTCATGTTAGCCTCGTGTTTAAGGTAAAATGGGCATACATAAAAACATTCAGACCTCTAAAAACCTAATTGGGTAGGGGGTCTGGGGGAAGGTAAGCACATGAAAAGCATATCATGCATGGAGTTAATACCTTCCACCAGAAATAAAACAAGCTTGAGAAGGCTAATAATTGAGCAAGGCGAGGTTATTAGCGGTGCTCACATTATACAGAAGGAATGCAGCATGGCATTAGGCGATATTCGTCACGACTGGACGTTAGAAGAAGTGCAAGCGCTACTTCAACAACCGTTTAACGATTTGATCTTTCAAGCGCAAACGGTACACCGTCAGCATTTTGATGCCAATAGCGTGCAAACTTCGACGCTGCTTAACATTAAAACGGGTGGTTGTGCCGAAGACTGCTCATACTGTTCACAAAGCGCGCGCTACGATACTGGCTTAGAAAAAGAGCAGATGATGCAGTTGGAAGCCGTGCTAAGCAAAGCGAAAGCAGCGAAAGATAGTGGTGCAACACGTTTTTGTATGGGAGCGGCTTGGCGTAATCCTAATGCAAAAGATTTCGAATTGGTGCTGGCCATGGTGCGTGGCGTGAAAGATCTGAATATGGAAGCCTGCTGTACGCTGGGCATGCTGAACGATGAGCAAGCGAGTCGGTTAAAAGAAGCAGGATTGGATTATTACAATCACAACCTAGACACCTCGGAAGCCTACTATCCTCAAGTCATTACCACGCGCAGTTTTCAGGATCGTTTGGATACCTTAGCACGTGTGCGTGAGCAGGGCATGAAAGTTTGTTCGGGCGGTATTATTGGCTTGGGTGAGGGAGAAGGTGATCGCGCCCAGTTATTGCGTACCTTTGCTAATCTACCAGAGCATCCGCACTCTGTTCCGATTAATCTGCTGGTGCCGATTGAAGGCACGCCTTTAGCCGATATGCGTGGAAAAACTGATCCGTTTGACTTTATTCGCGTCATTGCGGCTGCACGCATTATGATGCCTGCTTCTTATGTGCGTTTATCGGCGGGTCGAAGCTCAATGAGTGATGAAACACAAGCTCTGTGCTTTTTAGCGGGTGCCAACTCCATTTTCTACGGTGAAAAGCTGCTCACCGCTGATAATCCCGATGCCCAACATGACCGCTTACTGTTTAAGCGCTTAGGCTTAACGCAAGCAGCGAGTGGTTGTTAAGTCGTCATGTCATTGCGTTGGCAACAGCGACTGCTCGAACGTCATCAACAACGACAGGCGCAGGGGCTGTGGCGCACACGCCCGTTACTGACCAGTGCGCCAGGGGTGCGGGTACAGGTTAATGGTCAGTGGCTGGTGGGTTTTGCCAGTAACGATTATTTGGGACTGGCTGAATCGGTTGAATTGCCTCAGTTGGCTGAACACATGCATCAACAAGCGGGTAAGGCGGGGAGTACGGCTTCTCATGTGTTGGCAGGGCATCATTTACCGCATCACTTGTTAGAAGATGAACTGGCTGATTGGTTGGGTGTTGAGCGTGTCTTACTGTTTTCTAGTGGCTATTTAGCCAATTTAGCGGTGCAAACTGCCTTGTTGCAAGACGGTGATGCGCTGTATCATGACAAACTCAATCACGCTTCGTTATTAGATGGTGCACATTTATCTTCCGCTCGCTTTCAGCGTTATGCGCATAATGACATGGAGGCGCTGGCGCGACGTTTGGTTCAGCCGACTGAAGGCTTGACGATGGTGGTAACCGATGGCGTGTTTAGCATGGATGGGGATAGTGTTGAGTTAAGCCAACTTTTGCCGTTGGTAGCACAGCATCATGCTTTGTTGGTGGTGGATGAAGCGCACAGCTTCGGCGTTTTAGGTGCACAAGGTCGCGGTTTGTTTTCGCATCAGCAGCACCGTGCCGATGCGTCTGTGTTGCGAGTGGGTACCTTAGGCAAGGCCTTTGCCAGTAGCGGTGCCTTTATTGCGGGTTCTGCTTTATTGATAGATAGTATTGCACAATGGGGACGAAGTTACATTTACACGACCGCTCAACCCCCTTACCAAGCTAGTTTCAGTCGTGCTGCTTTGCGGTTGCTGGCAGGGGAAGTGGGAGGAGAAGCCAGAGCGAAGCTGGATGAGCTGATTGCGGTTTTTCGACAGGGAGCACAAGCCTTGGGATTGTCTTTATTGCCTTCATCCACACCGATACAACCGATATTGCTTGGTTCTAATGAGCGTGCCTTATCCTGGCAAGCCAAGTTGTGGCAATTGGGTTTTTGGCTTCCAGCCATTCGACCGCCAACCGTTGCCGAAGGTTCGGCGCGTTTGCGTGTTTCCTTATCTGCTCAACATAGTGTCGAGCAGATAGAATCTTTGTTGACTGCCTTAGCTGTTTGTCAGCGAGAGGAGGAGATGTGTGCTTAGCCAGAGAAGAATTTGGTCAGGGGCCAGAGCTGGTATTTCTGCATGGGTGGGGGGCTAATAGTGCGCTGTGGCGATCTTGGGTTGAAGCCCATTTTGTCGGCTATCGCATCACCTTAATCGACCTGCCGGGTCATGGACAGAGTTCGCAGGAACATTGGTCAGATGATGCGCTATTGGATGGCTGGGTGGATGCCATTGTTGCGGCTTTGCCAGAGCGGGCTATCCTAGTCGGCTGGTCGTTGGGGGGCTTGCTGGCGCAAGCCTTGGCATTGCGTTATCCCAAGCGTGTGCAAGGGCTGGTGTTAATGGCCAGCAGTCCGTGCTTTGTGCAGCGTGATGATTGGTCGTCTGCATTGGAAACATCTTTATTTACACGCTACTTAACGGAAGTGATGCAACAGACACAGCAGTTGTTAAAATCGTTTTTTTCGTTGCAAGCTTTGGGTAGCCAACAACCGAAACAACAGATTAAACAATTACTTCCGTTAATGAGTCAGGTGATGTCAGGACATCAGCTGTCGTTGCGTCAAGGGTTGTGGTTACTGCAAACGCTCGATATGCGTTACCAGTTAGCCGAGTTGACTATGCCAACCCTCTGGTTGTTTGCCGATGCCGATGCCATTGTGCCCAGCAGCCTGATGGCGGAGATTGCACAGTGGCAGCCACAGGCAAGTTGTCAGTTGATTACTGCTTCGGGGCATTTACCTTTTCTTGCCCAGCCCAGTGTCACGGCAGAAGCGATTATTTCATTTTTACAAGGAAAGCTTCATGATTGACCGTCGTGCGGTGGCGCAACATTTTAGCCGTGCCGCGCAAACCTATGATGCGGCTGCGGTACTGCAAAAAGAAGTGGCTTCTCGTTTAGCAGAACGATGGCCGTTACTGAAAATCCAGCCGCAACAGGTAATGGACTTAGGGGCTGGCACAGGTTTTTTATCGCAGCATTTGCGCAGTTACTATGCTCAGGCACACTTGGTGGCGGTGGATTTGTCTGAAGCTATGTTGCAACAAAGTCGCGCTAAATTATGTCCTGAACCCACTTGGTGGCAAAAGCTGAGTCCGTTTCACTCTGCGCAAGGAGTGGCTTTTGTCAATGCCGATGCTTACCAATTGCCGTTTGCAGACAACAGCATGGATATGTTGGTATCGAGTTTAATGCTGCAGTGGTGCGATGATTTGCCCAAGGTGCTGGCAGAATGTCGGCGCGTATTAAAGCCCAAGGGTGTGTTATTTATCGCTAGTTTAGGACCTGATACACTGAAAGAAATTCGCTTGGCTTGGCAACAAGTTGATGGCGAAACCGCTGAACATACGCTTAATTTTGCCGATTTGCACGACTTAGGCGATGCCTTGGGGAGCGCGGGTTTTAGTGACCCTGTATGTGATGTTGAGCACATCACGCTGACCTATGTCGACGCACCAGCGGCGCTAAAAGACCTGAAAACGATTGGAGCAACTAATGCCAGCGGTCAGCGTCAAAAGGGATTGATGGGTAAAACCAAGTGGCAAGCGTTTTTAGCGGCTTATGCTCAACACGCCATGCCCGATGGTCGTATTCCCGCTACCTTTGAAGTGGTTTATGCTCATGCTTTCATTGCTGAGCATAAAGGCTCAACAGAGCGAAACTTACCCCAGACAGCGTCCATCCCCGTCAGTGCCATTAAGCGTTGGCAGGGATGACATTATCGGCGTGGTTAAGCAATCAGCACCGATAAGTGCGTTTTGAGTTTTTTCAGCGCCGCGCTTTCGATTTGACGCACGCGCTCTAAAGAAACACCAAATTGTTCGGCCAGTTCCGCCAGAGTCGCTTTATCTTCACGCAATAAACGAGCTTCAACGATAGCCTGTTCACGCTCACTCAGCGTTGCTAGAGCCTCATGCACACGGCTATAGGTGAGTTGTTCTTCTTCAGCTTCAATCGCCATGTCTTCGGGAATGTAGCGATTATCCACTAGGGTCAGCTGTGGTTGATCTTCTTCGTCACTATCCGTTGGTGTTGCGACTGACACATCAGGTAGAGAAAGACGAGCATCCATTGCCAAGACTTCTTCGGGTTTGACGCCGAGCTCGTGAGCAATACGCAGGGCTTGTGACTGATTGACTGCGTCTAGGCTATCTTTGTGACTACGCAGTTTGAAAAACAGTTTACGCTGCGCCTTGGTGGTCGCAATTTTCACCATACGCCAGTTTTTCAGAATGTATTCGTTGATTTCGGCGCGTATCCAGTGCGAAGCAAAGGTCATAAGACGCACGCCAGCACCAATATCGAAGCGTTTCACTGCTTTCATCAGACCGATACTTCCTTCTTGTAGCAGGTCTGCTTCAGGCAAGCCATAACCTTTATAGGAACGCACAATGGGCACCACATGGCGTAGGTTAAACAGCACTAGCTGCTCGGCAGCGCGTAAGTCTTGGTGTTCATGATAGCGGCGTGCCAACTCCATTTCTTCTTCTGCACTGAGCAGTGGTAGAGAACGAATAAGGCGCAAATAACCATTCAGATCATGGCTAGGGTCGGCAAGGGCAATGCTTTTGGCAATGCTTGGTAGATTTTGGCTGTTGGTGTTCATCTTAATCTCCCTCCCTGTAAGTTATTAGCCTTAAAATTATAAGAACGGCCGACCTAGTCGTCAATAATTGACTAGGATGATGCGCTGCTTGTTGTGCTGGTTTTTTCTGTTACTGCGCTAGGTGCGTCGGCTACTTGGGTCGGCTCTAGTGGTGCGTGTAATTTAGCACGTTCTATATCTATGGCAGCAAAAGCACGTTCAAAATCTTCGTCACTGTTTAAGGCGTTTTCTAACACTGCATCAGACGACTCTGTGGCGGTATGAGCAACATCTGCTGACGGTTGAGCGCTAGCGGTTGCTGCGATGACTCCAGTGCCAGCAACAACAGCGGTGGCTGGGTTTTCAGCTAAGGTTGTGCTAACTGGTGAACTGCCTTCAGGTGGTGTTGGCGGGTTATTATCATTGGCTTCTGCTGCTTTTTCTGCATCACGATTTTTGGCCATGCGCTCACCAAACCATAAACCACCTTCAAACATCAGCCACATAGGTACGGCTAATAACACTTGAGAAATAACATCTGGCGGGGTAATGAAGGCAGCAATGATAAAGGCACCGACTATAACATAGGGTCGAGCATGACGCATTTTTTCGGTACTGACCATGCCAGTGATAATTAATAATACTGTCACTACTGGCACTTGGAAAGCCAAACCAAATGCAAAAAACATGGTAATAACGAAATCAAGGTACAACTGGATGTCTGTACCGATTTGTACGCCATCAGGTGTAGTTCCTGCTAGAAATTGAAAGACTAAAGGCAAAACCACATAAAAAACGAAAACGCCACCAGCATAAAATAAAAAAGTGCTAGCGATCAACATGGGTGCAGCGAGGCGCTTTTCATTGTGGTAGAGCGCTGGCGCAATGAAGCCCCATAGCTGATAAAGCAAAAAGGGCATAGATAAGAAAATCGATGCGATTAACGCGAGCTTTAACGGTGTTAAGAAGGGTGAAATAACACCAATCGCCATCATGCTGCTGCCTTCAGGTAGGTAGCGGGTAAGTGGTTCAGCAATGTAGCTATAAATATCGTTAGCAAATGGGAACAGTACCAAAAACATAACGATAATAGCAAGAACCGATTTAACTAAGCGATCTCTTAATTCCAGTAAATGTCCAACAAGCGACATTTCCTGCTCAGTGGGTGGTGACGCGGGTGTTTGCGAGCTCATGCTGTTTTTTCAGTAGTAGGTGCGGTTGTTAACGCAACGCTGGCTGCAGGTGTTTCTGTTGGCAACTCAGGTGCGCTGGGCACTTTAGGTGTCATAGATCCGTCAGATTGTTGATGATACCAAGGCGGTAACTCTTCATACAATTCACGCCCAAATGTCGGTCGTTGAACGTTAGCTAATTCATCTGTTTCTTGCTTAGCGTTGGTTATTTTCTCATCTAAGTGAGCGTTGGCATTGGCTTGATTGGCTTCGTTGTGTTGACGGCGAATCTCGTCACTGCTCGGTCGATTATAGAAGGAGTAATCAACTTCATTGATGCTAGATTGGATATCTGATTGCAAGTTGTGACCAATATTTTGCAAGTTAGCCATTTCTTTTGATAAGTCTAGCTGGCGCTTTAGGTCAGCTAATTCGCTTTGCAAGTTAGTCTCATTGCGAACATTTTCAATGAAGGCTTTAATCTTACCGACGGTACGACCAATTCCACGAGCAACCTCGGGTAGTCTTTCTGGACCGATCACCACTAAGGCAATGATCAGCACCAGCATGAGCTCTGAGAAAGCGAATTCGAACACTCAAAAAGACCTTAAGCTATGCAAACTCAACCAGCATCAGGCATGGTTGTGTGGGGTTTGTGTCGGCGTTGGTTGTGCCGCTTGTGGCGCTAAGGTTGCTTGAGGCTGTACAGCTGCTGTTTGTTGTGTAATCGACTGAGGTGCTTGTGTGGGTGCTACTTGAGCGTCATAAACGTTACCAGCAGCAGGTGTTTCGCCTTCTTTCTTGCCGTCAGTGACAGCATCTTTGAAACCTTTGATGGCTGCACCTAGGTCGCTACCAACGTTACGTAAACGTTTAGCACCGAAAAGTACCAATACAATCGCTAAAACGATTAATAATTGCCAAATACTGAATCCCATGATTAATTTCCTTTTTTAGTTGCCTAATAAATGTATATGAAGGTGATAAACTTCTTGTCCACCCGCTTCGCCTGTATGAATTTGTGTTTTGAAGCCGTTATCTAAGCCATGTGCTTTAGCTAACTGTGGCAACAATAACATCATATGGGCGATGAGATCCTTGTCTTCGGGCTTGACATCAAACATGCTGGCGATTTCCTTTTTCGGAATAATCAGCAGGTGAACACGTGCGCGCGGATTGATATCTTTGAAAACAAGCACTCTATCATCTTCATACACTATGTCCGCTGGAACTTCGCGGCGGATAATTTTACCAAAAATTGTACTCATGGTTTAGTTCCCCAAGGTTAGTCACAAATCCGCTGGCTTAAGCGGTGGCTGTGCGGTTGGCTTTTTCCACGTGCCCCGAGACGCCAAAACGTCGGGCGAGTTCTTGTAGAACCTGATCGTGGTCAATATTATGGTGTGCTAATAATACCATGCAATGGAACCATAAGTCCGCCATTTCGTAGACGATTTCTGATTTATCGTTTATTTTAGCAGCGAGTCCCGTTTCCATGCACTCTTCGGCCATTTTGCCGCAGATTTTGTCGGTTCCCTTGCTAAATAGGCTGGCGACATAAGACGACTTGGCGTCTTCTTTTTTACGACTTTCAATAATTCGTGCTAATTCAGCCAGTACTAAGGCGTTATTTTCCATAGAGTTCCTTCGGATCTTTCAGTACAGGATCGATGGCTTGCCAGCGTTGTGTTTCAGCATTCAGTCCAAGATAGAAGCAACTTTTTCGTCCCGTATGGCAAGCAATCCCGCCATTTTGACGAACCTTTAGTAACAGCACATCACCGTCGCAGTCGAGACGCATATCAACGATTTGTTGTGTATTGCCAGACTCTTCACCTTTATGCCACAGTCGATTACGCGAACGTGACCAGTAGACAGCTTCGCCTTTAGCTAGGGTGAGCTGAAGTGATTCGCGGTTCATCCATGCTACCATCAAAATGTCGCCGCTATCAGCGTCTTGAGCGATGGTGTTCAATAGTCCTTTTTCATCCCATACAATGGCTTCTAGCCAAGGCAGGTTGGTGTCAACGTCTTTGCTCATGCTGGCTCGGATTCATCTAAATGCGGCAAATTGTAACACAATACCATAAATACGCTAAAAGCTTAACGAGAAGGGCGTGCTACAACAAACAATAAAAGATCCCTGTGATCAATCCAGTCGTAAGGGTGTTCAGCCTCTAATTCGGCAATGCCCGCCTCAACTGCTTCGTTACTAAAGCTGGCTAAGTCGGACATAAATTTAGCTCTGAGCATAGCATACCAGTGGGCTTTATCTGAGCGAAGTGGGAAGTCAAGAACAGACACTTGGGTACTATACCCTGCTTGTTCCAGCTCAGTGCAGAGGGTTTTAATCGCTGGTTGATGCTCAGCAAAACGCTGTTTGGCTTGGCTGAATAAAGCCAGTGTGGTTTGTTGTGGTCGGGTAATGAGTAGAATGCGTCCATTCGTACTGAGTTGTTGTTTAACCCCTTTCCAAAAGGCAACTCTATCATGCAGGTGATGAATCACTTCTTTAATCAAAAGAGCGTCATAGCGAATGGGTTGTTGGATAAAGTTGGTATCGCAAGCTTGAAGTGTCTTTAATGCTGTTTTTTGTTGTGCAATACCACACATTGCTGTATCGGGTTCAACACAGAGTGTCGAGGCAGGTTGGGCGAAATCATGAAGTGCTTGACTGAATCTGCCCGTACCTGCGCCAAAATCAACCCAGTGTTCATGGGTTTGTAGAGCAAGGTGTATTTGGATTTGTTCAACCATCCAAGGTTCATAATCTGGGCTGAATTGCCAAATACGGTCGAAATCGTCTGCTAATTGGCGGTAATGCTGTTGCGTATTCTGCATAAAAGTATTTTTGTTTAGTGATTGTTAAGTATAATAGCGAAAAGTTATTCTATTTTGCATAGGGTTTGTCTAAATGAATGCATCGTCTTTGGTCATGAGTTATCCAAAATTCTGTTTGCAAGCGCAGGATTCCTTATTGTTTCGTCAACAGCTGCGCGATTACTTTGAGCAGACTTGGTTATTATATGAGCGCCTATTTGAGGTGATCCGCGACGATGCCAGTTATTATGATCGACCTTGTTCATTGCGTCATCCATTGATTTTTTATTTTGGTCACACAGCCACTTTTTTCATGAATAAGTTGGTGTTGGCTAAGTTGGTTGATCGTGTCAATCCGACGTTTGAATCCATGTTCGCCATCGGTGTCGATGAAATGTCGTGGGATGACCTTAACGACGCTCACTACGATTGGCCGAGCGTAGAGGCTGTGCGCGACTATCGTCATCAAGTTAAAGTCAATATTTTGGCATTGATTGACCGTATTGATATTCAGTTTCCGATAAATTGGCAAAATCCTGTTTGGCCGATTTTGATGGGCATTGAGCATGAGCGCATCCATTTAGAAACCTCATCTGTGCTGATTCGACAATTGCCGATTGATGCGGTGCAATCGCATGACAGCTTTCCGATTTGTCCTCATCAGCAAACCACAGCCCCCGTTAATGGTTGGTTTAACGTGCCTGCGGGTCGTGTGTCGATTAACCACTTAGACCCAGCCTCAGTTTATGGTTGGGATAATGAATACGGCGTGCATCAGGCAGAAGTAGCACCTTTTAAGGCAGCAACCATGCTGGTGTCTAACCAAGAGTTTTTAGCTTTTGTTCAGGCGGGTGGTTATCAAACCGCACATTATTGGACAGAAGAAGGGCAGGGATGGTTGTCGTTTAGTCAGGCACAAATGCCGACTTTTTGGTTAAAACGCGAGGATGCTTATTACTTACGTACCATGACCGAAGAAATTGCTATGCCTTGGTCATGGCCAGCGGAAGTGAATTATTTGGAAGCTAAGGCCTTCTGTAATTGGAAAGCTGAACAGACGGGCGAGCCAATTCGCTTACCCAGTGAAGATGAATACTTGCACCTACGTGCGCAATGCAGTTTGCCCGATGTGGATTCGG
>CAYQEZ010000041.1:0-16037 GCA_964416645.1 uncultured Francisella sp. | reverse complement strand
ATATGTAGCTTTTCAGCATACATGAACCAGTGCGACGGGCAAAAGCCCTTGAGCAGAATTTTAGAGGAGAGTGTTTTTTGAGTATTTTAGGCGGAAAATCCGACCAAATAAAAAATTGTTTAGAAGTGTTTTTGATTTAAGTTATTGATTTTAATGGGGTGAGTGATGGGGATCGAACCCACGACAACAGGAATCACAATCCTGTGCTCTACCAACTGAGCTACACCCACCATTGAAGGGGATTTTTATGTCCAAGTGCATGGCGCACCCGGCAGGAATCGAACCCGCAACCGCTCGCTTAGAAGGCGAGTGCTCTATCCGGTTGAGCTACGGGCGCGTATCGCAGAAACTATGTTGTTGGTCGGAATAGAGGGATTCGAACCCCCGACCACCTGTACCCAAAACAGGTGCGCTACCAGACTGCGCTATATTCCGAATCAACTCAGCCATTATAGGGTTTATAGCGGGTTAGTGTCAAGTGCTTTTTAGCGTTTTAAGTGGTTGCTAACGATGCGAGCTTTTTCGCGCTGCCAATCTTTATCTTTTTCACTTTGGCGTTTGTCGTGGGTTTGTTTTCCTTTAGCTAAGGCGATTTCGACCTTAACTAGTGGCCCCTTCCAATACATTTTTAGACACACGCAGGTGTAACCTTGCTGTTGTACACGCCCCATGATTTTATGAATTTGGCTTCGATGCAATAATAGCTTACGAATCCGTTGCGCATCAGGATTGACATGGGTTGAGGCGGAAGAGAGCGGTGAAAAATGAGCACCAATCAAAAAAGCTTCTTGATTACGGAACATAACGTAACTGTCACGCAGTTGAACGCGACCGTCACGAATACTTTTAACCTCCCAGCCTTCTAACACAATGCCAGCTTCAAAATTGTCTTCGATGCTGTAATCATGCAATGCCTTTTTATTTAAGGTAATGGTGGGGGATGAGTTTTGTTTTTTAGTGGCTTTTGTCATAATGAATAAGATTATACGTTAAAACAGTGAGGATTGCGCCAATGGGGCGTATTCATAAAAGTCTAGTGATGCCTTATCGGGTAGATCAAATATACACTATCGTTGCTGATGTGGTTGCTTACCCTCAATTTTTGCCTTGGTGTGGTGGCGCTCGTATTCTTAAACAAGAAGGCGCTTTTGTTGAGGCCGAGGTTACCATAGCTAAAGGTCCAGTTAAAGTCGCTTTTGCAACTTTTAATCAGTTAACCCTTAATGAACGCATCGACATGCGTTTAGCAAAAGGGCCTTTTAAGCAGCTGACAGGTGGTTGGGTGTTCGAGTCTTTAGATGAGGGTTCTTGCAGGGTGACCTTGGCGTTAGATTTTGAATTTAATAATCGATTGTTGTCCATGACGGTGGGTTCGGTGTTTGAGCAGGTTATTAGTTCATTGATTGATGCTTTTTTGCTTAGGGCGAAGGAACTTTATGGAAGCTAATATGATTGACATTGAGGTAGCTTATGCTTTGCCGCGTCAACAGTTTTTAATTCAAGAAAAGGTCGCTGAAGGGTGTACGATTGCTGAGGCGCTATCGCAATCAGAAATTCATCAATTTGTGCCACACATTGAAATTATTGATGGCAAAGTGGGGATTTTTGGCAAGGTAGTTAAAATGAGCCAGATGTTGAAAGCGGGTGATCGGATTGAGATTTATCGCCCCTTAGTTAATGATCCGAAAGAGGCGAGACGTCGTCGAGCAACAGAAAAATAAAAAACTAGTGGTGCTTAAAATAAAGTTATCAGTGCTTAGGTTTTGTTGTTAGTTGGCGTCGTCCAACGCGTCACATAACCTTGAGCGTCAAATTCAATGACTAATAGCTTGACCTTATCGGCTTGAAAGTTGGGGTTTGTTGAACGGAACACATATTCCCAACGGTTATTGCTGAAAGAGGACTGGTTTGAAGGTGATCCAAAAATACGGCGCACTTGATCATGTGTGAGTCCAGCTTGTAAGTTGTCTAAGCTAGATTGATCAATAAGTACGCCTTGATCTACCCTAACACGATGTGGGTTAATACATGCTGTGAGAGAAGCGATAAGTGCAATAGAAATGAGTATACGAATCATGTTAAGAGAGCCTGTAACTGTCAAGGTAGGTGGTTTAGTCCTGCATATTAGGCTAAACTATACCGTAAACCGAATTGGAATACCATAAAGTAGGAATGTTATTGTATGAAACAGACAGCAGATCTGCGCAAAGCTGGGCTTAAAGTGACGCTTCCACGTGTCAAAATTTTGGAAATTTTGGAAAGCGCTGGCGATCAGCATCATTTAACTGCGGAAGATGTTTATAAAGTGCTGTTAGAGCAGGACGAAGAAGTCGGCTTGGCGACCGTTTATCGTGTGTTAACTCAATTTGAGGCAGCAGGCATTGTGCGTCGGTTGAATTTTGAAAATAATATTTCCACCTTTGAACTCGATACAGGTGATAATCACGACCATATAGTTTGCTTACAGTCAGGTATGGTAGAAGAGTTTGTTGATTCTGTTATTGAGTCACGCATCAAAACGATCGCTGATGAACGAGGTTATGATCTGTCATGGCACAGCTTGACGATCTATGGTAGCAAGAAAAACGAAGAATAATGGCTAAGTAAAGGTAAGTTAATGCTTGGAAATTTGGTTAGCGATTATGATTATCATTTACCTGAATCGTTAATTGCGCAGTATCCTTTGCCCGATAGAACGGCCAGCCGTTTGTTGCGTGTGAGTTGTGATGACACTTTGCGTGATGGGGTATTTAGCGATATCTTACAGGCGTTAAATCCCAATGATTTGTTGGTGTTAAACAATACGCGGGTTATTCCCGCGCGCTTATATGGTCAGAAAGCCAGTGGTGGGCGGTTTGAAATGCTCATCGAGCGGCTTTTGCCGGATCAACAAGCGCTGGTTCATTTGCGTGTCAGTAAAAAACCAGCCATCCATTCGATTCTTGAACTAGAGGGTGGAGCACAAGCGCGTTTTCTCGGCAGAGAGGGGGAATTATTCAAGGTTGAATGGTTAACAGACGAGCCTGTTCTTGAATTGCTTGATCGGATCGGACACTTACCCTTGCCGCCTTACATTGCGCGCCCTGATAGTGAAGCGGATGCTGAGCGTTATCAAACGGTGTTTGCGCAGGAAGCTGGTGCAGTCGCGGCGCCAACGGCTGGGCTGCATTTTACCGATGAGTTGCTTAAGGCGATTCAGGCTAAGGGTGTTGAAACGGCAACATTGACTCTGCACGTTGGTGCTGGCACCTTTCAACCAGTTAGGGTAGAGCGTGTTGAAGATCATCATATGCACTTTGAGCGCATTCATGTCAGTCAATCCTTAGTGGACAAGATTTCACAAACGCGTGCCAAAGGGGGGCGTGTTGTTGCAGTGGGTACAACGGTGGTGAGGGCCTTAGAGTCTGCGGCCATTTCAGGTGAGCTTAAGGCTTTTTCGGGTGAAACCGATATTTTCATTACCCCCGGTTTTGAGTTTAAGGTAGTCGATGCCTTAATTACCAATTTTCATCTGCCACAATCGACGCTATTGATGTTGGTCAGTGCGTTTTCTGGCTACAAGCGTATTATGTCTGCTTATGTGCATGCGGTGAAACAGGCTTATCGCTTTTTCAGTTATGGCGATGCTATGTTGTTATCGCGGTGTACTAAGGATTCTTCCTAATGTCTCGACTCCTTTATATTTTATCTGCTGTTTTAATGTTGCAAGCTTGCGCTAGCCAGCCTTTGCCACCAGAAGCCAGTCAACAGAATTTGGGAAAGTTGACCATTCATTCGCCAATAACGATTGAGAGTGAAAGAGCCAGAGTTTCAGTGCAAGCAGGACGTATCGTTGATCGCATTGATCGTAGTGAGCCAGTGTGTAGCTTTGAATCTTGGCTAAAGGGCGATACCAGTCAAGTCATTCAAGCCGATAGTTTTCGTATTAGCCAGTTAGATGAGCGTCATGGAGATGTCAGTCAAGGCTTTGGTTTTTACGGAAGTAATGATGCTTCAATTGGCGTGGGTGTCGGTTTTCGTCTTGGCGGTGTGGGTTTAGGTGTTGGTGGTCCTATGGGTTACCCCTACGACATGCGAGAAGGACAACGTGTTGCTCAAGCTTTAGTACAGATGCGCATCGTTTCGGCACAACAACCAATGATTTATAAACTCACTTGCTACAGTGCTGAAGGTTGGCTGGGATCTGTTGATGTTCCCAGTGTGATCCAGATGAATCAAGTGCTGAATGGCATTGCTACCATCGAATTAACCAAGTAAAACAAGATTTATAATGAGTAAAATGCAATTTACATTGCTTAAGCAACAGGGTAAAGCCCGACGCGGGCGTATGGTTTTCGAACGTGGCGTAGTAGAAACGCCCGCTTTTATGCCTGTGGGTACTTACGGATCAGTTAAAGGTGTTTCACCTGATGAAGTAGGTGATGTAGGCGCTCAAATTCTGTTAGGCAACACCTTTCATTTGTTTTTGCGTCCTGGATTAGAGGTTATTGAATCTTTTGGTGGCTTGCATAACTTTATGAATTGGCAAGGCCCGATTCTGACCGATTCTGGCGGTTTCCAAGTGTTTAGTTTAGGTGAATTACGCAAGATCACTGAGCAAGGTGTTAAATTTCAATCGCCCGTTGATGGCGCTAAAATCTTCATCGGTCCTGAAGAGTCTATGCATATTCAAACGGTGTTGGGTTCGGATATTGTGATGATTTTTGATGAATGTACGCCTTATCCTGCCACGCACGATCAAGCCCGTTTTTCGATGGAGTTGTCCTTGCGTTGGGCGCAACGTTCGCGTGATGCTTATCAAGGCAAGGGTGCTTTGTTTGGTATTGTGCAGGGGGGCATGTACGAAGATTTACGCGATGTTTCGCTCAAGGGACTCGTTGATATTGGTTTTGATGGTTACGCCATTGGTGGGCTGTCGGTCGGTGAACCTAAAGCGGACATGGCACGTATTTTAGATCACACCGCGCATCAGTTGCCTACTGATAAACCCCGTTATGTGATGGGTATTGGCAAGCCAGAAGACTTGGTAGAAGCGGTTCGTCATGGAGCGGATATGTTCGATTGCGTGATGCCAACCCGTAATGCACGCAACTGTCATATTTTTACTCGACGTGGCGTGATGAAGTTGCGCAATACGCGTTACAAGAAAGACACCAAACCCATTGATCCGCATTGCACCTGTTACGCATGTCGTAACTTTTCAAGAGGTTACTTACATCATCTCGATAAACTCAGAGAAAGTTTAGGGGCGCGCTTAACTACCATTCATAATCTGCATTATTATCAGCAATTGATGCAAGATATTCGCAAGGCGCTAGATGAAGATCGATTTGATGCCTTTGTTGAACAGTTTTATGCTGAACAAGCTATGGGCGTTGATGCTCTAGATGTGGCATAATAGCGCAAATTTAACTGGATTTTTTATTTTAGGAAAGAGAGTACTCCCATGATCGACTTTTTAATCAGTTCAGCACATGCTAATGAAGCTGCGGCATCAACCGAACAGAGCATGATCAGCATTTTGATGCTGGTGGTATTGTTTGCGGTGTTTTATTTCTTGTTAATTCGTCCACAACAAAAGCGTGTGAAAGAGCATAAAGCACTGGTTGAAGGCGTTAAGAAAGGTGATGAAATCGTCACCTTTGGTGGTGTTCTGGGACGTATTACCAATGTGGGTGATGCTTTTGTTGATTTGGAAATTGCCAACAATGTCACGGTTAAAGTGCAAAAACAAAGTATCGCTAACATTATGCCAAAGGGTACGATGGCTGACGCTTAATCGTTTTGGTTTAAAAAAGGGGCAAGTTTGCCCCTTTCGTTTTTTCTGTCTTCCAGACAAAGGTTTTAGCTATGCTCGTTCAACCCAATACCCGTTCTGTCAGTAATATCTATCCCATGTGGAAGGCGACATTGGTTTTGCTGTTCTGTTTCGTTGGTTTTTTGTATGCATTACCCAACATATACCCAGAAGATCCAGCCATTCAAGTTTCTTCCGTAAAAGGTGATCCTTTAGCAGAACGTGAGTTGGGTTCTGTGCAACAAGCCTTAGCGTCTGCCGGTTACGCGGTTAAGTCCGTTGAGTTGAATAATGGGCAGGTCTTGGTTCGCTTTAACGATACAGAGACGCAACTCAAGGCACAAGACACCCTTAAAACTGGATTAGGACGTAGCTTTATTGTTGCACTGAATTTAGCGCCTAGCACCCCAGACTGGTTGAGCAGCATTGGTGGTCGTCCAGCACCTCTAGGTCTGGACTTACGCGGTGGCGTGCATTTCTTATTTGATGTCGATATGGACGCGGCAGTGGCAAACTACTATCAACGCCATGTTACCGACTTAAAGCGCCTATTACGTAATGAACAAATTCGTTATCAAGAGATTGCGCTGGATAGTGAAATTTTTACGCTTCAGTTGCGCGAAGGTCAGGACGTGAGTTTTGATAAGGTTCGTCAACTGATTGAGAAAAACCTACCCGATCTGGCATTGATAGACAATGAAGGTGTGACCAGTCGCTGGCAGTTTAACAAAACCGCCATTGCTGAATTTAAGAAATCGACGGTGCAACAAAACGTCACTACCTTGCGTAATCGAGTTAATGAATTGGGTGTTGCTGAACCTTTGATTCAACAGCAAGGTGAACGTCGAATTGTCGTGCAGTTACCAGGCGTGCAAGATTCTGCTCGTGCCAAAGAAATTTTAGGTGCGACAGCCACGCTTGAATTCCGTTTGGTCGATGAAAAAGGCGATGTTCAGGCGGCGATTGCGGGTCGTGTACCAGCTGGTAGCAAGCTTTATGCTTCGCGTGATGGCCGTCAATTGTTGCTCAAAACTGACGTTATTGTTACAGGTGATTCCGTCACCGATGCTAAGTCTGGTCTAGACACGCAAGGTGGCTCTCCGATGGTGAGTGTCAACTTGGATGAAGCAGGTGGTCGTAAAATGCTCGAAACCACTAAAGCCAATATTGGCAATCGCATGGCGGTGGTGTTTATAGAATCGCGATTAGAAAGTAAAGTGGTGGATGGTGAAACCGTTAAAACACGTGTTGTTACTCAAGATGTGATTAATGCTGCCGTCATTCGTGACCAGTTTGCTAACCGTTTCCAAATTACCGGATTAGATACGGTGCATGAAGCGCGTAATTTAGCCTTGTTATTACGTGCTGGCGCCTTGTCAGCACCGATGGAAATTGTTGAAGAGCGTACGGTTGGTCCTTCATTGGGTGCAGAAAACATCGAGAAGGGTGTGCTGTCGTTAATTGTCGGTTTTGTTGCGGTGTTGTTATTTATGTTGTGGCGTTATCGATTACTTGGGTTATACGCCAATATTGCTTTGCTGGTGAACGTATTTCTCATTATGGCGCTACTCAGTACAATGCAGGCAACCTTAACCTTGCCGGGTATAGCGGGTATTGTCTTAACCATGGGTATGGCGGTTGATGCTAACGTATTGATTAATGAACGTATTCGTGAAGAGCTGCGCAATGGTCATACTACCTTTGCTGCCATTCAAGCTGGCTTTGATAAAGCCTTTTGGACAATTGCCGATTCACACGTTACGCAACTATTAACCGCTTTATTATTGTTTGCGTTTGGTTCGGGGCCGATTAAAGGCTTTGCTATCACGCTAACCATTGGTGTGATTACCTCGATGTTCACCGCCTTAATGGTGTCTCGTTTGCTGGTGCATTGGACTTACAGCAATAAAAAAGTAACCCGTGTGTCGGTGTAAGGAGTTAGCTATGTTTGGTTTAAGTTTGGTTGACACTAAAATCCCGTTCATGAATTACCAAAAATATTGGATGTGGTTTTCGGCAATTTTAACGGCAGTGTGTTTGGCTGGTATTGTCACTAAGGGCTTTAACTTTGGTATTGATTTTACCGGCGGCTTAACCGTTGAAGTCGCTTATGAACAGCCAGTAGAGTTAGAACCTTTGCGTCAGCAATTGGCGAGTTCGGGTTTTGAACAAGCGGTGGTACAACACTTTGGTTCGACACGCGAAGTATTAATTCGCACCGCTTCTCAAGAAGATGTCAGTGCGCAGGCTTTAACGGAAAAATTGTTAGCAGTTTTGTCGGTCGATGCCAATCCTCATGTCATTAAGCGTACTGAGTTTGTTGGTCCGCAAGTGGGCGATGAATTAGCGAGTGATGGTTTGATTGCCTTGATCGCAGCTTTTTTGATTATTACGGTTTATGTGTCCGTCCGTTATGAAATTCGCTTTTCTTTAGGGGCGATTTTGGGTGTGGTGCATGACGTGATTATCGTTGCCGGTATTTTTGCTTGGATGGGCTGGTTGGTCGATTTAAGTGTGTTGGCAGCCATTTTGGCCATTATCGGTTATTCCATTAACGATACCATTGTGGTGTTCGATCGCGTGCGCGAAAACTTCCGTACCTTAAGAGGATATAGTCCGAAAGAAGTTATGGATGCGGCCATTAACCAAACTTTGTCCCGTACCATTATGACTTCATTTACGACCTTATTGGTTGTCGTCGTCTTGTTCTTAACCGGTGGTGAAGCGCTGCACTTGTTCGCTTTGGTACTGATTATTGGTATTGCTTTTGGTACTTACTCGTCGGTTTACGTCGCTTCGTCATTAACCTTGGCGTTGGGTATCACGCAAGATGATTTGATGCGTAAGGACAAAGGCAAAGACAAATCAGCGGTCGAGGAAGAACTGATTGCCGACTTCTTGCAAAAAGAAGCCACACGAGGTGCTAAATGAAGAAATCGCTAAACATCTTGCTTCGCTTCGTTTTTAGCGTTTCTAGTTTATTTGTTGGCTGGTGGAAGGGTATTAAATCAACGACTCACATTGTGATGTATAGAAACCCTTCCCCCAGAACCCCCAACCCAATAGGTTTTGGAGGTTTTCTATGAGCTGTGTATGGCAAGATGAAATCGATCGTCGCAGAACCTTTGCCATCATTTCCCATCCCGATGCGGGTAAAACCACCGTTACTGAAAAGCTATTGCTGTTCGGCGGTGCGATTCAGTTAGCGGGTACGGTGAAAGGGCGTAAAGCTGCGCGTCATGCGACTTCCGACTGGATGGCGCTGGAAAAAGAGCGCGGCATCTCTGTGACCTCATCGGTGATGCAGTTCCCTTATCGTGACGCCATTATTAACCTGCTCGATACGCCTGGTCATGAGGATTTCTCGGAAGACACCTATCGCACCTTAACGGCGGTGGACTCAGCTTTGATGGTCATCGACTGTGCCAAAGGGGTAGAGGATCGTACCGTTAAGCTAATGGACGTGTGTCGATTGCGCGATACGCCCATTTTAACCTTCATCAACAAACTTGACCGCGAAGGGCGAGAGGTTTTAGACCTACTGGATGAAGTGGAAAGCGTATTGAAAATTCAGTGCGCACCGATTGTTTGGCCGATTGGCATGGGTAAGCGTTTTAAGGGTATTTATCATCTGTTCAATGATAGTGTGCGTTTATTTGAAAACAGCAGTAACGACAAAGCCAGTGAAGGACGCGTTATTCAGGGGATTAACAATCCAGAATTAGATGACATTTTGGGTGACCAAGCAGCAGAATTACGTGCTGAAATTGAGTTAGTGCAAGGCGCAAGTCATCCTTTTGATTTACAAGCCTTTATGGCGGGTAAACAAACGCCTGTGTATTTTGGTTCGGCTATTAACAACTTTGGTCTGCAAGAGTTGCTCGATGCCTTTGTCGATTTTGCACCTAAGCCGCATGGTCGCAATGGTTCAGAGCGTTTTGTCACGCCCAGCGAAGAAAAAATGACGGGTTTTGTGTTCAAAATTCAAGCCAATATGGACCCACAACATCGTGACCGTGTTGCTTTTATGCGATTGGTTTCTGGACGATACGAAAAAGGCATGAAACTCTTACAAGTGCGTACAGGCAAGGAAATGAAAATTGCCCAAGCCATTACCTTTATGGCGAATGCGCGTGAAGGAGTGGAAGAAGCCTTTGCGGGTGATGTGATTGGTATTCATAACCACGGCACCATTCAAATTGGCGATACCTTTAGCCAAGGTGAAGTGCTGAAGTTCACGGGTATTCCTAACTTTGCGCCTGAACTCTTCCGTCGCGCTCGCTTGCTCGATCCGTTAAAAATGAAAGCCTTGCAAAAAGGCTTGACGCAATTATCGGAAGAAGGGGCCACTCAGTTATTCCGTCCGTTGCTCAACAATGACTTAATTTTGGGTGCGGTGGGTATTCTCCAGTTTGATGTGGTCGCACATCGTTTGCAAGACGAATATGGCGTTAAATGCTTGTTTGAACCTGTCAGTATTGCCACGGCTCATTGGGTCGAAGGTGAAAAAGCCGAAGTTGAAAAGCTTCTCGACAAGTCAAAAGACAATTTGGCTTACGATGCCGCTGGTCACTTGTGTTATCTTGCGCCATCGCGCGTAAATTTATCGCTGACCGAAGAGCGTTGGCCGAAATTGCATTTCACCGCAACGCGTGAGCATTAAGGATTTCTTAATTTGCATTTGTTGACCCTCAATCCAACGGAGGCTAATCAAACCTCCGTTGTCACTATTGGCAACTTTGATGGCTTGCATTTAGGTCATCAACAATTATTGGCAGAAGTGCAAGCGCAAGCTAAGCAACTCAACGCAGCCAGTGCGGTCGTTTTGTTTGAGCCTCAGCCCTTGGAGTATCTTCGACCAGAGCAAGCACCACCTCGCTTAATGCGCTTAGGTGAAAAATTGGCAGGCTTGCGACGCTTAGGTATTCAGCGCGTTGGGTTGGCTCGTTTTGATGCGCGCTTTGCTGCCTTGACACCTGCTCAGTTTGTGCGGGAAGTGTTGCTAGATCAACTAAGCTGTTGCTCGGTGTGGGTGGGTGATGACTTTCGCTTTGGCATCAAGCGACAAGGAAATTTTGAAACATTGTGTTTGTTGGGGCAAGAACTCGGCTTTCAGGTCGCACAAACCCCAACCTATGAGCTCGATGGGCGACGTTTGGCTTCAACTTGGTTGAGAGAAACACTGAGCCAAGCCGACTTGGATCAAGCTGCACGCATTTTAGGACAAAGGTATCAGGTAACGGCTAGGGTGCTGCATGGGCAGAAACTGGGGCGTACCATGGGCTTTCCAACGCTAAACTTGCTCTTTAAGTATGCACCCGCGTTGGCTGGTGTCTTTATTGTTCAAGTTCATGGCCTATCTGTACATCCTTTATGGGGTGTTGCCAATGTCGGCAAGTGCCCCACGGTGGATGGACAACAGCATCGCTTAGAGGTTCATGTGTTAGATTGGCAAGGTGATGCCTACGGAAAATCATTGACGGTTGAGTTTTTTCATCAATTACGTCAAGAGCAGAAATTTGCTTCTTTGGATGAATTAATATTTCAAATTCAACAAGATGCTGTTTGCGCAAGAGCTTGGATTGGACATTGATTTCGATAGGGCTAAAAAAAAGTTGTTATTTCATCAAAAAAACATATTAACAAGGGGTTAATTAAGCTACACTAGCTACAACGTTGAATGGTAATTCACCAAACGACACTGTTTGATTCGCTCGCATCGGTGAATAAACAGCTTTTCCCAGATGCAGAATGATGAGACTGAGATATGCAACTTTACGTAGGCAACCTGCCATACACCATTAGCGAAGAAGATTTACGTTCACTGTTCACACCTCACGGTGAAGTAACTCGTGCAACCATTATTAAAGACCGTGAAACTGGTCGTTCTAAAGGCTTCGGCTTTGTGGACATGCCAGACAACGCTCAAGGTGATGCAGCGATTGCAGCACTAAACGGCGCTGACATGAAAGGTCGCCCACTTAAAGTGAACGTGTCTGAGCCTAAGAAAGATGGCTCACGTCCAGCTTTCCAACGTCGTCCTCAGTATTAATGCATAACGCTAGAACTTTTTTCTAGCGCTTGCATTAATGAAGTTACCTCTGGAGGAAGGCTTTGAAGTAAAAGCATCTGCTTTGTTTAATGCGCCTTCCCCCAGACCCCCTACCTCATAAATGAGGTAAGTTGGTAACCTAAGATTGATACCGATGAAGAAACCCTGCTTGCGGGGTTTTTTTATTGCACTATTCTGTGGGGATGAGTCTGCAGTTCTGTTAAAATGATGCATATTTTTTGCATTTTTTGAGCCTAATTCCATGACTGATTACAAATCGACGTTGAATCTTCCCGACACTCAGTTTCCGATGCGCGGTGACTTACCCAAACGTGAACCCGAACGATTGGCTTCTTGGCAAGATGGCAAGGTGTATGAACAGATGCGCGCGGCTCGACAAGGTTGCCCAAGTTTTGTCTTGCATGATGGTCCACCTTACGCCAATGGTGATATTCATATTGGTCATGCGGTCAATAAAGTGCTGAAAGACATGATTATCAAATCAAAAGTCCTATCAGGTTTCGATGCACCTTATATTCCAGGTTGGGATTGTCACGGACTGCCAATTGAGCTAAATGTTGAAAAAGCCGAAGGCAAGGTGGGTGTTAAATTAGACGCCCGTGCTTTCCGTCAAGCTTGCCGCGATTATGCCGATGTGCAGGTAGCGCGTCAGAAAAAAGATTTTCAGCGTTTGGGTGTGTTGGGTGATTGGGATCAGCCTTATTTAACCAAAGATTTCAGTTTTGAAGCCAATCAGTTACGTGCTTTGGCTAAGATTGTTGACAACAATCACCTCTATCTAGGGCTTAAACCCGTTTATTGGAGTGTGGGAGCACAATCCGCTTTGGCCGAAGCTGAAGTCGAATACGCGGACAAACGCTCGAATGCCATTGATGTGGCTTTTGCCGTGCCAGATGCGGGTGAAATTTTCACGCGCTGGAATGCCACTCATTTGCCGAAACAAGGCGTGGGGCGTTGTTCGGTGGTGATTTGGACAACCACGCCTTGGACGCTACCTGCCAACGAAGCTGTTGCTTTGAATGCTGAGTTGGAATATGCTTTAGTACAAATTCAACGCGATGGCGTTGCTGAACGCATTATTGTCGCCTTGGGCTTGCTTGAAGGCATTATGGGGCGTTATGGAATTGATGACTACCAAGTGTTGGCTACAGGTACGGGCGCAGCATTAGAGGGTATGCTGTTACAACATCCGTTTTTAGATAAACAAGTTTCTGTCATTGTTGGTGAACATGTTACGCTCGATGCGGGTACTGGCGCTGTTCACACAGCACCCGCACATGGTGTTGAAGACTTCCAAGTGGGCTTGCGTTACAACCTACCGGTAAATTGTCCTGTTGATGGCAGCGGTCGTTATATTGACGGCACACCCTTGTTTGCAGGAGACTCGGTGTTAAGTGTCGATGCTAAGGTATTGGAATTATTGCGTGAGCAATCTGTATTGATTCATCATCAAGCCATTATCCACAGTTATCCACATTGCTGGCGTACTAAAACGCCATTGATTTTCCGTGCTACGCCTCAATGGTTCGTTAGTATGGAGCAAGCAGGTTTGCGCGATCAAGCATTAGCAGCAATTCCGAAAGTCAACTGGGTGCCCGAATGGGGTCAAGGTCGTATTAATGCCATGATTGATGGTCGCCCTGATTGGTGTATTTCGCGCCAACGCCATTGGGGAGTGCCGATTGCCATTTTTGTACATAAGCAAACGCAACAAATGCACCCACGTACCAGCGAGCTATTGGAAGCTGTAGCGCAACGCGTCGAGCAAGAGGGTATTGATGCTTGGTACGAATTGGATGCCGCTAGCTTACTGGGGGCAGAAGCGGATCAGTATGAAAAAGTACAAGATATTTTAGATGTCTGGTTTGATTCGGGTGTGACCCATAGTTGTGTGCTAGAAACCCGTGAGAGGGTTTCACGTCCTGCCGACTTGTATTTAGAAGGTTCTGACCAACACCGTGGTTGGTTTCAGTCGTCATTGTTGACCTCCTTAGCGATGGACGGCACAGCACCTTATAAGTCGGTGCTGACGCATGGTTTTACCGTCGATAAAGATGGTAAAAAAATGTCGAAATCGAAAGGGAATGTGGTTGCCCCACAAGAAATTTGTGACAAATTTGGTGCGGATATCCTGCGTCTGTGGATTGCATCGAGTGATTATCGCTACGAGATGACGGTTTCCAGCGAAATCATTGCCCGTATTGCCGACAGCTATCGTCGTATTCGCAATACCGCGCGTTTCTTATTGGCTAACCTAAAAGGCTTTACGCCCGATCAGGCATTACCCTTAACGGAGTTAGTGGCATTGGATCAATGGGTGGTGCATCGTGCGCACAGTATTCAGCAACAAGTGATTGCCGATTACGATGCTTACCAATTTCATCAAATCGTGCAAGCGGTGCATCATTTCTGCGCCGTCGATTTGGGTGCTTTCTATCTGGATATTATCAAAGACCGCCAGTACACCGCAAAACCAGGTTCTAATGCACATCGTTCGGTACAAACGGCACTTTATCATGTATTACAGGCGATGGTGCGCTGGATTGCGCCTGTGCTGAGTTACACCAGTGATGAAATTTGGCAAACCATGCGCCAAGAGTTGGGCGAACTGGAAAGCCCCGTGGTGTTTACCGCGCATTGGTACAATGGTCTCGCGCCTTTACTCAGTGAGCAATCTGTCTTAGATGAGCCTTTCTGGCAATCGATGATGGATTTGCGCGATCAAGTGAATAAACAGCTGGAAGTTCAGCGTACCGCTGGCACGATAAAAGGCTCGCTCACCGCAGAAGTAACCTTGTTTGTCGATGAGGCTTGGCAAACTCGTTTAGCGCAGTTGGGTGATGAGTTACGTTTTGTCTTAATTACCTCAGCGGTGAAGGTGTTGCCCTTAGCGCAAGCGACAGAAGATGCGGTTGTTTCTGAGTTGGCAGGCGTTTCACTTGTCGTAACGCCAACGGAACATGCTAAGTGTGAGCGTTGCTGGCATCATCGTGATGATGTCGGCACGCACGAAGGTCATGAAGGGATTTGTGGACGTTGTGTCGACAATGTGGCTGGTGAAGGTGAGGTGAGACACTATGCCTAATCCTCCCAGCTGGAAGCACAGCGGATTGATGTGGGTTTGGGTGAGTTTATTGGTTATTGTGCTAGATCAATTCACCAAACACTGGGCTTTGGCTAGTCTAGCGCCTTATGAACCTGTAGCAATTATGCCAATGTTCAATATGATGTTGGCGTTTAACCCAGGCGCTGCGTTTAGCTTTTTGGGCGATCAGGATGGTTGGCAACGTTGGTTTTTCATTGCCTTAGCTTGGGGAGTCAGTCTGGCATTAGTTGTTTGGTTAAGCAAAACTCACTTAACGCAACGTCGCTTGGTGTTAGGTTTAACCTTGGTGTTAGGCGGTGCGATTGGTAATGTGATTGATCGAATGGTTTATCACCATGTTGTGGATTTTCTCGATTTCTATTGGGGTGTTTGGCATTATCCCACCTTTAACGTAGCGGATATTGCCATTAGTGTCGGTGCGGTGTTACTGATTTGGGATGCATGGAAAAGCGATAAAGCTTAAAAAAGTCTCGAATTGACCTTCACTTATCTTTTTCTTTCCATTGACAAGGTATTTTAGCAGCGCACTGTTCACACTTAGGTGAACGCGCGGTGCAGACATAGCGTCCGTGTAAAATGAGCAGATGATGTGCATCTTTTAGATGCTGCTTCGGCGTAATGAGCATCAGTTTTTTCTCGACATCCAAGGGGCTTTTGCCCACTGCTAGTCCTGTGCGATTGCCCAATCGAAATAGGTGGGTGTCTACGGCAATAGTGTGATGTCCCCATAATGTATTCAATAACACATTGGCTGTTTTACGACCGACACCAGGTAGTGATTCTAACTCTTCACGTGTTTGTGGCACTTCGCCATTAAATCGTTCTACCAGTAGATGACAGGTTTCGAGCAGATGCTTAGCTTTACTGTTAAAAAGACCAATGGTTTTTATCTGTTCCTTAATGCCTTCTAATCCCAGTTCAATCATCGCTTGGGGTGTATTGGCCGCAGCAAATAAGCCAAGGGTGGCTTTATTAACACCAACATCGGTTGCTTGGGCGGATAAAAGAACAGCCGTCAATAGTTCAAACGGACTCGTAAAATTGAGTTCCGTGGTCGGGTT
>CAYQEZ010000040.1:0-16760 GCA_964416645.1 uncultured Francisella sp. | reverse complement strand
CATAGCATGATTTTGTGTTTCATCGGCAATACTAGATGATCCCTCTAATGAAGGCGTTTCTAACCATGGCTTAGCATCAAGATTGTGGCCATTTGAAGGCGTTGGAAATGTCTTTTCAATCGGCGATGGAGTGAATGGATCAGACAAAGCTTCAAATTGAACTTGGGAAGTCATGTTACCACTTACTTGATTCAACACCAGCATGGTTTGCGCATCACTCAATGATTGATTCATCGGTATCACCATATCAACCTGCGGCGCTTGCAATGCTAACTGAGCACCTTGTTCAAGTGTTGACAACAAGCCTTCTGGCGTTACAGGTGTTTTAGCTTCATGTGAAGTGACCAATGAAGCATTATTCGACAAAGTCAGTGCTGGCATTGACAATGCTGTTACGCTCTTTCCTTGATTGAAATCACCCAATAATTGATCAAACTCGGCAAGCTCTGCCGATGTCGGATCCATAAGCGGAAACAATGCTCCAGCGCTGCTGGTATTAGCACTAACCGATGAGGTAACACTGGCTGGAATCATGATAAGCCTCGAGCTAAATTAAGTAATTGCTAGCAGAAAAGCAATTAGTGCGCCAAAACCCCTAATCTCGCTGACTAGCAGCAAATTTGACCTGATTCAGTGCATCTGCAGCCTGCTGCTCTCGTTTTTCAATGAGCTGACGCTTGTGATTAGTTCGCTCTTCAATGAGTTTTTTAATCGCTTTAGCTTGCCGATGCGCCTCCATCCAAACACTTTTGGCATCAATTACCTGTTGTTCCGCTTGCGCAATTTTTTCGTATTGTCCCATCACTGCTGTTTGTACTTGACTCAAGTAAGCAACTAAAAGCTGTCGCTGCTGAATACCAATTACCCCTTCCGAGGCCAGTTGTTTCTGATAATCCAACGCATAGTCTTCCAGAGCAGTGGCTTGCTGTTTTAACGTTTGTAATTGCTGTTCAACCTGTTGTAGGCGCTGGCTCGCTTTATCAACGGCTTGTTGCCGCAATTGCAATACCAGTTCCATTTGTTCTGCCATGTTATTTCAGTGACCTCTAAAAACCTAACTGGAAGGGGGTCTGGGGAAAGGATTGGACTGCAATAGAAGTAGCCCTTTGATTTACTTACTTCCTCCAGAAATGAAATAAGCTAGCTAGAGCGCCAATCTTAGCGCTTGAAAATTTGAATCATGTCCATCAAACTTTGTTCCATAGCAACGGATTCATGCGGTTTTTGCGACAAAAATTGATGTAAAGCTGGTTGCAACTGAATCGCCTCATCAATTTGCGGATTCGTACCGCGTGTGTAAGCGCCGACATTAATCAAATCTTGATTTTGTTGATAGAGTGCCATGATGCGTTTAATGCGTAACGCCAAATCCATCTGCTCATTGGAAACAACTTCTTTCATCACACGACTGATAGAAGCTTCAATATCAATAGCTGGGTAACGACCTGACTCGGCAATAGGACGCGATAACACAAAGTGACCATCTAACACGCCACGAGCCGAATCAGCAACTGGATCATTTTGATCATCGCCCTCTGTCAATACCGTATAAAATGCGGTAATTGAACCTTTACCAGGTTCACCATTACCCGCTCGCTCAATCAGTTGTGGAATACGCGCAAACACTGACGGAGGATAACCTTTACTGGCAGGAGGTTCACCCACTGCTAACGCAATTTCACGCTGTGCTTGCGCGTAACGTGTTAACGAATCCATCAACAAGAGAACATTCAAACCCTGATCGCGGAAAAACTCAGCGATGGACGTTGCTCTCAACGCACCATGTAATCTTCTTAAGGGTGGATCATCAGCTGGCGCTGCAACCACCACAGAACGCGCCAGACCTTCATCGCCTAAAATTTGACGAATGAACTCATTCACTTCTCGTCCGCGCTCACCAACAAGTCCCACCACCACCACATCCGCTTTGGTGTATTTCGCCATCATGCCCAATAAAATCGACTTACCCACGCCTGTACCCGCAAACAAGCCCAGACGCTGACCGCGCCCCACGGTCAACAAGCTGTTAATTGCACGCACACCCACATCCAGTGAAAAAGCAATCGGATCACGATTCAGCGGATTAATCCGACGACCATGTAGTGGAACAGAATGAACGAAGGTAGGCAATGGTTTTGAATCCAAAGGCTGACCCGCTCCATCAATAACCCGCCCTAATAGCTCAAAACCCACTTCAACCTGCGCTTCATGTTGTAAGGGCGTAACCCGTGCATTGGGCGCTAATCCATGAATTTCAGCAACAGGCATTAAATAGAGTTTATCTCGATGGAATCCCACGACCTCAGCCTCACTGTGCTGACGACCTTGCGTGATACGACAACGCGATCCCAATGAAGCAAATAATCCTTCTGCTTCTAGCGTCAACCCTACCATACGGGTTAATCGTCCTGATACGGGTAAAGGAATATCATGTGGAAGATGTGATGCAATGTGTTGCATCTGCTGATGCCAACGTTTGAGACGATATTCTGGATGTAAACTACTCATGGCGTAGGAATAGTCGCTACATCAATACTGGCATTGAATAATTCATGTACGGCCAATTCCAATATCTTCTCAGTTTGTGTCTTCCAAGAGAAAGATAATTCACTATGACCTGAGCGCAACACACATTCACCCGTCGCTAGCAGATCATCCGCATGTACCTCCACACGACCATCACGCCCTAATAGCACTTGGTCTAATCGTGCAACATCTTCAGGATGAACACGAATATGAAGTGGATAAACAAGTTGTGGCAATTGAGCAATCACCCGTTCAACCAAACGCTGTACGCGTTCAGGTTGAATGGACAGCGCATCCATAGCAACACGCTGAGCGAGTTGACTCGTCAGCCACAAGATATCCTGCATTAGACTATCTTCAACATCGGACAAGGATTGCGTAACACCCATTAACAAAGATTCTGTTTTTTGTTTTGTCTCACTCAACCAATCGGCTTTTACTTGTTCAAAAGCCTCTTGCTCAGTCAAAGCTTCCGCTTCGGCAACGGCACGCGCTTCAGCGTATCCCTGCTCATAGCCCTTTTCATATCCTGCGGTTCTGCCCTCAGCAAAACCTGCCTCACGTGCCGCTTTTAATTCAGCTTCTTTCATTAAAGCTAAAGCTTCAGCCACCTCAGCCCTCGCACTGGCTAAAGCCATTTCAAAGGCCCGACGCGACTCTTGTAACATAGCAGCTTGTAAATCTGGTGCTGCCCACGCCTCACCCTGAGTAGCGAGTTGATTAGCCCTGATTAAAGGGGTAATTTTAACGGCTGATTGTGCACCATGATCAGCACGAAATTGAGCGTCAGACATAAGCAATTAACCCACCATGTCTTCACCGCCACCCGGCATCAACAGCTTACCTTCATTCGCTAAACGACGTACCGTAGTGATGATTTGACGTTGCGCCCCTTCAACATCACTGAGTTTAACTGGACCTGAAGTAGCCAAGTCATCCTGCAAAATAGCAGCCTGACGTTTCGACATATTGTCCAAGAAATGAGTCTGCATTTTTTTCTCGGCTCCTTTCAGGGCTAATAACAGCACATCGGCTGGAATTTCCGCCAATACCGCTTGAATGCCGCGACCATCGATATCAATGATATTATCGAATGTAAACATATTGTCTTGAATGGCTTGAGAAATATCCGTATGTTCAATGGCAATTTCATCCAGAATTTTGCCATCGCTACCACCACCGACCAAGTTAAGAATCTCGGCCGCACGTTTCACACCACCAATAGTGGCCATTTTACCGCCACTCGAATCAGAAGCCTGATTTTCAAAAATCGTGTTCAAATCAAACAAAGCTTGCGGTTGAATGGTATTCAGCGTCGCAATGCGATAGATAACTTCCGACCGAAAACGTTCTGGAATACCTTGTAACACAATCGCCGCCTGATCAGGGTCGAAATAAGAAAGCACAATCGCCATAACTTGCGGATGCTCATTCTTTAACATATTGGCCACAGCACCAGGATGCATCCACTTTAAGGTCTCTAGCCCTTTGAGTTGATCCGAGAGCATGGACACATCCAATACATGACTACTATTGCCGCCCAGTGCATCCATAAGCAGGCCTTGCGCATAGCTGGTCGGATCAACACCCAATGCGTCTTTACCAAACTCACGCGCATACAACTTCAAAATCGCATCGACTTGTTGACGATTAACGTGCGGCAAGCTGGTCATGGCACTACCTATCGCTTGAATTTCACGCGGATTAAGCTGTTGTAACAGCTTAGATGCACTCTCTTTACCCAAGGCCATCATCAGCACAGCCACCCGCTGTGTCGAATTTAACTCTGATAAATCAACACCACTGAGATCATCGTCTAGTTGTACTGCCATTTAAACCGTTTATCCTTTATCCGTCATCCACTCGCGCAATACTTTTGCCGCTATTTTAGGATCAGTGTCAATTTGCGTGCGAATATGAGCAACCAAATCAATGTCTTCTTTCTCGAGCTCAGAAAGTTGCTCTTGCTGTTGCTCATCAAGAGCATTCAATGTACCTGCGATAGCAGCATCCCCCCCCGCTAAGCGAGCATTCTGATCCGCTTGTTGCGCTGCTAATTGAGCCGCTTCCTCTTCATCCTCATCGGGTAGATCTTCAGCCAATTTTTCTCGCTCTTTAACACCTGTTAAGTCACGTAACAAAGGACGAAGCACACCAAAAATAATCAGTAATACAGCCAAGCCGCCAGCAACCTGCTTCATGACATCCCAAAACCAAGCCTGTTGCCAAATAGGTAAGCCTATATCTTCCTCTGTTTCGCTTTGAAAAGAAATATTCACTAAACTCAGATTATCACCCCGCGCTTCATCGACTCCCACAGCATCACGTACGAGATTCTTGAAACGAGCTAACTCTTCCTCTGTCAACGGTATGCGTTGCAAAGCGCCTTCCTCATTCGCTTTAACACGATCATCGACAACAACAGCGACCGAAAGACGTTTTAACGTACCCACCTGCGATTGTAGATGCGTAATCGTGCGGTCAATCTCATAGTTTTTGGTGATTTTTTCACTTTGTAAGTCTTTTGCTAAGCCACCATTTTTATCTTTGCCTGGATAATCTTCTTCGGGTGCAATGCCCGCCTGTGGGGGTTGGTTTGTTAAGGCACCAGGAATACCCTCTGGACCAGCAGCTTTATTACGCTCACGAATTTCCTGTGAACTGCGAACCGCTTCAGGATCAGGGTTAAAGTTTTCCCGCGTCTGTTCTTGTTTCGTGAAATCAACTTCTGCCGTTACCTGAGCCCTAACGCCTTTACTGCCCACTAAAGGGGACAGTAAATCTTGAATACGCGCGGCAAGTGTTTGCTCAATATTACGAGTATATTCAAGTTGCTTTAGGCTCATATTCATGCCTAAATTGGGCGATTGTTGCGACAACAAATTACCGCTTTGATCTACAACAGACACACTAGCTGCTTTCATATTAGGCACGCTCGAAGCCACTAAGTGCATAATAGCATTCACTTGCGATTCCGAAAGACTGCCATGTAAATTCACGACTACCGACGCTGTCGTTTCTTGTTCTTTACGCACAAAAACAGTACGTTTAGGAATGGCTAGATGCACCCGCGCTGATTTGACCGCCGCAATCGCAGCAATCGATTGCGCCAGCTCACCCTCTAACGCACGAATATACTGCACATTTTCTTTAAACTGACTAACCCCAAAACCCTGATCTTTATCTAAAATTTGATAACCTGTTTCCGCTGATTTTGGCAAACCTTCGGCGGCTAATTTAAGACGTAACTCATGCACACGAGCTGCAGGAACAGTTAATGAACCCGTGTTGGTATCATACTGATAAGGAACAGCTTGAGCATCCAATGCTTTGACGATATCTGCTGCTTGACGACTATCTAAGCCACCAAAAAGCAAAGCATAACTGGGAGATTGTGACCAAAGCACCAACGCAACGCCAATGGCAATGGTTGCCGCCAGCGCAATAATCAAACTGACTTGTTTGATCACTGGCATGGCGCTCAGGTTTTGATATAGCATTGACGCTCCAGTCGGTGACGTCGTTGCGCTGGCGGTGGGTTGTAATTCAGCCATAGTTTTCTAATGTTTATCCATACCGCACAATTAAAAAGGTTTTACTAGGTTGATTGTAGCAATTTTAACGCAAAAAAGTGACAAAGACTGCCACTCAAACCTTGAGTTACCATTAAATTGGCATACTCATCACATCCTTGTAAGCTTCAACCAGTTTATTGCGCACTTGAGTCATCGCTTGGAAGGCTAAAGATGCTTTCTGCGCCTGAATCATCACTTCGGAAAGCTCCACGTTAGGATCGCCCATTTCAAGCTGATCTTCCATTTTACTGGCGACTTGTTTTTCTTCGTTGACCTTATCAATCGCTTGGCGCATTAAGCCAGCAAAGTCAGTACTGGCACCAGAGGTATCTGCCAAGCCTTCAATGCTTGCAATGTCTTGTGTCGGCTGAATACCATTATTACCACCCAGTTGTGCTTGCTGTGCTACGGCACGCATTTCCATCAACAACCGCTGTGTGTCTATCGCACTCATCTTGTCGCCCTCTCATTCACTAGCAAGGAATAAGCAAAGTTTATGCCGTTACTCGACATCATAACCAGCATCACGCAATTTAGCGAGCTTATATCTTAACGTACGCGGACTCATTTGCAATACCTCCGCCGTACGCGCCCGATTACCCGCCTGAAGCTTCAGAGTTGACAGGATTAACTTGATCTCTTGTTCCTTCAAATCTTGCATCACCACGGGTTCACTCGACCCCATCTCACCTTCTGCATCGGTCGTGACATCATTTTCTTTAGTATCCTGCCACAAACTCCGAGCATCCAACAATATGTCATCAGCGGTAATCCAATCACCTGCTTGTAATACCATCGCACGCTGTACGACATTATCTAACTCACGAATATTGCCTTGCCATGCATACCCCATCAAGCGCGCTTTCGCTTCATCCGTGAGACTTGGCACCAACTGAATACCCGCATAATGACGCGCAATCAAGCGCTCAGCAATGGGAATAATATCTAACGGCCTCTCTCGCAGTGGAGCTAAATGTAACGGAAATACATTCAGGCGATAATAAAGGTCTTCACGAAACTTATGCGTTTTAATCGCTTGCTCGAAGTTAATATTCGTCGCCGATAACACTCTCACATCTAAGGCAATCGGTTTGTCGCTGCCTAAACGCTCAACTTCTCTTTCTTGTAGTACACGCAATAACTTGCTTTGCAATTCAATATTCATTTCGCCGATTTCATCCAGAAACAGCGTTCCTTTTTGCGCTTGTTCGAATTTACCCGGCATAGATTTAACCGCCCCAGTAAAGGCTCCTTTTTCATAACCAAACAAAGTTGCCTCTAGCATGGTTTCTGGAATCGCTGCGCAGTTAATGGCAATAAAAGGACCCTGAGCTCGCCCCGATTGCTGGTGCAAATAACGCGCTAATACTTCTTTTCCCGTACCACTTTCACCGGTAATCATTACACTGGCCTCAGACGCCGCAACTTTTTGTGCTAATCGTTTAATTTTTTGTGTTTGTGCATCTACTGCGACAAAATCATCTTCACTTGAGGCATCAACATTAAGATAGCGTTGCGCTTTTTCCAGCAGTAAACTGGCTTCAAAAGGCTTTACAATGTAATCAACAGCACCGTCTTTCATGGCAGAGACAGCCTGTTCAATGGTGCCATAGGCAGTCATTAACACGACGGGCAAATGAGGTTTTAAGGCACGCAACCGTTGCAATAAGGCATAACCATCCATACCGTCCATGCGAATATCGCTAAATACCAAACTAATTTCTTCATCACCCAGTACAGCTAATGCACTCAAACCATTATCAACCGACAAAACTTCAAAGTCGCCCAGCTGCAAGGTATCAACAATGGCTTCTCGTAGGGCGCTGTCGTCTTCAACCACCAAAATTCGACCCAAACTCATTCTATTTCCTCCCATTTGGGTAACCAAATACAAAATTCTGCCCCTTGACCCAACTGCGAGTTCACGGTTACCCGCCCATGATGAGCTTGCACAACAGCACGCGTAACCGCCAAGCCTAAACCCGTACCTTGAGCGCGACTGGTGTAAAAGGGTTCAAAAATTTTCTCGTGTAAACTATCTTCAATACCAGGTCCTCTATCGGCGACACAGACTTTAATCCAATCATCCTGAGTTTCAGCACCTAAGCTGATCTGAGCACCAGTTTTTACCACATCAATAGCGTTGACGACTAAACTTTGCACAGCGGTAATTAATGCATCGATATCGCCCTGGACAGCTTGTCCCGCCAACCACTGTTCTACCTTCAATTGACTGCCGCTCGACTGCACAGAGGCTTCGCAAACTTGTATCACTTGTTGTAACCAATCATTGACTTCAATACGACTGCTACCACTCTGCCCACCCTTGGCGTATTGCAACATATCGGTCACTAAATGTTCTAAATGTCGCAAGCGTGCTAAAATTTTGTCGCTCATTTGTGTCCGTTTATCTTCACTGATATTCGGCAAAGACAATTGTGAAGCATAAAGTAAAGCAGCAGCCAGAGGTGTACGAATTTGATGCGCTAAAGAGGCAGCCATTTCCCCCATACTACGAAGCCGTTGATGCTGACTCAACTGGCTTGCTAACGTTCTTTGTTCGGTCACATCCATCAAGAGTACGATTTTGCCCAACGCCTTATCTAATGGTGTTTCTGACACATTCAGAATGCGCTGATCGGGCAATAGCCAATCTCCAGCAACTTCACTGCGCACAGCAACAGAAGACAAAACCTGTTGCCAATATTGACCTTGCAAAGGTACTGACAACCACTGTTGCGCCGTTGCATTAACTTCGGTAATTTTGCCCATCTGATCTAATACTAAGACCGCGGCAGGTAGTAAGGTCAACAATCGCGCCAAACGATCAGCAACACGCTCTTTTTCCGCTAACTGCAGCAACCGCTCACTGCGTGCCTGTGCCAACTCTTGTGTCAGCTCCACCACCTGATGTTGCAAAGCATGATAAGACTGGGCTAATTGCTCAGAAGTGGCGTTAAATAGGGCAAATGCTTCTTCCAGCTCTTGCAAGCGCTTACCTTCTGCCGGTGTTAAACTCAAACTAATCATCCTCACCGCGTATGCGCAATTTACGCATTTTTTCTATCAATGTCGTTCTATTCATACGCAGTAAACGCGCGGCTTGACTGACCACGCCTTCAGACTGCAATAAGGCGCGTTGAATAATTTGTTTTTCCATTTCATGCAGATATTGTTTCAAATCTAGGCTGCCATCAAAGCTAGGCATTTCCACCGTTTCAGCATCAGCCATAGTCGCGCTAATGGGTTCAACTGGGCGATATTGCACTGGCAACTGTTCTAACTCTACGGTTTTTCCAGCAAATAAAATCGATAGACGCTCCGCTAAATTACCTAACTCACGCACATTACCTGGCCAGTCATAAGCCATCAAGGCATCATACACTGCCGCAGATAACTGAGGTGATGCACGACCTTGTGTCGCTAATTGTTGCAATTTAGCATCCATTAACAAAGGAATATCTTCGGTACGTTGACGCAATGAAGGAAGTTCGATCGGAAAAACATTCAGTCGATAGTAAAGGTCTTCACGAAAGGATCCTTCATCAATACGAATGGGCAAATCGCGATGGGTTGCCGCAATAATACGCACATCTGCTTGGAAACTTTTATTACCGCCAACGCGCTCATAGACGCGCTCTTGCAACACGCGCAAGAGTTTCACTTGCATGGGTAATGGCATATCGCCAATCTCATCCAAAAAGAGCGAACCACCTTCAGCCAGTTCAAAACGCCCTTTTCTTGCCGTAATAGCACCCGTAAAGGCGCCTTTTTCGTGACCAAACAATTCACTCTCTAGCAATTCAGCGGGAATGGCACCACAATTTAATGGCACGAAAGCATAAGCATTGCGCAACGAGCAAAGGTGAATAGATTGCGCAACCACTTCTTTACCTGTACCCGACTCACCTAAGATCAGCACCGTGGCATCCGTTTGCGCTACCTGACGAATCAGCTTTTTCACCTGCATCATCGCAGGGCTTACCCCGATCAAATGTGCTAATGAATCCATTCTACCCCCAAGGTGCGTGTGTTGCGGTTTTAAAAACCTGTTATTTTATTGATGATAACCGAATTCATTCATTTATACACCACAAAGATTGCGGATGTCAAAATTTTGTCACAAAAAAAGCCAGCATAAAACTGGCTTTTTTCATATTAAAGAACAATCGGTTAGATAAGGATGCTCATATAACTGTAACTAATCAACAACAACCCCATCATATTAATTGCATTTTTACACTGCAATCACGCTGATTTTCTCTAACTTATCGCTCTCAACTTGGTAGTCAGGCAGTTGATCGAACTGCAAATAACGGTAAACATCTTTAGCCATGGTATCTAGCTTGCCGACATATTCCAAATACTCGGCGGGCGCTGGAATACGACCTAGCTTCGCAATTACTGCCGACAGCTCAGCTGATCCCAAGTAAACCTGTGCATCCTTACCTAAACGGTTCGGAAAGTTACGGGTTGAGGTCGAGAAAACATGCGCTCCATCTTTCACACGCGCTTGGTTACCCATACACAGCGAACAACCAGGCATTTCCATGCGTGCACCCGCACGACCAAAAATACCATAGTAACCCTCCTCCATCAGCTGATGCTGATCCATTTTGGTTGGTGGTGCAATCCACAGCGTGGTCGGCAAGCCACCAATACCATCTAACACCTTACCCGCCGCACGGTAATGTCCGATGTTGGTCATACAAGAACCAATAAAGACTTCATCGATTTTATTACCCGCAATCGCCGATAAGGGGCGCACATCATCAGGGTCATTCGGGCAAGCCACCAATGGCTCGGTAATGGTCGCCAAATCAATTTCGATGATTTCAGCGTATTCAGCGTCTGTATCCGCCTTCAACAAACTAGGGTTCGCCAACCAGGCTTCCATGCCTTCGATGCGACGCTCTAGCGTGCGCACATCTTGATAGCCATTAGCAATCATCCAACGCATTAAGGTAATATTCGAGCGCAGATATTCAGCAACCGAGGCTTCACCCAACTGAATGGTACAGCCATTAGCAGAACGCTCGGCCGACGCATCGGACAATTCAAACGCCTGCTCCACTTTCAAATCGGGCAAGCCTTCGATTTCTAGAATACGACCGTTAAAGACATTGACCTTACCTTTCTTATCGAGCGTGAGCAAACCGCGTTGAATAGCAACATAAGGAATGGCATTCACCAAATCACGCAGGGTAATACCTGGCTGCATTTGACCTTTGAATCGCACCAACACCGACTCGGGCATGTTCAATGGCATCACGCCTAGGGTAGCGGCAAAAGCCACCAAGCCCGACCCTGCAGGAAAGGAAATACCAATCGGGAAACGGGTATGCGAATCGCCACCCGTACCGACGGTATCGGGCAATAACAAACGGTTTAACCACGAGTGAATCACCCCGTCCCCTGGGCGTAACGACACGCCACCACGACTGGTGATAAACTCGGGCAAGCTATGTTGCAACTTCACATCGACAGGTTTAGGATAAGCGGCAGTATGACAGAAAGACTGCATCACCAAGTCGGCACTGAAGCCCAAACACGCGAGTTCTTTCAACTCATCACGCGTCATCGCACCCGTGGTATCTTGCGAACCCACAGTGGTCATGTGCGGTTCACAGTACTGATTGGCACGCACGCCCGTTAAGCCACAGGCTTTACCCACCATTTTTTGTGCCAGCGTGTAACCCTTGCCTGTATCGTTAGGAATTGATTGACGCAAGAACAACTCAGACGCAGGTAAACCCAAGGTGCGACGCGCACGTTCTGTTAAGGCGCGACCAATAATCAACGGCACACGACCGCCAGCACGCACTTCATCGGGCATGGTTTCAGGGGTCAGTGTAAAGGTGCTAATCACCGCACCGTTTTTATGAATTTCGCCTTTGAACGGATAAATGGTAACGACATCGCCCGTTTCCATTTGAGTCACATCGCATTCAATCGGCAAGCTACCCGAATCTTCTGCGGTATTGAAGAAAATTGGTGCAATTTTGCCGCCCAACACCACACCACCTTGACGCTTGTTCGGTACGTGCGGAATGTCATCGCCAAACCACCACATCACCGAGTTCATTGCCGATTTACGCGACGAACCCGTACCCACTACGTCACCGACATAAGCAACAGGGTGTCCTTTCGCTTTTAATTCAGCAACCACTTCGGGCAAATTCGGCACACGATCACGTAACATGGCTTTTGCGTGTACCGGAATATCTGGGCGACTCCAAGCCTCAGTTGCTGGCGATAAATCGTCAGTATTGGTTTCTCCTGCCACTTTGAATACGGTTACCGTTATGGCTTCTGGCAACTCTGGTTTGCTGGTAAACCAATCGGCATTCGCCCAAGACTCAACCAACTTCTGTGCCCAAGCATTATTTTTCGCTTTTTCAGTCACATCATGGTAAGCATCATAAATGAGCAGGGTTTTGCTTAAGGCTTGATAAGCTGCTTCTGCTGTAACGGCATCATCCAGCAGATCAATCAAAGGGGCAACATTATAACCCCCGATCATCGTACCTAAAATTTCCGTTGCCTTCACACGGTTAATCAGGGGGCAACTCACTTTATTTTTTGCCACATCCGCCAAAAAAGCCGCTTTCACGTAGGCCGCTTGATCAACACCCGGTGGAACACAATCAACCAACAAGTGCATTAAAAAATCCGCTTCACCTGTTGGTGGATTTTTTAACAAAGTTACCAGTTCAGCAACCTGCTCTGCAGTCAGCGGCAATGGGGGAACCCCTTCGGTAGCACGTTCGGCGGCATGTTGACGGTAGGCGGTAAGCATAGCGAGGAGCTCCTGAAACAACAATCAATTAAATTTAGGTAATATTAACAAAAAATGGCTAGTTACTGGCACAAATTGATCAGTAAAATGCCTTTGCTCAGTTACAAACACACTAACAACATTACAGTGTCAACGCTTTTTTGTATAAGGCTCATGGTTGAATCGAAATAACCATCAAATCATATCCAACCATGAAGAAACAAGCACCAAAACGCCACTTGCGGTAAAATAATGCTCAGTTTTTGTCTTTACACAGGATGTTATCTCATGGAACTGTCTGAATTAACCGCAATTTCTCCCGTTGATGGTCGTTACGGCGCTCGTTTATCGCCACTCAAAGCGATTTTTAGCGAATACGGACTGATTAAGTATCGCACGGCTGTGGAAGTTGCTTGGTTAATTGCCTTATCGGAAGAAGCTGGTATTGCTGAGGTTCCGTCCCTATCAGCCGATGCCAAAGCCCATTTAGAACGACTCGTTTCTGGTTTCGATACTACCCTAGCGCAAGCGGTTAAAACACACGAAAAAACCACTAATCACGATGTGAAAGCGGTCGAATACGCTATCAAAGATCACATTCAAAGTCATGCAGAGCTGGCTAAGGTCATGGAATTTGTGCATTTTGCTTGCACCAGTGAAGACATCAACAACCTTTCTTACGCACTAATGCTAAAGGACGCGCGTGAGCAGGTGTTACTGCCGACTATGCAACAAGTCATTGATGCTATGACGCAAAAAACGCTTGATTATGCTGATGTTGCCTTGCTTGCACGTACCCACGGCCAACCAGCCAGCCCAACCACCATGGGTAAAGAATGGGCGGTACTGACTTATCGTTTAGCACGACAACGCGCCCAACTGGCACAAGTGCCTCTTTTAGGTAAAATCAACGGCGCAACAGCCAATTACAATGCACACTTGGCGTCTTATCCCTGCGTTGACTGGACAGCATTATCGAAAAAAGTCATCAACGGATTAGGTCTGACTTACAACCCCTACACCACGCAAATCGAACCACACGATTTTATTGCCGAATATCTGCAAGCGGTAGAACGCTTCAACACCATCCTGATCGATTTTGACCGCGATATCTGGTCTTATATCAGCAACGGTTTCTTTAAACAAAAAGTGGTGGCGGGAGAAGTGGGTTCATCGGCCATGCCGCACAAGGTTAACCCGATTGACTTTGAAAATTCAGAAGGTAATTTGGGTATCGCTAATGCACTGATGGCACATTTGGCGGCAAAATTACCCATTTCTCGTTGGCAACGCGACCTAACCGACTCAACCGTGTTACGTAATTTAGGCGTTGGCATTGCCCATAGTATGATCGCTTACCAAGCAACCTTAAAAGGCATCAGCAAATTAGAAATTAACGAGGCTGCCATTGCCGCTGATTTAGACAACAACTGGGAAGTTTTGGCTGAAGCGGTACAAACGGTGATGCGTCGTCATGGCATCGAAAAGCCTTATGAAAAACTGAAAGAACTGACACGTGGTAATAAATTAAATGCCCAAGGCATGCGCGAATTCATTGCCAAGCAAGAATTGCCCGAAGAAGCGAAAGCTTATTTAAGCAATCTCACCCCTGCTACTTATATTGGCAATGCCGCGGATCAAGCAAAACGCATTAAAGAAGAATTAGCGAGTGTTAAAGGCAGCTGTTAATCTGCAAATCACGGCTGGGCGCGTGGGCACTTCACACTTTACCAAATAAGGTTTTAGAAGTGCCCAATCTCATTTCAACCTACAATCTAAACAGCCGCTGTGCATTTTGATCTAACTGCTCAGCAAGACTTTCGACTGAAATACCTTTCAACTTCGCCATCTGTTCGCCTACTTTGGCAACATAAGCAGGCTCATTTAACTTACCTCGGTAAGGCACAGGCGCTAAATAAGGTGCATCCGTTTCAATCAGCAGACGATCCAAGGGTGCCCATTGCATCACATTTTGAACCAATGTTGCATTTTTAAAAGTTGAAATACCGGAAAACGACAGATAAAACCCAATATCTAATGCCTGTTGCGCAATGTCTTTATCTTCGACGAAACAATGCATAATGCCTGTAACCTTACCCGCTCCCACCGACTTAAGTACATCTAAAGTCTGCTGGCTTGAGTTGCGCGTATGAATAATTAAGGGCTTATTAACCTGTTGTGCTAGGTGAATTTGGCGCTCAAAACGAGCATACTGATGCGTGCATTCTGACTCAGGAGCATGATAAAAATCCAGACCACACTCACCAACAGCCAACACCTTTGGTAATTTCACCAGAGATTCAAGTGACTGCCAATCGGCTTCTGTTTCTTGCATTTCACTGGTGGGATGAATACCGATACCCGCATAAACGATTTCAAAGTTGGCGGCATTGTCTGCCACGCATTGCCAGTTATCTTTACCCGTAGCGACATCCAAAATACGATACACGCCTGCCGATGCCAAACGCGATACCACATCACTAACACTGCCCTGCTCTGGTTTTAACAAACATAAATGACAATGCGTATCCATCCAACCCATCATGCTAACATTCCTCGTCGTTGCGAAACTTTCATGGTCGGTAATTGACCTGCCAACACCTCATTCACTGAGTGAAACAAATTATCCAGCAATAACTCTTTACTTAAATTCTGCGCCAAGGCTTTTTCGACCTGCCATACCAAACGCAACAATTGCCATGGCAATAACTGATCATAACGCTGACCGTCTAAATATGCCTGAGCGCCTAGCAAACGACAAAAGCGTTGTGCATCTTTGCGCGCATACTCAATGAGTGACAGACTCGCTATCCGTTGCTGAACACTCGCTTGCCACAAATTTTGCCACGCTTTCCACTCAGTTAACCCGCCCGAAACTAACCAAGCTTGTGCCGCTAAGGGCGATCCAGTATGAAGTTGCAAAGCCAATCGACAATCTGCTTCAGAAACATTAGCCACATTAGCCAATAACCATTCAATAGCTAGGTCACTACTGGGAACTGGCAAATTCAAGCGCTGACAACGGCTGAGCAAAGTCGGTAGCAGCTTACCCGCCCGAGAAGCCGTCAGTAAAAAACGCACTCCCGATGGTGGCTCTTCCAACGTCTTTAGCAGACTATTAGCCGCAGCGGTATTCAAGCGTTCCAACTGACGAATCATCACCACACGCCCCGCCGAACCATGTGCTGTTTGCTGCGCCCAGCTCGTCAAGGCACGAATTTGATCGATACCAATATCACGCTTACCCTCTAAGGCTTCGATCAACAAAATATCGGGATTGTCCATCATACTTGACGACAACCAGTGCTGTGCCACCGCTTGCTGCAAAGCTTCTTGCCCCAAGCCTTGTGGACCTAGCAGCAAAAAAGCGTGCCCACGCTGCACCAATTCAGATTGGGTGAGCTGAGCAAAGGGTTCAGCTAACCAGCTGGGAAATTGGATAATCACAACCAACGCTCAGTTAATACTTGAATCACCGCTTGTTGCACCGATACTGGGTCAACTCGCGCATCAATCACCACCATACGCTCTGGTGCTGCCGCAGCACGCGCCAAATAGGCTTGACGTACGCGTTCAAAAAAAGCCGTTTGCTCTTCTTCAAAGCGCGTTTTTTCTTCGCCACGATGCGCCACACGAGCTTGACCCACTTCGACAGGCACATCGAGCAAAATGGTTAAATCAGGTTGAAAATCACCAATCGCCCACTGATGCAAGGCATCAATACGCTCAACCGACAAGCCTCGTCCACCGCCTTGATAAGCATAGCTGGCATCAAAAAATCGGTCGGACAACACCCACTGCCCAGCCGCTAAAGCAGGCTGAATTTTGCTACGAACATGTTGTACCCGTGCCGCCATCATTAATAATAACTCAGCATCATC
>CAYQEZ010000039.1:9956-16823 GCA_964416645.1 uncultured Francisella sp. | reverse complement strand
ACCTCTGCGGTGTGTGCTTGTTGACTAACCATTTGATTGAGTTTCGAAGCCTCTTCGGCTGTAAGGTTGATGCTGAATCGGTAATAATCAGCGAAACCTTTCACTTGTTCATTTCGGTTTAATTGTGTGTGATTAAGCCCGTAGCGCCTTATCGGCACAACGTCAATTGAGCCATGATGTTGATCTAGCAACCAATTTAACCAAAAATCGTAGTCTGCCGAGCTACAGGTGAGTTCAAACCGTTGTTGTGCAGGCATGTTATTTTCTCACAAATCGTTGGTAAAGAAGAGGAAGCAACACCAGTGTGAGCAGTGTTGATGTGAATAATCCACCAATAATAACAATGGCGAGCGGGCGCTGAATTTCTGAGCCTGGCCCTGTTGCAAACAATAACGGAACCAACCCCAGCGCCGCAATGCTGGCGGTCATGAGTACGGGACGTAAGCGACGTTTAGCTCCTTGCACATAAATCTGGTTAGGATTAATGCCTTGTTGTTCAAGTCGATTAAAGGTATCTAACATGACCACACCGTTTAGAATGGCAATACCGAGTAAGGCAATAAAGCCAATTGAAGCAGGCAGTGATAGGTATTCTCCACTGAGATAGAGTGAAACGACACCACCAATCAACGCAAAGGGAATCGTTGACAGTGCCAGTAAAGTCATTGACCAGCGTTTTAAGGTAACGACCAGAAGCAAGGCAATAAATAAAATCCCCAAAGGAATGAGCCAGCTCAATCGTAGATTTACCCTTTGCTGATTTTCAAACTGACCACCAAATACTAAATGGTAGCCTTCGGGTAATGGCAAATCGGTTAGTCGTTGTTGTGCCTCGCTAACAACGCTGCTTAAATCGCGTTTAGCAACATTAACCAGTACTACCGCAAAACGCTGTCCTTGTTCTCGACTGATCGAAACAGCTGACTCGGAACGTTGAGCACTGGCTAGGTCACTCAATAACAGACCAGAAGCGCTACTGTTGGGTATGGGTAGCTGACTCAAGTCACTTAATGACTCATCTAGCACGCCTGCTCCTCTTAACATAATCGGTGTGCGTCGGTTAGCTTCATAGACGATGCCTGCAGGAATGCCTTCCAATTGACTGCGCAAGTAGCCTTGTAATTCATCAATAGTAAGTGAAAAGTGACGAATTTTTTCATGGTCTAGCGTAAAGGTGAGATATTGCAAACCATCATTTGTTGGCGTAAACACCTCGCTGACACCTTCCATGTCTTGCAGTCGTTCATAAACATAACTGGCAAGTTGGGTGAGCTGATGACTATCGCTACCATAAATTTTGATGGCAATATCACCACGAGTACCCGTGAGCATTTCAGAAACACGCATTTCAATTGGCTGTGTTAGCGTGGTATTAATGCCTGGAAACTCTTCTAATACCGTTTGAATGGCTTGTTTCACGGCTTCTTTATCGTAAGGTGTGCGCCAGGTATGGGCAGGATGTAAACTGACAAAAGTATCTGTGTCGTTTAATCCCATTGGATCAAGTCCAATTTCATCTGAGCCTGCACGTGCAATAATAGCCTTGATTTCGGGCACTTTGCTTAACAGTGCTTGCTGTACACGACCATCTAGGGCTAAAGAGTCGATTAGGTTAATAGATGGGGTTTTCTCTAACTGCACAATTAAATCGCCTTCATCCATTGTCGGTAGAAAAATTTTACCGATTTGTCCAAATAGCAACGCAGCACCAATTAGGGCAACACTAGCGATTCCCAGTAGCGCGAATGTGTAGGCTTTCCAGCGTATGAGTCCTTGTTCATATGCGCGCTCTAAACGATCTAGCCAATTTTGTTGATTAGGGCTGTGATGTTTAATGAGCTGAGCGGCAATGGTGGGTATCACTAATAAGGCTAATAGCAACGCAGAAATAAGGGTAAAAATAATACTAAGCGCGACAGGTTTAAAGAGTTTTCCTTCAATATCTTCAAGGCTGAGTAGGGGTAGAAAAATCAGTACGATAATGGTCATGCCAACCCCAACAGGTAGCGCCATTTCCTTTACAGCGCAAGCGATGAGGTAAAGCTTAGGCAATCGTTGTTGTGGTGATTGCTCTAGACGATGTACGATATTTTCAACCACCACTACGCCATTATCAACAATTAGACCTAAGGCAATGACCAAACCACCCAAACTCATTAAATTAGCAGAAATGCCTAACGCATAGAGCCAAATAAAGCTAATAATCAATGCCATGGGTAATAGGGTGGCAACGGTTAGAGCCGCACGCCAATTGCCTAAGAATAAAATGAGCAATAGTAAAACAAGCGCAATCGCTTCTAGCAGTGCTTTACTAATCGTTTCAATAGCTCGATCAATCAGATGCCCACGATGATAGAAAATATGAACGCTTAGGTTATCGGGTAGTGAGGGCGCTAAACTACTTAGCTTTTTTTCAACTTCGTTGAGTACGGCTTTGGTATCCACGCCAGTCATTGCCAAAACAATACCTTGTACGGTTTCGCCTTCGCCATTGCGAGTAACGCCACCATAACGGGTTAGGCTACCCAGTCGAACACGTGCAACGTCGCCAACCGTAATTGGTTGTTGATTAGCCTCGCCCACACGCAGCGCGGCAATAGCCTGTGTGCTAGTTAGCATACCCATACTGCGCACAATCAGCACCTCTTCGCCTTCAACTAAGCGTCCTGCACCATCGTTTTGATTATTTTGTGTCAGAGCCATGTGTAATTGAGCAAAGGTGATGCCATGTGCAACCATCAGTTGTGGATCTGGTTCAACTTCATAGCTACGTACTTCACCGCCCAAGGCGTTGACATCAGCCACGCCTGCTACGGTGCGCAATGCAGGACGAATCACCCAGTCGAGTAATTGACGACGTTCTGCAAGGGAAAGTGTAGGGCTATCTAAGGTAAACATCAAAATGTCACTTAAGGGTGTAGTTAGAGGAGCAATGCCACCCTCTAGCCCAGAAGGTAATTTGTCGCGCAGCCCATTTAGGCGTTCGGCTACTTGTTGTCTTGCCCAGTAAATGTCCGTACCATCTTCAAACGTCATGGTAATGTCGGTAAGAGCATATTTAGTGACTGACCTGAGTGTTTTTTGCTTAGCAATGCCCAGTATTTCTGTTTCAACCAAAGCGGTAATACGGCTTTCGATTTCTTCTGGCGTCATGCCTGGAGCTTTCAAAATAATTTTCACTTGTGGACTGGTCACATTAGGGAAAGCATCAATGGGTGTTTTCATCCAAGCCCTAACGCCCAATGCCAATAACGCTATTAAGGTCAACCACACGAACAAGCGCTGCGATAGCGCAGCATCAATCAAATGCCCCATTATGGCGCTTCGCTTTCGCTGAAAATGGCTTTAGCAGCGGCAGTACCACTGACAATCACAGCAGACTTGTCTGTTAATCCCAGTCCACGCACTACCCAACCTTCCCGCGTTGCACGCACCAGTTCAATCGGGATGGCTATGAGCTGTTGCTCATGGATTGTAAACACATGGGGTTGATTCTTCACATAAACAATTGCTTGTCGGGGAATGCGCCACGTGGGTGCATCGGTTGCATTGACGGTTTGTTTCAGATGCACGTGAACCCTTTGCCCCGCGCGCAGGTTAGGGTGTTGAAAGCTGGCTGTGACCATTACTTTTTGTGCATCGGAAAGCAGGTTTTGTATGTTGATGATGTTGGCTGGTGTGCCATCGGTTAAATTCAAGCGATCACCGACAGTTAATTGCCCTAGTTGAGCTTGAGTCAAACCAACCTCTAAGGTAAGGGCATCGCTGGTTAATAGGGTCATGAGCGATTGATTGGCATTGATACTTTCGCCAATACTCATGGATATTTGTTGAACTTTGCCATCAGTTGGAGCATTGAGTGAGATTTTACCTTCCAAATGGCGGTTTTTAGGGTCTTTTAGTAACGCAAGTTCAGCTTCTGTTAAGCCCATGCGTGCCATTTGCGTGAAAATAGCCAGTGCATTTTCTTGCGCTTGTTGGTATTCCGTTTGGGTTACTTCGTATTGTTTCGGTGCAATAATACCTTCTTTCAGTAGCTGAGCTTCGCGTTGTTTCTTTTGTTGTGCTAACTGTGCGCTGCTTAACGCATTGTGATATTCATGTTCGAGTTTTTGCAAGTCGGGTACAAAAATTTCAGCCAGTACTTGTCCCTTTTTAACCGAATCACCCACTTTAACATTTACTTGTTTTACTTGAAGAATATAAGGTTTAGATACTGTCCATACTGCATTCGGTGCTTGTTTTACCAAGCCCATAACGGTTGCCCGCACTTGTACATCATCAGCAACAGGTGGCGTGGTATGAATGCCTAAGGACGTTTGTTGGTCGGGGCTAATGATGGGAGAGACTGCGAAACAGCTGTTGTGTGACCAAGCAACGATGAGTGCGAAGAGAATAAAACGCATAAAATTGGGTAGCCTCTGTAATTTTTTTTATTATAAAACAAAAAAGCCCCGCTCTGAGATAGAGCGAGGCTTAAACATGAATGTTGTTTTAATATTTAGAACATTTGTCTTATCGAATTATTTCAAAAACTTGCCTACAGCTGCAGCGACGTCTTCATTGGCTAAATCAACAAAAAAATTGTCGCTGAAAATCAGCGTGCAAAAATGCATTTTAGCTGCTTAGTTAAGCCTTTCTACCAGATATGAAAAATTTGGTAACGCTAAAAATTCAACGGCGTGGATTTTTAGCGCTACCCCAGCAGTTGCTGAGGCGTTTCATGCTGTCGATTAGTGCGTGATGATTAAGCAGCGGCAACGATATTAAAACCGCCATCGACATAAATCACATGACCCGTGATGCCGCTCGATAAATCCGACGCTAAGAAGGCAGCGGTATTGCCCACTTCTTCGATGGTGACGTTTTTACCCGTAGGCGTCATTTCAGCGACATTGTCGAGCATGGTACGGAAATCTTTAATGCCACTGGCGGCGAGGGTACGAATGGGACCTGCAGAGATGCTATTAACGCGAATCCCTTCTTTACCTAAATCGACCGCTAAATAACGCGTGGTGGCTTCCAGAGCGGCTTTGGCAATACCCATTGTATTGTAGTTAGGTACAGCACGTACCGCACCCAAATAAGATAGGTTAATAATGCTGGCTTGACGACCTTTCATTAGTGGGTAAGCGGCTTTGGTTAACGCAGTTAAGCTGTAAACGCTCACTTCCATGGCTGTGTGGAAGCCTTCGCGTGTGCCATTTTCGATCATTTTGCCATCGAGTTCATTTTTAGGTGCATAGGCAATACTGTGTACTAAAATATCAAAACCATCCGCCCAAACGGCTTTTACGCCTTCCATGCAGGTTGCGATTTGTTCATCACTGGTGGCATCGAGCGGGAAAATCGCAGGGCTATTTAATTCAGCAGCGGCAGCCTCAACACGGCTTTTCAGTTTGTCGGTTTGGTAAGTTAAAATCACTTCCGCACCCTGAGCGTGCAACTGTTTGGCGATACCCCAAGCAATCGAACGATCATTGGCGACACCGATAACTAGGGCGCGTTTATTGGCTAAAAAACTCATGAGGAACTCCTGTAGTGGTAACGTATGTTCATATTATAGCCTGACGCCTGTGTTTAGGCGACATCGCCAAGGCAAATGTGACTCTAACTATTTGACTTAAAAGAATCAGTAATCTAAACTGTTGAACAATGTTTAACAAATAAACGAGGTGGTGATATGAATGTGACCCTAAGAAAATATGGTAACAGTACGGTTGCAGTAATGCCGCCTATGGTACTTAAAGCCTTAAAACTGACCGCGGGACAATCCATGAGGCTTGATACGACCGATGATGGTAAGATTGTGTTGTCTAAATCATCTCAACCAACGAAATACACCTTAGAAGAATTATTGGCTCAGTGTGATTTGTCAGCGCCACAGCCTGAGGAATTACGTGAGTGGGATAATATGAAGCCCGTTGGCAACGAGGTTTGGTAATGGCGGTATTTGATCGTGGTGATATTGTGTTGGTTAGTCTTGATCCTGCCATTGGTAATGAGCAACAAGGATTTAGACCTGCCTTGGTTTTGTCTGATCGTGCCTTTAATCAGCTAGGCGATGTGCTGGTTGCGCCGATTACCCAAGGCGGAAACTTTTCGCGTTTTGCGGGGTTCGCTGTTACTTTGAGTGGTAGCGGTTGTCAAACCCAGGGCGTTGTTTTGGTCAATAAAATACGAATGATGGATTTAACAGCTCGTCAGGCAAAAAGAATGGAATCCGTGCCAGACGTTGTTTTGAACGATGTGATTAACCGCTTGCTTGCCATTGTTGAAGGTTGATTGCCGCCACCCCCTCAAATTGTTGTGCCTAGTACCCAGCTAGGTAATGTTAAAAAATAGATCAAAATTCAACTTTGGTAGGAATCGAATGACAGAACAACAAACGCCAAAACTCCTCAAAGGCGCAAGCATGAATCTGACTGAGCACAATCTAGAACAGCTCAAAGCCTTGTTCCCCAATGTCTTTACAGAGGGCAAAATCGACTTTGATGCCCTAAAAGCCGAATTGGGTGAACACCTAGAGGTGGAAGGCGAACGCTATCAGTTTAGCTGGAACGGCAAAGCGCAAGCCAAGCGCATTGCCACCACGCCCAGCATGGGAACGCTACGCCCAGCTGTGGATGAGTCGGTGAATTGGAACACCACCGAAAATCTGTATATTGAAGGCGATAACCTTGAAGTGTTAAAGCTGCTGCAAAAAGCCTATTTTGGCAAGGTGAAGATGATTTACATCGACCCGCCTTACAACACAGGCAAAGACTTTGTGTATAAGGACGACTTTAAGGACAACCTAAGCAACTACAAACGCCTGACGAATCAGGTCGATGAGCAAGGTAATCCGCTGACCACCAATAGCGACAG
>CAYQEZ010000039.1:0-9856 GCA_964416645.1 uncultured Francisella sp. | reverse complement strand
GCCTGACGAATCAGGTCGATGAGCAAGGTAATCCGCTGACCACCAATAGCGACAGCTCGGGACGTTATCATTCTAACTGGTTGAATATGATGTACCCACGCCTGAAGCTCGCACGTAACCTATTGCGTGATGATGGCGTGATTTTTATTAGTATCGATGACAATGAAGTGCATAACCTGAGAAAACTCTGTGATGAGATTTTTGGGGAAGGGAATTTTGTTGCGAATGTTGTCTGGCAGAAAAAGTATGCGGCAACAAACGATGCTAAAGGCTTTTCTGTAATGCACGATCATATTGTTGTTTATCAAAAATCAGCTAGTTTTGAAAGAAAATTGTTACCAAGAACAGAAGAACAAAATAAGCCTTATAAAAATGATGATGGCGATGGTAAAGGTTTATGGCGTTCTGATAATTTATTGGTTCGCTCTTTTTCAAGCAATGCTGTATATCCAATCAAAAACCCGAATACAGGAGAAGACTTTTATCCCAGTGAAGGTAGCAGTTGGCGTGCTAGTAAGGAAACAATGGTAATCTGGTTAGCAGAAAATAGAATTTACTGGGGAAAAGATGGTACGGGTGCGCCACAATTAAAACGATACTTAAATGAAGTTCAAGATGGACGTGTTCCCACAACATGGTGGAAGTTTGAAGATGTTGGGCATAATGACGCTGCTAATAAAGAAGTTGCTGCTTTGTTTGAGTCAAAAACGCCATTTGATACACCTAAACCATCCACTTTAATCAACCAAATGCTACAAATTGCTTCAGATAAAAACGACATCATCCTCGACTTCTTCTCAGGTTCAGCGACTACCGCCCATGCCGTCATGCAACTCAATGCCGATGATGGTGCCAATCGTAAATTTATCTTAGTACAGATTCCCGAAGCTACGCCAGAAAGCTCAGAAGCCCGCAAAGCAGGTTATGAAACCATTGCCGAAATTGGTAAAGAACGTATTCGACGGGCGGGGAAGAAGATACAGGAAGCCCTCACCCCAACCCTCTCCCAAGGGGAGAGGGGGTTGGATTTTGGCACAGAAAAACCCAGCGTTGATTGTGGATTTAAGGTCTTCAAACTCGATACCTCCAATATCAAAGCATGGAATCCAAGCCCAGAAACCCTGCAAGATGACTTACTCAATGCCGTGGATAATATCCTCGTCGGTCGCACCGATGAAGACCTGCTGTATGAAGTGCTGATTAAATACGGCTTACCGCTGACCTTACCTGTTGAAAAAGTACAGCTCGGACAGCAAACAGGCTTTTCCGTGGGGTTTGGTTCGCTCATTGCCTGTTTTGCACAGGGCATTACGCTAGAAACCGTACAAGCCATTGCTAATCTCAGCACTCCCGAAAATCCTATTTTACGTGTCGTATTTAGGGATTCTTGCTTTGCCGATGATAATGTGAAGACCAATGCCGTGCAGCGATTGAAGCAAGCGGGTATTGAAGATGTGGTGAGTGTTTAAGGAGATAGTGATGCCAACGATTTCTATGTTTTACGGTGTTGTGATTTACTTGTATTTCTTTGACAATGAACAACACAATACACCGCATATTCATGCTAAATATCAGGATTTTTCGGCTTCATTTGCCATTGAAACAGGCGAACGATTAACGGGTGATTTTCCTGTCGGTAAAACGCGGATGGTTCAGGCATGGATTGAAATTCATCGAGAAGCCTTAATCGCAGATTGGGATTTGGCTGTGAATGGGCAAGCACCGTTCAAAATTCCAGCGTTGCAATAAGGAAGGTGTGACCATGAATAAAGTCGTTAAAGTTCAACCACAAGACAACTATCATCTTGAGCTATGGTTTGCTACTGGTGAGCATCGTTTATTCGATATGTCGCCTTACTTAGACAAGGGTGTGTTTAATCAGTTAAAGAATGAAACCTTTTTTAAGCAGGCGTTTGTGGCTTGGGACACAGTATGTTGGCCCAATGAGTTGGATATTTCACCCGACACGCTTTATCTCAAGTCGATTCCGATAGATGGTAAGCGATTGGCAGCTTAGTGAAGACTTGCGGGGTGATTTACCCCTCAAGTCACCCCCTAAGTCACCCCTCAAGTTGGTGCTATTAACGTGACGATTGAAATAGAAAAACATTTGGCTTTTGAGCAGGAAACAGAATGAAATTCCAATTTAATAACGACTTGCCGCACCAACGCCGTGCATGGGAAGCCACCGTAGCCTTGTTCAAAGGGCAGGAATCTTGTGCTGTGCCTTTTTCGATGCCGCAGTTGGGTTCGTTAGATTATGGCACCGATGCAGGAACTGCCAACCGCTTGCAGTTGGATGAAGCAGATTTGTTAGAGAACTTAGCCGAAGTACAACTACACAATGGACTGAAAGCCTCGACACAACTAGACAAAGCGAACTTGCATTACACCATTGAAATGGAAACAGGGACAGGCAAAACCTACGTTTATTTGCGCAGCATTTACGAGTTAAACAAAGCCTACGGATTGACTAAATTCATTATCGTTGTGCCATCACTGGCGATTAAAGAAGGTGTGAACAAGTCGATTCAAATGACTCAAGCGCATTTTGGTCAACTTTACCAAAACACCGCTTGCGATGCTTTTGTTTACGATTCTGCCAACTTGGAGCAAGTGCGAAACTTTGCCGAGTCTAGCCATATTCAGATCATGATTATTAACATTCAGGCGTTTAGCAAAAGTTTCACCGACCCAAGCAAAGAAGACAAAGCCAATATCATTCACCGAAGCAATGACAGGTTGGAGGGTCAACGTCCGATTGAGTTGATTGCCAAAACGAGTCCAGTAGTCATCATCGACGAACCCCAATCGGTGGATACCACGGCAAAATCTGGCGATGCCATTAAATCGCTCAATCCATTGTTTACTTTGCGTTATTCGGCTACGCATAAAGACAAGCATTTGCCCATATACAAACTGGATGCGGTCGATGCTTACCAACAAAAGCTGGTGAAACAAATTGCGGTATTGCCTGTTGAAGCGCAAAACGACCACAACCGTGCTTACATTCGCCTACTCAAAGTACGAAACAGCAAAGGCAGTATCGAAGCCGAGCTTGAATATGATGCTTTTACCCAATCTGGCGGTATTAAGCGCGAAAAGAAATGGCTGAAACAAGGCGCTGATCTTTACGAGCGCACCAAGCGTGATATTTACGAAGGCTATGTATTACAAGATATTTCTGCGCAATCGGATAACCAGTGGGTCAGTTTTCAGGGGCGTGAAGACTTTTTGAGGGTTGGTGAAGCCATTGGTGCAGTTGATGACGATGCCTTAAAGCGCCAGCAAATTGCCCAAACCATTGAAAAGCATTTCGAGCGTGAATTGGTGTTGTTGCCCAAGGGTATTAAGGTGTTAAGCCTGTTCTTTATCGACAAGGTTGCCAACTATCGCGCCTACGATACAGCAGGCAATCCGATGGCAGGTAAGTATGCACGGATGTTTGAAGAAGAATACCAAAGAATTGCCAAACGCCCTAAGTTTCAATCCTTGTTCAAAGAAGTCGATGTGACTACTCATGTCAGCAAGGTGCATAACGGCTATTTCTCGCAAGACAAAAAAGGTGTGTGGAAAGACACCCAAGACAATACCCAAGATGCAGGTCGTGCTTACGAGCTGATTATGAAGGAAAAAGAGAAGCTGTTAGACCTAAACGAACCGCTAGGTTTTATCTTTTCGCACTCGGCATTGCGTGAAGGTTGGGATAATCCCAATGTGTTCCAAATTTGTACGCTCAACGAATCGGCATCAGCTATTAAAAAGCGGCAAGAAATTGGGCGTGGCCTGCGTTTGGCGGTGGACAGTACAGGGAAACGTGTCGAAGACAGCAATTTTACCGTCAATACGCTAACCGTCATTACCAATGAGTCTTACACCGATTTTGTTGAAAAGTTGCAGCGAGAAATTGAGGAAGAAGAAGGCATTAAGTTTGGCGTGGTCGAAGATCATAGCTTTGCCAATATTCTTGTGCCTGTTGAAGGGAAAGAGCCTGAATACCTAGGTCAATCACGATCCGAAGCCATTTTCGATTACCTGCGTCAGCAACAGTTAGTTGATACGAAAGGCAAGGTACAAGATGCGTTAAGAGCGGCGCTTAAAAGCGGTACATTAACCTTGCCAGTCGAATTTCAAGCACAACAACCCGCTATCGAGCAGGTATTGAAAAAGTTATCGGGTGGCTTGGATGTGAAAGATGCCCGAAAAGCACAAAGCATCAGCCTGAAAAAAGAAGTCTTACTCAGTCCTGAATTTGCCGATTTGTGGGAGCGCATCAAATACAAAACCATCTATCAGGTAGATTTTGATGTCGATAAGTTCGTGGCGGCTTGTGTACAAGAAATGCAACCTCAGAATATGCTGATTACTAAACCCAAATTTAGCGTGTCACTAGTAAAAGTTGACATTGATGTTTCTGGTGTGTCGGCAACGCTGGTGCAAGAAACCACGGCTGACTATGTGGCACATTACGATAGCTTGCCCGATGTGTTGACTTACTTGCAGAACAAAACGCAACTGACCAGACGTACCGTCGCCCGCATTTTGCAAGAAAGCGGCAGGCTAAAAGACTTCACCAAAAATCCACAGCAATTTGTTGAGAAAACCTTAGAGATTATCCAACGCAAAAAGATGCACGCCTTGGTCGATGGTATTAAATACGAAAAAATTGGCGACAATGCTTTTTATGCACAAACCTTGTTTGAGTCTGAAGAGTTAAAAGGCTACCTTGAGCAAAACATGCTTAACGTGGACAAAAGCGTTTACACGCATATTGTTTACGATTCGGATACTGAGTATCAGTTTGCCAAAGACCTAGAGCTGAACCCTGATGTGAAGCTTTACGCCAAACTGCCTAGCTGGTTCAAAATCGAAACACCGCTAGGTAGTTATAACCCTGACTGGGCTATTTTGGTCGAAAAAGAGGGTGCGCAGCGGTTGTATTTTGTCATAGAAACAAAGAGTAGTCTGTTTGATGAAGTGCTGCGAGATGCGGAAAAACATAAAATACACTGTGGCAAAGCGCATTTCGAAGCACTGGACACGTCGGTGGTTTTTGCTCAATCCAACGGGCATGAGCATTTTAGTGAATTGGTGGGTTAGGCTTTTATGTCTTGGCTGAATTGGCTAACGCCTCGTAAAAAATTGTCTAAAACAAAATGTGTGGCGCAAGAAAGTCAGCTTTTAATGTCTGGTCTGTCTATTCAAGTTACCCGCAAAGCCATCAAACATTTGCATTTACGTATTGCGGACACGGCTGAGGTGAAAGTGTCGGCACCTTGGCAGTTAACCGATGAGCAAATCATACAAAGCCTCAAGCCACGGCTAGACTGGATTAAAGAAAAGCAAACTTCGCTGCAACAGCGTCCCGTGAGTCAGGCTAAAAGCTTTACAACGGGTGAGCCGCATGTTTTTTTCGGTCGCACTTATGCCTTAGTGGTGGTTGAATCTAGTGCTAACAGAGTCAGGGTTGTATTGAATGAAGATGAAGCGCAACTCTATTTGTATGTACCACACCAAGCCACGGTAGAATTGAAAGCCAAAGCCTTAGATGCTTTTTATCGTCACGAGTTAAAAAGCCTCATCCCGCCGTTGTTAGCAAAGTGGCAACCGATGATGGGCGTAGAAGCCTTAGACTGGGGCGTTAAGGCGATGAAAACACGCTGGGGTACGTGTAACACCCGTGATAAACGCGTGTGGCTGAGTTTAATGTTGGCGAAAATGCCCGTAGAATGTATTGAATATGTCATGGTGCATGAGTTGGTGCATTTATTAGAGCGCAACCATACACCGCGTTTTCATGCTTTGATGACCCAGTTTTTACCCGAATGGCCGAACTTACACAAGAAGCTGAATGAATCGGCAAGGAAAGAGGCAAGCTTATGAAGTGGTGGCTATTAATTGGCTGGCTATTGAGTTTCACTGCTCAAGCAACCTGGAATAATCCCTATCCGCGTGGCTGGGTGCATGAAAATACCTTGTTTTCGGCTTTTTCTGCACCGCCCAAAACCCTCGATCCTGTGAAGTCTTACAGCAGTAACGAATGGGTTTTTCTAGCCAATATCGTTGAACCGCCGCTGCAATATCATTACTTAAAGCGTCCTTATCAGCTAGAGCCGCTTATCTTAACGCAAATGCCTGTTGTGCATTATGATGCTGCCAGTGATACCAGCAGCTACACCTTGCATTTGCGTGATGACGTTGCTTATGCGCCACATGCTGCTTTTAACGGACAAAAACGACACGTAACAGCTGCCGATTTAGCCTATACGATTGCGCGTATGAGTGATAGACGCAATGGCTCACCCATTTTAGACATGATGACGCCATTAATTGTTGGCTTAGAAGAGCAAACTACCGAGTTAGCTAAGTTGCCTAAGTTGGGGGATTGGAGAGATTATCGTCAGTTTACGCCACAAGGTGTTGAAGTGATTGATGAAAGAACGCTAGTGATTCGTATTAAAGGGCAGTATCCACCGTTTATTTATTGGCTCGCTATGCCATTTTTTGCCCCCATTCCTTGGGAAGTCGATGCCTATTATGCCCAGCCAGGAATGAAAGAAAAAAACCAAACTTGGGCGTGGCAACCTGTGGGGTCGGGCGCTTACTACTTAGCGGAAAATAATCCCAATCGTCGTATGGTATTACAACGTAATCCGAATTTTCATCCTGAAACCTACCCAACAGAGGCGGGTGCAGAAGTGCCTAAATCTTTACTTGCCGATGCGGGTAAACCATTGCCATTCATTGATCGCGTGGTGTTTGCGTTAGAAAAAGAAGCGGTACCTTATTGGGCTAAGTTTTTGCAGGGTTATTACGATGCTTCGGGTGTTTCCAGCGAAGTTTTTGACCAAGCGATTCAGTTAAACGAGCAGGGCAAGTTATCGCTCACGGATGAAATGCGTGCTAAAAATATGCAATTGATTTCTAGTGTAGCGACCAGTTCTTCCTATATGGGTTTTAATATGCGTGACCCTGTTATTGGGCAAGGCGATGACAAGGCAAAATACTTGCGTCAAGCGATCAGTATCGCCATTGATTATGAAGAGCAAATTGCTATTTTCTTGAATGGGCGTGGCGTGGTAGCGCAAGGACTCATTCCACCTGGTATTGCGGGGGCAAGCACCAACTGTAATCCGATAACTCATACAGGTGAAATAGGTCAATGTCAGCGACGTTCACTGGATGAAGCTAAAGCACTGATGGAAAAAGCGGGCTATGCTAATGGCATCGACCCAGCAACAGGCAAGGCATTGGTGCTTTATTACGATACCGTTAGCACGGGAGCAGATGATAAAGCTCAGTTAGATTGGATGCGTAAACAGTTTGCCAAGTTGGGTATTCAGTTGGTGATTCGTTCGACTGATTACAATCGTTTTCAAGAAAAAATGTTGGCAGGTAATGCGCAAATATTTAGTTGGGGCTGGAATGCGGATTATCCCGATGCGGAAAACTTCTTGTTTTTATTAGCGGGTAGCAACGCCAAAATGGAGTCGGGCGGTGAAAATGCCAGTAACTACAAAAATCCTCAATTTGATGCCCTTTACGAACAGATTGCCCGTATGGAAGATTCGACGGAGCGTCGAGCTTTAATTGAAAAAGCGGTTGCGCTAGTGCGTGAAGATGCGCCTTGGGTGTTCGGCTTGCATCCGCAAAGCGTCAGCCTGTTTCATGGTTGGGTGAATAATGTCTATCCTAATTTAATGGCGAATAATACCCTAAAGTATCGTCGTATTGATGTAGCGCAACGCGAACAGACGCAAAAAAGCTGGAATCAGCCTGTGTTGTGGCCGTTTGGGCTTTTTGCTGCGTTACTTGCTTTCTTAGGGTGGATGCTGTGGCGAAAGCACCTTACAGCCTAATTAAGGTAGAATAGTCAACATTCAAAAACACCGCACAATTAGGATATTCATGTTTGAACAAACCTTTAAAAATATCGACGACATGCTACACAAAGATGCTGGCTGTTCGAGCGAGTTGGACTACACCGAACAAACCTCGTGGATGTTGTTTTTAAAGTACCTAGACGACTTAGAATTTGAACGCTCGCAAATTGCCGAGCTAGAAGATAAGCCCTTTGCTTACCTGATTGATGAAGCATATCGTTGGGGTTCGTGGGCTGTGCCTAAAAACGCACAAGGTCAAACCGATTATCAACATGCGTTGATTGGTGATGACTTAATTGGCTTTATTAACAACAAGTTATTTCCCTATCTTAAATCGTTTAAAGAACGAGCCGACCATGCCAATACCATTGAGTATAAAATCGGTGAAGTGTTTAGCGAAATCCGTAACCGCATTCAAGATGGTTATTTGTTGCGTGGCGTGCTCGAAAAAGTCGATGAACTGCAATTTCGCTCACAAGCTGCCAAGCACGAACTATCGCATTTATACGAAGTGAAAATTAAAAACATGGGCAATGCAGGACGCAATGGGGGCGAGTATTACACCCCACGTCCGCTCATTCGTGCCATGATACAAGTGATACAGCCCAAAATCGGCGAAACCATTTACGATGGCGCGGCTGGTTCGGCAGGCTTTTTGTGCGAAGCCTTTGATTATTTACGCAATCAGCCCAATTTAACCGTTGCCGACTTAACCACACTGCAAGAGCGCACCTTTTACGCCAAAGAAAAGAAGCCACTGGCGTATGTCATTGCCATTATGAACATGATTTTGCATGGTATCGAAGCGCCTAATGTGGTGCATATCAACACACTTACCGAAGACATTAACAGCATTCAGCCCAGCCAACAAAAGCATATCGTGCTGGCAAACCCGCCTTTTGGCGGTAAAGAACGTGCCGAGGTGCAACAAAACTTCCCAATTCGTACAGGCGAAACCGCCTTTTTATTCTTGCAACACTTTATCGCCATGCTCAAACCTGGCGGACGGGCGGCGATTGTCATTAAAAATACCTTTTTAAGTAATACCGATAATGCCGCCATTGCCCTGCGCAAAGAATTGTTAAGCTATTGCAACCTGCATACGGTGTTGGATATGCCCGCCAAAACCTTTTTGGGGGCGGGGGTGAAAACCGTGGTGCTGTTTTTTAGCAAAGGTGAGCCGACACAAAAAATATGGTATTACCAACTAGAACCAGGGCGCAGTTTGGGCAAAGGTAATCCGTTAAACGACGATGACTTAGCCGAATTTATCGCGCTGCAAGCTACCAAAGCCGATTCGGCAAAGTCTTGGACACTGAATATTGCCGATATTGACACCAGCACCTACGATTTATCGGTCAAAAACCCAACTGCTCAAGAAGTGGTTGCCTTACGTGATCCCGAAGAGATTTTAGAAGAGCTTACCAGCCTAGATGCCGAAACCGCTGAGATTATGCAGTCCATTAAGGGGTTGTTAGCATGACCTTGCGTAAGGGGTGGGAAGTTAAGAAGTTGGGGGAGGTTTGTAAAACAAGTTCTGGTGGCACGCCACTGAAATCCAACGTTCAATACTATCAAAACGGAACAATTCCTTGGTTGCTTAGTGGTGAGGTTTGTAAAAAAGATATAAACACATCTAAAAACTTTATTACTCAACTAGGATTAGATAACTCCTCTGCAAAAATATTTCCTGTTAACAGCGTCTTAATCGCTATGTATGGAGCAACTGCTGGGCAAGTAGGAATATTGCGTTTTCCCGCGTCTAGTAATCAAGCTGTTTGTGCGGTCTATCCTAATGAAAAAATGGATGTAAACTTTATTTACTATTTTTTTCTTTATACAAAAGATAGTCTTGTAGCACAAGCAGTTGGTAATGCGCAACCAAATATTTCTCAACAAAAAATTAAAGATACCTCAATCCCCATCCCCCCTCTTCCCGAACAACAACGCATTGTTGAAATACTCAATGAAGC
>CAYQEZ010000038.1:0-18283 GCA_964416645.1 uncultured Francisella sp. | reverse complement strand
CACTGGCTTGATACATTTTTTGCATAAAAATCATATTCACCAATTCACCCGTCACATCGACGTTAGAATACTCCAACGCGCCAGCTTGCACCGAGCCAAATCCAGAAGCTTGTGGATTACCCAATTGGCGTGGACCTGAAGCGGCTGTTTCTGCCCACATCTGATTACCCAGTTTTTGCATACCCTGTTTATCACTAAAGTTAGCTAAAGCCAGTTTTGCTACCGTATCCGAACGACCATTAGAATATTGTGCTTCAATCGCGCCATCTTTGTTAATTTGCACACCGACTAAATCACCAGCCGCATAGCCATCTTGAGTGACACCACGAATGGTGTAAGCACCTGCATACTGTGTCAAATTGGTAATGTCCGCGTCAAAGGTCATGGCTTCAGTAACACCAACCGTACCATTTGGATTAGGCACATCGAAGAACCAATTTTGCGGAGCGGCGACTTTGGCTTGAGGTGTGGTATTCCCTGCTATTTGTGCAAAATTGCCATTATTGTTGAAGTCTAATAACTTGCCTTGGCTATCAAAACGATATGCTTGAACAACAGCATCAGGAATAGACGTAGCAACCCCAGTCGAGCCAAAAGCACCGTTAAAACCCGCTTGCCACGCGGCCGTGTTCACGCCACCGTTCGCAATGACCGCATTCTGTGCTGCCGTGGCTGCTTGCGCTGCTTGCGAAGCATTTAATCCCATCGTAACAGCCGCAGCTTGTGCTTGTTGACCAGCAAGCGTAGCCAATGCCGCATTAGTCGCTGCAGGAAAACTAATAGCAGGCATTGCCGTGTTATACGCACGAGCCAAACGACCTGAGTCAGCACCCCAAGGTGCTGCCAAATAAGCGGTATAGACACTGGTATTATCTGTTCCTTGCGCTGCCGTTATAACGCCCGCTGCCTGCAATGTGCCACCGTTACCAAAAGCAGCGTTAAAAGCAGCTTGCGCTCCACTGCCAAAAGCACCACTGGCGGCTGTTTTAGCGGCTGTTGCTTGTGTGGTATTTGCACCCAAAGCCATTGCTAAGTTATACGCACTTTCACCTGCATCGGATGCAGTGGTGGGCACCCCAAAAGTACTAACAGCATTGGCTGCAATACCCCCATTGGTTAAATTACTTGCGCCAGCAATTGCCCCCATTGCCGTTTGGTTATTCGTACCATTCACCGATGATTCTTGACCCGAACCCGATTTGTACCAAGTACCTGTAGCGTCATCATAGTCTTCCATAATATATTGCGCATACCAATCAGTCGTTTCTTGAGTATAAGTGACGCTGTTTCCAGCTGTTGCATTTGCGGATGGATAATTTCCTGGTGCGTTAACAGCTACTTTATAGTAATTCACTGTCATACGATGTTTTCCACCCAAAGAGTCATAAACTTCTTTAGTGGTTGAGTAATTAGGTGCACCGTCGTACGACATATCTTTTAAATTATTCGCACTGAAAGCAACCCCACTGGCGCTTTGTTTTCCACCATTCGAGGTTATGTTGTAAGTGACGGGATCTTGACCATTTAAATTCAAGTCAAAAGTAGTTTGAGAGGTTGCTTTAGGCAATTTATTTAAATTACCAATATTCATCGGCTCTAAAATGGTTTTATACACATTACTGCTGGGTGTTGATAATGCTCCATCTTTGCTAAAACCTTGCAATTTATTACCAATTTGATCGGTAATAAAACCATCTTTATCTAACTTAAATGAACCATTACGCGTGTAAACCGCATCATAGCGCCCTGTAACGTCCGATAAAATGAACATACCTTCGCCACTAATGGCCAAATCGAGCGAATTACCTGTATCGTTAATTGCACCTTGATTAAAACTTTGTGTCACCGCTTGGGTACGAGAACCTGTACCTGGTGTATTTTGTGCACCATAAAACAAATCCGCAAATTCGGCACGGCTCGATTTAAAACCAATCGTTTGCGCATTAGAGATGTTATTGGAGATAACACCCAAACCCGTTGAAGCTGAGTTAATGCCCGTTAACGCAGTTAATGAAAAATTCGTTGCCATGATTCTATCCTTGTCTTATCGGATTTGTTGAATTTCATCGAGACCAGCGGCAGAGCCGTCAGCTAAATTAAGCGAAGCGCCCGATGAACCCACATCTACACTAACCACTTTCTGAGCAACTAATGTGCCAACAGTCGCGCGAGCGCCTTCAGAATTGGTACCCCATGCGGTTAAGGTATAAACCCCCTGTGCCAAAGCATTGCCACTGGCATCTTTTCCATCCCATCTCAAATCGCCCTGACCTACGGGTAAACTTTCCCAACTATATTCACGTACCAACTCACCGCTGGCGTTACGAATTTGTGCTTTCACATCGGTTAAAGACTCTTCTATATTCACCAAAGCCACTGGTGCACTACCCGAAATCAAATTAACTTTACTGCCTGGCACAACCACATCTTTACCCACCAACACACTGGCTTGAACTGCCTGATTTACCTTGAACATTTGGCTCATGCTACTCACGGTATCATTCAGTTGCTTCATTGCCTCTAGGCTAGAAAACTGTGCCATATCGGCAATCATTTTGGTGTTATCAACAGGGTTGGTTGGGTCTTGGTTTTGCATTTGCGTGGTGAGCAATTTCAAAAAATCTTCTTGGCCCATGGTTTTTTGTGGTGCTATCCGAGCTTTTTCACTCGGGTTCATTAAGCTATCAATACTTGAAACAGCCATGATGTTGATCTCCTGTTAGCGTATGTATTTAGAGGATATCTGCAAAATACAAAAGGGATGGGGGTGTGGGGGAAGGGCAGCACCAAATTAGCCTGTCACGAATTGATTTATGCCCTTCCAACCACTTAAAAAATAAAAGTAGGAAGTCTGAATGATAAGCAAAGCGCATTATTCAGACCTTCCTTAGTTACCGCTGCCCAACTGAATGGTGCGTAATAACAATTGTTTGGTGGTGTTCATCACTTCAATATTCATTTCATAACTACGTGAAGCGGATAGCATATTCGCCATTTCTTCAACGGTATCGACATTGGGACGATAAATATAACCCTGCTCATTCGCCATGGGATGATTCGGGTTATATTCCGCTTTCAGCTCCGACTGATCTTCAACAATTTCTTTCACCCGCACCCCACCTGCTGGAATAACGCCAGGTGACCTACCCATTTGAGCCATAATGGTTTCAAATTTAGCGTGTTTAGCGCGATAGGTATCTTTAGCATTAGAGCTAATGCTATCAGCATTCGCCATGTTAGATGCGATGGCATTGAGGCGCACATTTTGTGCATTCATGCCAGAACCAGCGATATTAATGGTATCAAACATAACTCAACCCCTTTAGCTTATTGACTACGTAAGGCATCTTTGATGCCCTTAATTCTGTCGTCTAAAAATTGTAGTGTCATCGAGTGTTGCATACCATTTTCCATAAACTTGGCTTTTTCAATATGGGTCTCGACGGTATTACCATCAAGCGATGGCTGAGTTGGCACGCGATAACGTAAATATTCAGCTGCACTGAGGTTATTACCTTCAAAACCTGCGATATGCCTGCTGTTGGTTAATTTCATACTCGGTGAACGTAACGGCATCTCATCACCACGCTGTTTTAGCATGGCGGCACGAAAATCTAAATCTTGTGCTTTATAGTTGGGCGTATCCGCGTTAGCTAGATTAGACGCAAGTATGCGACCACGCGCCTCACGCAGTTTTAGCGCATCGGCATGAATACCTAAGACTGAATCAAATCGAGATGACATTGTTGTGACCCTCACGGCGTTTTTCCATAAAAATAACTTAGCAAATTAAATGCCAACAACGCCTAAAGAAAACTGAATTGCCGCCGATAACGGAAAAAAAGAATGAAAACGACAAATTTTGCCGAGTAAAATGGGCTTAAGCCATCCAAGAACTGTCATGAGCTGGCGTATGAGCAAAGCGGTTACAACGCCAGTTAAAATGGCTAGGCGCAAAGCGCGCAAAACAAGAAGTGTAGCTAACTACATGACGAAGTTTGAGCACTGCAGCAACAACGCCAGATAACAACTTAATAAGCATTTCACTCAGTCAATGCCAGATATCGCGAAAGCGAGCCAAAGCGCTACAAGTAGTAGCGCAAAGGTGAAGCTGACAAAGAGATATGGCATTGAATGATGAAATTACCAGGATTTAACAATATCACCCGCTTGTACTAATCCTTTTTTCCCCTCGAACCGACCCACAATAAACCGTGGCAACACTTTCTGTACACGAATAAACGCCGTTGGTTCTAAATCAGTTCCTAACTCAATCGAACCGATACGATAAGGACGCGAGCTGCGACTATACACAGCCAATACATCGCCTTGTGACACGCCTGAATCGATACTGATGGGCACCACCACTTTATCCTGATTTACTTCCGCAATAGTGGCCGATATTGGCGCACAAGCTAAACTTTCTTGAATAGACGTAACCTGCTCGTTCAAAACATAATCGAACAGCTTACCCGTTGGCGTGACAAAAAACTGACGGCTGGCAAAGGGTTTATCGCGCCCGACACGTACATCGGCGTCTCTCACTTTTTTGAAGGCATTACCTTGCACCAACAGTCGCTCTTGAATCAAGTCAATGACATACCATTCGACACTAACGGTACGTTGCGTAGGCTCTTTGTCGAAACGAAAGGCTTTACGAATTTCGCCTGCAACTGCACTTTGTTCCACTTCCCAATCAGCCGAACGAATAACCGTTAACACTAGATATTGCGCTAAGGTACGATCACTAGCGGTCTGTAACATGGTTGAGGACAAATTGGGAATAATGGGTCGTCCAACATACAAATCACTGGCGGTATGCAGCGTTTCGACATTGCGCTGTCCCGATGACCACAAACGATTGTACAGCTCTCCCTGATAACCAGGCGCTACATCCAAAATATCTTTGACTGAATATTCGTCTTGAACCGCTACTGAAGCAATCGCCACTTTAGGCACATAGCGTGCAATATAGTTAGGGCAAACTTTCGCCTCTTCAGTTAAGCAAGCAGACACATTCACTCGAATACTACCCGCTTCCTGCACCTCCGATAACACCTTCATGCTGGTGACACGTTGCTGAGCGGCAAACTGTGCGCTCTGACGCGTCAAAGCAAAGTTTTGCGTTTCTGACTGAGCATTGACACGCACATTCGATGAAAGCGCCGCTTGCGCTAAAGCGTCTCTAATCGCCATTTGTCGTGCATAAGCAAGATCACCCTGCTCAATCTGGGCAACACCTTCTACTTCGACACAGGGTGACTGTGCCGAACTGACACTACTAAATAAACTCAGAAGGCCTATCCAAATGAAGTTTCTTAGCGTCAACACTGGGTATCACCCTTCCACGCCATCTCTAGCACGAATTCGCTCAATCACCAAGTTCGCCAACTCATCAGTATGCCATTTCGACAAAAACTTATTAGCACCCACTTTGGCAGTCAAATTATCATTAAAACCACCCGATAAGGAAGAATTTAATACCACATACAGATCTTTTAAACGCGGATCTTTGCGCACATGTGTGGTTAATGTATAACCATCCATTTCAGGCATTTCAATATCGGAGACGAGCATCAGCACTTGTTTATTAACAGCAATAGCATCACCTTTATCGGCTTTGTCGGCCATTTTTTGCAAAGCTTCAAGCGCTAAACGTCCATTATTAAAAATAATCGATTTAACACCTAATTTATCAAGTACGGCTTTTAACTTAGCGCGCGCCACCACTGAATCATCTGCACCCACCACCAAAAACTCACGACCATTAATTACTTCCTGACCGATTTTACCCACTTCATCAGACACATCCGCAGCACTACGCCCTGCCACTTCTTGCAGCACCCGCTCCACGTCAATAATTTCTACCAAATGGTTATTGACCTTGGTGACGCCCGTTAGATAATTGACGTTCATCAGTGTTTCAGGCGGCGGCAAAATATCTTCCCAACGCAAATGCACAATTTTATCGACTGAACCGACTAAAAAACCCTGTACCGAACTGTTAAACTCGGTCACAATGGTAAGCGTGTTAGGCACGTCTTTCATGGGTGCTAAATCCAGTGACAAGGGTAAGTCGATCACGGGCATGGTTGCACCACGAATATCAGCGATGCCGACAATGCGTGCATCCGATTTAGGTACAGGTGAAATGTGTGGCGTGCGTATGACTTCCCTTACTTTAAAAACATTAATACCAAAGCGTTGCTCATCGTGTAGCGTAAACAACAACAGCTCCATACGGTTCATACCAGCAAGCTTTGTGCGTCGATCAATATTTTTTAACAGGTCTGACATAGGTAACAATCCGTTTTATTCGCTACAATAAGCCTTAATTCGGCCAGTTTAGGTAAATCTCTATCATTATGACAGCCTACAAGCGTAAATCGTGCCAAATCACCCTTAACAGGCTTTTTTTAAGCCTGTGTATTGCTTTATTGACACTCCTACCCACTTCAAACGCTCACAGCGAAAGTGCCGATGAATTGATGATGCTTGCCAAGGCTTACATATTAACGCACTTAGATCCGCAACTAAAGCAACCACAGGTGAGTATAACTCCGTTATCTAGTGCCGCTCAAAAGCCAAATTGCGAAAAACCACCACAGATAACTTATAACACAAAACAACGTGTTGGCAATGTTACGCTTACGATTAGCTGTAACCAACCTGCATGGCGTCAATACGTGAACGCTAAAGTGACAGGTCTGCTGCCTGTTATTATAGCCGTGCAAGATTTATCGGCAGGACAGGCCATTGATGAACATCAAGTAACGGTCGATTGGCGTCCCAATGCACAAGTAACCAACAATCATTTGCGTGATTTAACCAGCGTACAACATAAAAGCGTCAGACAATTTATCGCCAAAGGAACGCCATTACAACAACATCACCTCAAGAATACCCTGCTGATACAAAAAAATGATTTGGTTAAAATTGTCAGTGCTGACCCTCGTTTTCACATCGAAATGAACGGAATGGCCCTTGAGGCTGGAAGCATGGGCCAAGCGATTCGTGTTAAAAACTTAAGTTCAGGAAAAACGGTTAAAGCTTATATTGAATCGGCCGATACGGTCAGTGTTCGTTGAGGTTTGTCATGATTTGCCCATATGAGCTAAAAAAAGAAAAAAAGATTAAAGTTTTTCGCAAATTGTTCGATAACCCTCTCAGATAGGCAAAAAAATTGCTAGAATGACAATAAGAATTTTAGGGTGAGGTGAATCATGGACATCAATAGCGTATTGAGAGGTGTTGGTAACAACGCCAACAAAAGCTTAACCAACCTAGACAATAACACAGCACGCAAGACAGACGGCAAAACACTAGACGCTGGTGTGGCAACTTTTGCCAAAAATGAAGAGAAAGTTACGTTAACGAACACGGCAAGTCGTTTAGGACAGCTGGCTCAGCAAAGCAACAGTAAAGCTGAAGTCAATGCGGAGCGTGTAGCTAGCTTGCGTGCTGCGATTGCAGAAGGCAATTACAAGCCCAATCCTGCCAGTATTGCTGCTCGGTTAATGGCTTTCGAAAACCAAATCAAAGGTTGAAAACCTCTTAGGATTGAAAACTTATGACTGTTTGCCAGCTTTGCGATCAATGGGTTGAACAACTTCAGGCATTTCTACTCACCCTAGAATCTGAATTTGATGCCCTGAAAAGTAATCAAGCTGATTTAATTACTCAGATTGCAGAGCGGAAATTGAATCAATTGAATGAAATTAGTCAAACAGAGCAAGCACTAAAAGCTAAGTTACCTAATCTAGAAGCCAGTCAGATTGTTGCAAACTTGTTAACAAATTGCACTGAATCTGGTGCTTCGGGTAGTTTGGTCGCATTAACAAAAACAATTCAACAGGTCAACCAGCGCAATGCTATGCTATTGCAAAGTTTGCTGCGTTTAAATGAGTTTGGATTAAACTTGCTATCCGGTAAAATAGACGCTGGCGATACCTACGGAGCATCCGGTCAGGTTAAGACGGCTACACCCATTTCAAGTTTAAAACTGGCCACCGCATAAATGAAAGAATCTACTCCCCAGCAACGTGCTTATTATCGCATGGATACCATGCTGCCCTTTTCGTATCGTGTATTAACAGACGAGGAAGCAAGTCATCCACTCCCGGCAACAGCTGATGCGGCGTTTATTGAACGTTATTTTCCTAGTGCATTGAGCGAAATTGAAACGCGTGTACAAGAAACTATTGAAACCATTCGCGAAAAAAGTTCGTTGATGGCAGAGGCGTTGGCTGCGCTTAATGATAAGCTCAATTTTATTATGCATGGCTTAGGTGAAGAAGCCATCAAACACACGCTGCCAACAGTGCCGGTTAATATTAGTGCGGGTGGTTTATCTTTCAGCGTGAATAGTACCATTACCAATAACAGCATCATTGACCTGCTGTTGTTCTTGAATATTCAATCCGAACCTTTGCTACTTCGTTCTCACGTTGTAAAAGTCATTCCACATCCTGATGCGACTTTTACCGTTGCCGTTGAATTTATCAATTTGACCGAAGAAATGCGTCGTCAATTGGTTTATTTCATTCAAACCAAAGAGCTGGAGTTAGCACGTCACAAACAAGGTGCTTGACACAACTTAGACATCAGCTTCATGTCATAAAAAGACTAAATAGGCCGTTTATTTCCGCTATAATCGAAGTCACTTAATCCATCTAGGCTTCGATTGTTCGTGAAATTTATGAAAAAAATAGTTCTGGTATTATTGGTTTTAGTCTCTTCTGTTGCCTTTGCGGTCTATTATTTTGCTAACCAAAGCCCGACAACTGCTAATAAAACGACTTCTCAAACATCAACCTCAGAAAAAATTAAAGGCGAGCGCCCGACACCGGTATTCACCGCTGCCGTTACGCGTGATGATATGCCTGTTTGGATTGAAGCACTGGGACGTGTCACAGCACGCCAACAAGTGGTGTTACGTTCTCGCATTGATGGTGAGCTACAGAAACTGCATTTCAATGAAGGTCAGTTCGTCAAAAAGGGACAACTGCTAGCTGAAATTGACCCCCGTGCGCTACAAACCCTGCTAGCCCAACAAAAAGCCCAACTGGCTCAGCAAAAGGCCTTACTCGACAATGCCAAACGCGACCTGAAACGTTATGACTCCTTGCTAGAGGATGATGCTATCGCTGCACAACAACGCGATACTCAGCGTTCGTTGGTAGCACAAACTCAAGCCGCACTAGACAATATTCAAGCACAAATTCAAAACACCGAACTACAACTCAGTTATACCAAAATTCACGCGCCCCTTGCTGGTAAAATCGGTTTTCGACAGGTCGATGTTGGTAATCAAATTAAAGCCAGTGATAGCAACGGTTTGGCCACTATTGTCGAAATAGATCCCATTACGGTGACCTTTTCGCTGCCCGAAATCAACTTGCCGCAACTACAAATTCAATTACCATTGGGGCAATCAATGCTTGTTGAAATTTGGAATGCAGACAAAAGCCAACGACTAGCCACCAGTAGCGACTGGATTAGCGATAATCAAGTCGATGCCGCTACCGGCAGTATTCGACTAAAAGCCTTTATCAATAATGCCCAACAACAACTCACTCCCAATCAATTTGTGCAGGTTCGACTACTGCTTAACACCTTAAAACAGGTGTTGATCATTCCTAGCCAAGCCATTTTATATGGCGCTCAAGGTGACTATGTTTATCGTGTTAATGCCGATAATAAGGTCGAAGCCATTGTCGTCAAACGTTTGCACAGCAACCAAACCCATATTGCCATTACCGGTGAATTGAGGGAGGGGGATATGTTAGTGACCGATGGCAGCGACAGACTCAAGCCCGGCAGTCAGGTTAAAGCGGCTGGAACTAAAGCGGATAAAAAATCCCCTGCCACGGAAAGCCCTTCCACTCAGCCAAACAAAGAGTAAAACGTGTGAACATCAGTCGCTTTTTTATTCTGCGCCCGATTGCCACCAGCTTGCTGATGCTGGCCATATTGCTATCGGGTCTATTGGCTTATCGACTCTTACCCCTGTCTGCCTTACCGCAAGTTGATTACCCGACCATTCAAATCAGCGCTTTTTATCCCGGTGCCAGCCCGGAAGTGGTTGCCAGTACCATCGTCGCACCACTAGAAAAGCAATTAGGACAAATGCCCAGCCTGGCACAAATGCACAGCAACAGTACCAGCGGTGCCGCCACCATTACCTTGCGTTTTGAACTGAACTTGCCGCTCGATGTCGCCGAACAACAAGTACAGGCTGCAATGAATGCTGCTAATAATCTGTTACCTGCCGACTTACCCACGCCGCCGATTTACCATAAGGTCAACCCAGCCGACGCGCCGATTATGACCATTGCCATCACATCACCCACGCTAAGCACACCGCAACTACAAGACTTGGTTGAAACGCGTTTAGCAATGAAGCTTTCACAACTTTCCGGTGTTGGCTTAGTCAGCATTGCCGGCAATCAGCGCCCCGCCATTCGTGTGCAACTCAACCCATCACAAGTGGCCGCTTTGGGACTGTCTTTTGACAGTATTCGCACGCTCATTAATGATAACAACCTTTCCATGAGTAAAGGCAGCTTACAAGGACCTTATCGCTCTAGTACCATTGACGCCAACGACCAACTGAAAACCCCTGACGATTATCGTGCGCTCATTGTCGCCTACCAAAATGGCAATGCCATTCGGCTGGGTGACATCGCCAGCGTCGTTGAGGAGGCACAAAATCAATACCTGAGTGCTTGGCTCAACGAACAGCCAGCCATTCTGCTCAATATCCAACGTCAGCCAAATGCGAATGTCATCGCCGTAACCGATCGTATTCGCCAAAATTTGCCCGAACTCACCGCCAACTTCCCCGCCTCGGTTCAGGTGGATGTGGTAACAGATCGGACTCAATCCATTCGTCAAGCCTTACACGAAATGAGCCAAGATATGCTCATAGCGATTATCTTAGTGGTGGCGGTGATTTTTATTTTCCTCAACAACCTCAAAGCAACCCTGATTCCCAGTCTTGCCATCCCCTTATCCTTAGTGGGTACGCTGGGCATTATGTACTTGCTCGGTTTTTCCATTAATAACCTCACCCTCATGGCGCTGGTGGTGGCAACGGGTTTCGTCGTTGACGATGCCATTGTCATGATTGAAAATATTGCCCGTCGTCGTGAAGCAGGAGAATCGGCACTGACAGCGGCCATTAATGGTGCCGGACAAGTTGGCTTTACCATTATTTCACTCACCTTTTCACTGATTGCCGTACTCATTCCCTTGCTGTTTATGCAAGACATTATCGGTCGTCTCTTTCGTGAATTTGCCCTAACGCTCACCGTTGCCATGCTCATTTCTGCTGTCATTTCGCTGACACTAACACCGATGATGGCGGCTTACTTGGCGAACAAGCATGAGGCAACCAACAACACCCCTCAAACCTCAGCCGTCACTAGCTGGTTCTCCCCCATTCAAACGAGCTATCTCAATGGATTAAAGTTGGTACTCGCGCATCAATCCTTAACGCTCATGGTCAGTTTTGCCTTATTGCTCATCAGTGCACTACTCTATTGGCAAATTCCGAAAAGCTTTTTTCCCGTGCAAGATACTGGGATTTTAACCGTTACCGTCGATGCGCCAGCGAAGGCGTCATTCTTGCAACAATCTAGCTTACAACAAGCACTGACCCAAACCCTGCTCACCGACCCAGCGGTCGAGAGTATTAGTAGTTTTATTGGTGTTGATGGACAAAACATGACCCCCAATAGTGGACGCATGGCAATTCAACTGATTGATAAAAAACAACGTGATGATGCACCTATCATCATTGAACGCTTGCGCCGTTTAGCGGCTGAACACAGCCAACTGGCTGTTTATATTCAACCCAGCCCAGAACTAACCGTTGAAGACCAACTGGCGCGTAGTCCTTACCAATTCAAAGTTAGCAGCCCATTTAGTGAGGATCTCGCACAGGCCAGTGATCAACTGGTTAGCGCACTACAAAACTTAGCGCAACTCAGCCAAGTGAGTAGTGACTTAAACCTGCAAGGACAACAGGTCTTTATTGACATTGACCGCGACCAAGCGACACGCCTTGGCGTAACAGTCAAACAAATTGATGCCGCACTTTACAATGCCTTTGGTCAGCGACTCATTGCCACCATTTTCACCCAATCGAATCAATATCGGGTGGTGATGGAAATGACCGATGCCGCAGCACAAGGACTCGATAAGTTGTCTCAGGTGTATGTGCTGAATACACAACAGCAAGCCATCCCCTTACATCGCGTGGCTAAGTTTGAACTCAAATCAACCGCATTGAGCTTACAACGACTAGATCAGTTTCCCAGTGCCAGCATTGCCTTTGCCGTCAATGCGGGTTATAGCCTTGGCGACGCTGTTGCCGCCATTCAACAAACGAAAGCCTCATTAGACTTACCAAAAAGCGTTGAACTGAAACTACAAGGTGCAACACTGGCCTTTGAAAAGTCCCTAGCCAATAGCCTGTTACTGCTACTGGCCGCCATCATCACCGTCTATATTGTGTTGGGCGTGCTTTATGAAAGTCTGATTCATCCCGTTACCATTTTATCGACATTACCAGCAGCAGCTATTGGTGCGCTGATTGCCCTATCACTGGCTGGTTTTTCGCTCGATATCATTGGCGTCATTGGCTTAATTTTGCTGATTGGCTTGGTGATGAAAAACGCCATTATGATGATTGACTTCGCCTTAGAAGGGATGCGCCAAGAACAACTCAGTGCCGAAGCGGCGATTATTCAGGCCTGCCGTCATCGTTTGCGCCCCATTTTAATGACCACTTTTGCTGCGCTGTTTGGTGCTTTACCGCTCATGTTGTCAACCGGACTGGGTGAAGAATTACGTCAACCTATGGGTTATGCCATTGTTGGCGGCTTATTGCTCAGCCAACTCATCACGCTCTTCACCACACCGGTGATTTTCTTGCAATTAGAAAAGCGTTTTCCCTCAAGTCAACTAAACCGCTATGAATAACGCTTCGCAGTTAGCCATTCATCGTCCGATTGCCACGCTGTTACTCACCGCGGCTTTAGCACTGATCGGCTTAGTTGCCTTGAAAGGTCTACCCGCAGCGCCTTTGCCTCAGGTCGATTTCCCCGTCATTTCCGTTAATGCGAATCTTGCCGGAGCCAGCCCCGAAGTGATGGCCAGCAGTGTCGCCACACCCCTAGAAAAAGCCTTAGGGCAACTAGCGGGCGTCAATGAAATCACCTCCACCAGTACGCTGGGCAAGACCAGTATTAATATTCAATTCGACCTGAATCGAGATATTGATGGCGCCGCACGCGATGTACAAGCAGCCATTCAAGCGGCACGCAGTTTTTTACCTTCGGGCATGACCAGCAACCCCACCTACAAAAAAGCCAATCCCGCTGATGCGCCCATTATGGTGCTCTCGCTCACTTCCGACACCCTATCGCGAGGTCAGTTATTCGATATGGCAGATACCATTCTGGCGCAACGCTTGGCACAGATCGAAGGTATTGGTCAGGTGGTTGTTGGTGGCGGTGCTTCACCTGCCATTCGTATTCAGGTCGATAGCCAAGCCTTGGCACACTACCAATTGGCACTGGAAGATGTGCGCACGGTCATCAATAATCAGCATACTTTTGCCCCATTAGGAACAATTGAAGACGAGCAAGTGCGCTATCAGTTAAACAGCAATCAACAACTCAGCCAAGCGCAAGACTACGCCAAGCTATTGCTTAAAACTGATGACAATGCCCATCAGTTAAGACTCAGCGATGTTGCTCAAGTCAGTCCATCGGTGCAAGACACCCGCACCTTCGGTTACAGTCGAGGTAAACCCGCCGTGGTATTGATTCTCTACCGTCAGCCCAACGCTAATATGATTGCCACCGTTGATCGTGTTTATGCCACCCTACCCAGTTTAGAGGCGCTAGTGCCTAGTAGTGTTGAATTTGGTGTCGCCATCGACCGCACCCCCACGGTACGCGCTTCACTTAAAGAGGTGGAAGAAACACTGATTATTGCTATTTTTTTGGTGGTATTTGTCGTCTTTGCCTTTACCCGAAGGTGGCACATTACCCTCATTCCCGCACTGAGTATTCCAGTATCGCTGCTTGGTACACTGGTGGTGATGGTTTGGCTCGACTTTAGCCTGAATAATCTGTCGTTAATGGCGCTCATTGTTGCCACTAGCTTTGTTGTCGATGACAGCATTGTGGTATTGGAAAATATTTTACGCTATCGAGAGAAAGGCTACAGTGCTTATCAAGCCAGTGTTGTCGGCACACGCGAGATCAGTTTTACCGTCATCGCCATTAGCCTCTCTTTAGTAGCGGTATTCATTCCGTTGCTGTTTATGGGTGGTTTGATTGGACGCCTGTTTACCGAATTTGCCGTCACGCTCAGTGTCGCTGTGCTGATTTCGATGGTCATTGCCCTCACCACCACACCTGCCTTAGCGGTGAAGCTGTTACCCACCCATAGCATCAAAGTTAAACGACGTGTTAGCTATCATCGTTGGTGGCGACAAGCCTATAAACGTTCACTGGCGTGGAGCTTGCGTCACCCAAAAACACTACTCACGCTGCTGCTGATGGTGATTGCCTTAAACATCAGTTTGTATGTACATATCAGTAAAGGGTTTATGCCAGAACAGGATACCGGACGTATCATGGGACGGATTCAAGCCGACCAACACATTTCGTTTGAAGCCATGCAAGGCAAGCTTAATCATCTATTGGCCATTATCCAAGCTGACCCTGCCATTGATACTGCCACCGCCTTTATGGGATTTGGTGCTAGTAATGCTGCTGTGGTTTTTATCAGCCTAAAGCCAAAAAACCAACGCAAAGAATCGGCCAATGACGTCATTAATCGCTTACGCCCACTCACCAACCGCTTACCCGGTGTCAGAACCATGATGTTCCCTGTGCAAGACCTACGCATGGGCACACAAAACCCTACTGCTTCTTACAACTTCAGTTTAAAAGCCGAGAGTTTAGAAACGCTACGCGAAGCTGAACCACGAGTGCTAGAAGCCTTACGTGCGCAAGAAAGCCTAAAAGACATCGATTCCAACCAACAAAGCAAAGGCGCACAAACCTATATTCAGGTTGACCGAGATGCCGCACAGCAGTTAGGTATCAGTATGCGCGACATCGACAACACGCTGAATAATGCTTTCGCACAACGTTTAATTGGTACGCTTTATCGTCCGCTCAATCAATATCGTATTGTGTTAGAATCTCATACCGATGAACGCCTCAGCGAAGACAACCTCGCTAGTCTGTTTGTGCTCAATAACCAAGGTCAAGCCATTGCCCTGTCCCGCATAGCCCGTATCGAACAAAACAGCGCACCCTTAGCGGTTTATCATGAAGGCGGCTTTCCTGCTTATACCATTAGCTTTAACTTAGCCGAAAAAGTCAGTCTAACCCAAGGCATCGAAGTGATTGAAAACGCCATTGCTGAACTGGCTTTACCTGCCAGTGTGCAAGTCGTTTTTGGTGGCAATGCCAAACTCTTCAAATCAACACAATCGAATCAGCTCGTTCTCATCATCAGTGCACTGGTTTGCCTGTATCTGATTCTGGGCATACTCTATGAAAGCTTATTGCACCCCATTACCATTTTATCGACCCTGCCCACAGCGGGATTGGGTGGCCTGATCGCACTGGAACTTCTAGGCATGGAACTCACCATCATCGCCCTCATCGGTATTTTTTTATTGCTCGGCTTAGTGAAGAAAAACGCTATTCTAATGATTGATTTTGCCCTAAACCAACAAAGAAACCACCATCACACTGCCGCACAGGCTATTTATATCGCGGCGCAAGTGCGTTTTCGTCCCATTCTCATGACCACCCTCGCAGGAATTTTAGGTGCCGTTCCCCTCGCCATTGGTTTTGGTGAAGGCAGTGAACTACGTGTTCCTTTGGGTGTGACACTCATTGGCGGTTTAATCGTCAGTCAATTACTTACACTATATACCACGCCCGTCGTCTTTTTAGCTTTAGAACGTCTAAAAGCAACATTACAAGGCAAGCGCAACAGCGCATTCAATAAGCTTGTTTCATCATCGATGATTAGAGAAAGTTAACTATGAATTTATCCACCGTCTCGCTCAATCTCCTCCTACTCAGTGCCATCCTACTGACCTTGACAGGATGCAGCAGCATGGCACCCGACTATCAAACACCGACCATCGCAACACCTGCTCAATTTGCTGGTTATGCCGTACTTAAACCGATTGAACAGCTGCGTCAAACACCTCATCCATCTGCATGGTGGCAATCTTTTAATGACCCGCTACTCAACGAGTTGAACGAACGCTTAACGCTCGACAATCAAAACCTCAAAGCCAGTGAAGCCCAGTACCGCATTGCCCTCGCCACATTACAAAGCGTATCCGCCAGTCGATTACCAAGCCTCAACGCCAGCTTCAGTGCTTCACATGGTACTTTAGCCTCGACCACCAGTTTTTCCAGCAGCGAACTGCCTAAGGTCACCACTTACAGCCTTTCAACCAATGTCGCTTGGGAACTCGATGTGTGGGGACGTATCCGCGACAATATCAGTAGCAATGAAGCCAAAGCTCAAGCCAATTTGGCTGATCTGTACGCGGCGCGCCTGAGCACACAAGCCCTGCTGACGCAAAGCTATTTACAACTCAGACACCTAGACTACCAACAACAGCTCTTAGCTGAATCTGAAAACGCCTATCAGCGCTTTCTTAAACTCACGCAAGCGCGCATTAAAGCCGGTGTTGCTTCACAACTCGATGCCACCCAGGCTGAAACACAGCTTTACAGCGTCCAAGCGCAACGGCTTGATCTACAGGATCAACGCCAACGACTACAAAATGCCATCGCTACCTTAGTCGGCACCCATAGTGCGGCCATGAACCTGAGCAAACAAGGGAACTACGCTTTTAGCACACCCGAAACACCGCAACTAATCCCTTCTGCCTTGCTGACACAACGCCCAGATATCATCGCCAGCGAAAGACGTGTTTATGCAGCCAACCAACAAATAGGTGTGGCACAAAGTGCTTTTTTCCCGACCATTAATCTCGTTGCTTCGGCTTCTTATCGTAACCGAGATTTATCCAACCTGATTGATATTCCCAACACCTTTTGGTCCCTTGGCCCTAGCATGGCAATGGCACTCTTTGACGGTGGACTACGTGAAGCCAATAAAGCCATTGCCATCGCGACAATGGAACAGGCAGCTGCCAACTACAAACAAACTCTGCTCACCGCCTTTCAAGAAGTCGAAAATAATTTAAGTAGTTTGTATTGGTTAGCCGAAGAAGCCAAGATTCAACAACAAGCAGTCAGTTCAGCTAACCAAGCACTATTAATCGCGCAAAAGCAATATCAAGCAGGCGTCAACAGTGCCTTAAATGTGATTAGCGCGCAAACCGCCGAACTCACCGCCAAACGCACCCTAGCCGACATTCAACACCGACAGCGCCTCGCTGCCGTGCAACTGTGGAAAAATACCGGCACCGGCATGAGTCTAGTCGATGAACAACAAAAAAGCCCTAACGGTGGTTAATTCTTTATCCGACGTTTATACCTAAGCACCCTCACCTGTAAAACACTTGCTTGCAAGACAAAATAAAAATACAATTTGTATAACACTTACTAGTATCGGAGTTGTATTTATGTCTGCCGTTTCACTAAGATTACCAGATGACCTCATTGCTCAAACCAATCGACTTGCCAAACAGCTTAACCAAAGTAAAACCGACTATATTCGTAAAGCGGTTGAAAACTTTAACCGCTTTAACGAAGATCGACTTTTTGAACAAGCATTAATTCGATCTGCCAAAGAAGTCCGTAGTGAAACAAGCGCGATGTTTGACACGTTTAGTGATGCAGATGGTGATAACCTAAATGGTTAAACAAGGTGCTATTTATTTGGTCAATTTCAATCCATCAAAAGGCACCGAAGCAGGAAAAATAAGACCTGCTTTGGTGGTGCAAACCGATTTATTGAATCGGCTTGATCACCCAAGTGTACTTGTTCTGCCCTTAACAACACAGCTGAGTAATTCTGATAATGTTCTTCGCTTTAGAATCACTCAGCGAGAAGAATTGATGCAAGACTCAGACATCATGCTTGATCAAATGCGCGCCATTGATCAGCGTCGTTTCTGCTCGCAAGCCATTGCCCATATTAGTGATGAAGAATGGTTACAAATTAAAAGCATGTTTTGTCGGCTGTTATAAGCAAAAATAAAAAAGCCCCAGCAATGGCTGGGGCTTGATTGACGATGATGTGTTAAGGTTATTTA
>CAYQEZ010000037.1:0-19384 GCA_964416645.1 uncultured Francisella sp. | reverse complement strand
GTTTTAGCTTTAGCTTCTAGGGCTGCATCCAACGGTAAACCCCTGAAGTTGAATTCGGCTAGCTTAAAGTTTTTGGCGAGGTTCATCACCTTTACTCCTTAAACTTAGGCAAAGCATCTACAAATGCTTCCACACTTTCAATTGGCTCTTTCAGCAACTCATAAGCCTTGATCCAAACTGCATCTTGCCACTCAAGTAGTGCATTAGCTTCCTCCTTCCATGTGCTCGATTGCACAAATTGAGCCACCTCTGCCATATTACGGTAGTCGTATTGCCTTGCCGTTTCGTCTAGCAAGGCGTAAACAGCGGATTTGACCAAAGCTGATAGTTGCTCAGGTGTTGGGGCTTCGGGCGGCAACTCTACCAACTCGCCATTAATTAACGCGGGTCGTTGCATATAAATGGATAAACTGAATAACTCTTCAGTGATTTCAACCGCATCATCTGGAATATTATCGCCATGAATATCTGTCAAATAGCGACCCGTAATTAAGCCGTTTTCGGCTAGTGTGATTTTGTACATATTTTTTACCCCCCTGCGTTAATAACCGATTGCGATCCAAGAAACGAGAACGTCTCTCATGGTCGCTCCAGAAATCGTACCGACTTGATTTGAAAAACCAGCGTTGTTTGCTTGAGTATTCCTTGTGACTGTCGGATGCGCCGCACTAGTCGTTGAATCAAGAGTGCTCTCAGCATGAGCAATGATAAAAAAACAATTACCGGGGAAGTTAATATTAAAAGAGACTGCACGAATATCTCCATGCGGTCTATTTGGATGAAAAATTTTCCCCCACTGAATAATTAGCCCATTAGGCAGTCTCGTCCAACCGTTTACTCCTAGGTTCTGGGTAAAACTATTGCGCACGAACGCTGTAGTGGCTATTTGGTCTGTATTAGTCCCTGCGGGTGCAGTAGGTGCTGTAGGTGTGCCCGCTAAATGTGCCTGTAAACGTGCAATAGCCTCATCCTGTCTTCTAAACGAAAATGTATCAAAACTCTCTTGGCTTAATGTGCCAGCATATTGATGTGGTTTATGAAAACCAATAGAAGGGCGATTATCAGAGATCAATTCTATTGCGCTATTGAATGGGTTAGTCCCCTCGCCCCAAGTATTAATGCGAGTGTGATTCTCGTCAACTCGTCCTGCTTTCTCATTCAATTGCGCCTGAATACCACTGGTTACCCCTGCAAGGTAACTCAGCTCATTTAAATTGCCGCAATTAACCCACGCGGTATTAGCGTTATTGCGAAGGCGCAATGTTGCGGGGTTTGTGCTTGTGTCTAACCACCATTGCCCTGCATAGGTGGCGGTAGGCGCTGTTGCGCCCATATTGTTTTCAGCAATTGCTCTTAGGGCGTTATTTAAATCTTGTCTAAACAGCGCCCCGCTTTGATTTTCTAAAACATAGTCATGTTGTGCCATCAAATCTTCTCCTTGGCGGTAATGGTTAAACTGGTTACAGAAATATTGCTATTGGGCGAATTAACGCTTAAGGCGGTTTTAAACCTTGCACGCCACGCCTTAAATTCGCCTTTGATAAATGGTGTGTATGCGCTCCAGTCGTTAGCCGACGCTGTGGGGCTGGTGCTGATATAAAAGAGTGCATCACAGCCTGTTGGTGCGGTTGCTTCGAGCTTAACAAGGCTGTCAAAATCTGGCACATTGTCGATTAAGTCGTTTACCTGATAGGCAAGCACGGTAGGCATAGCTTGAATTTGCACCGTTTTTAAACTGCCGAAGTTAAAACTGTCGCTATGTATTAATTCGCCTGATAATACAACTCCACCCACGTTATCGAGCGGTTCTGCAAGGCTATCAATCGATGCAATACTGTCAAATAATGCGTTGTTGGCTAGCTTCAAACCCGTGGAAATGTCTACAACAGTGTTGACTTGTGCACCGTTAAACCATGTTATGGTCGCAATGGTGTTAAAACCCGTTAAACTAGCCTCGGTTGCTGTAAAGGTACTTACGTTACCCATATTGCCCGTGTCATCAATGGCTCGAATCAAATAAGTGCCGTTACTAATTGGCACAATGGCACTGGTTGCACTGCCTGCGGCATCGAGCAGCCAATAACTTTTCTCCCAAGCAGGGGTTGAATCGGTTGTATGACGAATCTCAAAACGTCCGTTAACCCGTACATCTAAATCTGGGTGAATATCCCAACTTGCAACACCGTTACCGCTAGAATTAATGACATTAAAGCCAACAACAGGCGCAGGGGGTAATGACTTGCCGTAAATGGGCAAGGTTATGGTTTGCGTATCGCCTGCAATTAGGCTGCCGCCAATTGGCGTAGCCGATACTTCTAGCTTTCCATAAGCATTGCCAAGGTTGATTAAATGGTTTGATGTGGTTAGTGTGGCACTACTCCAAGCACCGCCATTCATGCGCCATTTAAGATGCACGCGCTCCACGTACGCGCTCCAATGCATACCGATTGACACTTGTGACACGACAAAGCCACCAACGTAAGCAAGCGATTCCGTTGCGTTTAGGTTGCTGATAGCGGGCACAGCATTGCTTAACATGGTTTGCTTGACGACGTCGTTAAAAATGCCATCCCACGCGCTGTAAAATTCAGCATCGTCATCGGTTGCGATAATGCGCAGGCGGTTGTTGTTAATCGGTTGAATGCTGGTAATCTTAACGCGCTTGCCCTGCGTTGCCAGTGGGCTAAAGGTGTAAACGCAATCGAGCGCATTGCTAACGCCCGTTATGGCTGGGGTTATGGTTAATACGCTAGCATCCCCGACCGTGCTAGTGGTGTGACTAGTCATGTTACCGTCTGGACGACGAACCATTAAATAATTGCCGTTGCTGCTGGTAACGATTCGATCTAGTGTGATAGTGCTGCCACTAATGGCTAATACACGACCAGAATAGCCCCATTGGGTTAGGTCGTGACTTAACAGCACCACGTCACCGCGTTGACACACGAAGCCTTCCATGTCGGTTTCCCACGTGACTTTACGCCGACGGTATTTTTGTTGTGCTGCCAAGTAATTAGCGAATTTGCCCGCCATGGCTTTATTGGTGCAACCCATCAAATCAATATTGGTGCTGTTGGTCGGTGTGCTAACGCCTTGCACGGCTACCCGAACCTGAGCTTGATTGTAATCGTCGCTAGGGTCTACATAGCTAACAATAAACTCATCAGCTAATTGCTCGGTTAGGTAAGACACGTTAAACGAGCCTTTAATGATGTTCGCCATACCGAAAACGGCAACAGGCGGTTGCATTCGACCATCCCACACCACGCCTAATTTACCGCTTGCCCACGAGGGTGAGCCAAAACCTGCACGCCCGATCATGTTTAATACATCAGCAGCGGTTTTATTGCCGTCAATTACTGCATTAAAAGTAAGCCCCTCAGCGGTGCAAAAGTTAGCCCACGCAAGCAAGCTTGTAAAGTCAATTTGATTGTCCGACAAGCCTAATCCGTAAGCTAGTCGACCGTTAACCGTGCGACCCTTGCAAAAGTCCATAAACCAATGCGCTGGGTTGCTGGTGTTTAGTTCTTGCCAGCCGCTTGATGCATTTACCCAACATTGCGCCCGTGCTTGCGCTAAGCAAGATAATTGCGCCACTGCGCCGTTTAATTGGTCACTGGCTTTAATGATTAACGCAATACGATTTTGACCAGCATAGTTACTATTGTCTATTTGATAAGAGCGAATAGCTGCGACGTTGATGGTGTTTTGACGACGTGAATCGGTGCTATCAGCGGTTACTTTGCGCACGCGCACCTCATATTGACCCACCGTGTTAGGCATAAACAGATAGGTTAGGCGCAGCGGCTTTTGGCTGTTATTCCCAATGGTCGATTTATTGCCCGTGTCGGCTGCCGATACCAATACTGACGTTTCCGTGTATGATGACTCGTAATATTCACCATTCCAGTTATTAGATTCTGTTATTTCTGTTCGATAAACGGCATTTTTCCTATGCCCTATAGTAAACGGCAACCATGCGCCCCCCACGGGGCGATATTCAAGGTTTAACTCGCATTCACTCCAGTCGATACCACCGCGATCGTTGGCATAAAACAGAATAGCCTCAATATCGATTGCCATTTGATAACAATCGGCTGAGCCTGTTCGTGACACCCAGCCAGCACCACTGGTTAGGGTAAAGCCCGCTTGCGTATCGACGTTTTTTGGGAATTGACTGTATATCATATTGCTACCAGTCATTAACCGCACATCGCTAAAGGTATTAATCGGCGTTGTGCCAATTTTAAAATCAGATAAAACCGCTGGAATGATGCCAGCATTAAACGACTGGTATAGGTATTGGTCTTGACCTTGATATTCTGTATAAGGCTTCATGGTCGCATCGGGGAAAATGCGGTGCGTGCCCATAACAAGCGGCATAGCCTCGTAGGGGCGCATGCGGTTACTGCCACCACTTAGGCTGTAAGTTGGGCTAGGTTGTTCGTAAGCACCACCGTTGAAGTTTGTTGATGGTGTCGCAACAGGAAATACCGAATTGATGACCATGCTGCCAGCCATAAATGCCGCACCTGACAAAGCAAACCCAGCGAATGTACCCGTCATGCCAGCAGGCATCCATAAAGCAGCTCCAGCACCCATCGTAAAGTAGGTTAGCGCAATCATCGCCACCACAGAAAGCGGATTAGAGCCACCGCCACCGCCACCTTCAACCTCAGCCTGCACGGTTAAGATGTCGCCATGTACAAGCGGTCTTGTCCAATCACTAACGGGCAATAGCTCTCCATTTAAGAAAATGACAATGGGTTGATTCGGGTCAACACCGTTTTGCAAACAAGCTTGTTTAACGGTCAAGCCCACATCGACCTGCATTAATCGACGATCTAAGGCTAATGGGTGTGGTGCATAGGCAAGCGTTACCGCTTTTGCTATAGGGGTTAATTCTGGCATGGTTAGGTTTTCCACTGGTAAAACCCTTCTACAGTTAATTGCACTTTGGGTAGGTCGGTTAATTTATGCAACACCACTTGCCCTGCGTTTTGCATGGCGTGCAACACATAAGGCACACCGTCAATCTCACAATAGACACCAACATGAGAAGGTCTGGCGCGGCACATCATTAGCACCACGTCGCCTTCTGTTGGGTTATTGGTTTTAATACCAAACGCACTGACACCATCGCTAATCTGACCAGCCCGCCCTAAAGCACTTTGTAAGCGCCCTGCCTCGGTTTCGGTGGGTACATGCCCGCCAAACACTTCAGTACGAACTCTGCACACCAAGGCAGCACAATCAGCGTCTCCTAACTGGTAGGGAATGCCTAAATACTTATTTGACCAGTGCATCAGAATATTCCTGCGCTGTTGTCTGGTCGGTACTGCATTCGCACGGCTGGTTTGCTGAAAATATTCTCAAAGCCTAAATCGGCGGTAACTTTTGTCATGGTTATTTGCACGTTGCTTAGATTCATGGTCGTTTCCCATTCGATTAGGTTAGGATTTGAGCGCATAATCTGCATAAAGCGCACCTTAGCCCCTTCGCCACCGCCCGATGTTTCGAGCCAATACACCAAACCGCGCCCGATATTATCAATGGCAAGCTTAGCTTTTGGCAGTTGGTTCTCCATATCGTCAGGTAAAATGCACTCAAATGGCGCGGCTATGAACAGGTTGCCGTTACTGGTTAAATCGGCATTGTCATTCACCACACGCACAGGAACAGACAGCCCCGCGTGACTAATCTCCAAACACACCAAGGGCGACTCGTTAGCCGATACGCTGTTTAAAGTGCTTTTGAATTGAGCAGAGTAAGCGCGTGCCATTAGCCGATTGTCTCCAGTGTTGCCTTAACCCGCCACACCATTAAGCCACTACTAGGCTGTGCTTCTAAGTCGGATGCCAAAAACCGCGCTTGCTTTACCGTGTTGCTAACAGGGTCAGTCCAGTTGAACCAGCTTGCCCCAGCGTTGATAGTGGTTCTGTACCAAGCGATAAACGCTTGATAGTCGGTTTTGCTTTTTAAGATGATGGTGATAGGGCGTTCAACCATGCAAGTAGAAGCGGTTTTTGCCTGCTTAGGAATGCCACCTTCCATATCGGAGCGCGTGAGTTGGCTTTTATATTTTTCGCCAAAACCTTCAATGCTAATACCTGCATAGGCTGGGAAAGTGCTCATTAAAACGCCCTCCGACTTAAGCCATAAGCGCCTGCAAACGCCTGACTAAATTGACCATTGTTACCAACATCTTGCATCATCGCGCCCTTAACACGGTCAATCATCACGTCAATAATGGTTTCGCCGTTACTGTTGGTGCTCTGGCGCGCATTTGCTTGCACCGTTTCGCCTGCATTATTTGTGACGTTTACCACCACATTAGTGACACCGCCACCGCCAACACCTTGCGCTAATACCCCCAACTTGCCACCGATACGGGTTAATGGCATCACCGCTTCAGCACCCGCCTCGCCCATCACACCAAGGTTAAACTTGCCGCCGTTAGCAAATTGAAAGGGTGTTGCACGGTCGACAATGCTATTAGTGAAAGTGCCACCGTTGGCAAAGGCTTGTACGCTAGGCGTAAAAGCGCCTCCGTTTTTCCAATAGCTCGCCCCAATAGAAGCTGCGGAGCTTGCCCCTGCGTCGGCAACACCACCACTAAATAAGCTGCCTATCCAATTCCCCGCGGCTTTCATTAGCGGCTTAGTCATATTCTGGTAAATCATCATGGTCATTAAGTCTTTAACGACGCTGTTGGCAAAATCGCTAAACGAACCCTTGCCAGATAAGGCAAAGTCAGCCACCGCACGGGCAGAATCCTTGCCCCAGCCGTCGATAGCTTGCTTGAGGTCACGCATATTTTCGGCTTGCGCATCTGTGAATTCTTTTCCCGATGCATTGGCTTTGTCGTAAGCATCCATAATGGCACGCGAATAGGTATCAAAACCACCAACGTTATCGAATGCGCCCTGTGCATAAAGCTGATCTAGGTTAGATAACTCAATATTCAGCTTTTCGTAACCCGTGCGTGTTGCGTCATAAATCGCCTTGCCTTGGTCTGCGATTTTTTTGGCGTAGGCTGCTTCTAAGCCTAAATTACTTTCAAAGTGGTTGTAATCAGCTGATTGACTGGCTGAGATTGCTTTTAATCGTTCTTTAAGCTTTTTCTCAGCCTCTTTGAGTGTTTTTTCATCAACCTTAGTTTTAATTTCAACAGGCGGGAGTGTTTTGTCTAGCGTACCAAAAATGTCCGCCAATTCTTCATCAATGCTTTTTAATCGAGGGATCGAATTACCAGCAGCCGCTGCCACATTATTGATGTTGTCGACCGAATAGGCGAGTTCGTTATTGAACTTCTCAAAGGCTTGACCATTTTTACTTGCTGCCTCTTGATAGGCTTTAAAAACATCTGCTAACTTAACACCAGAATCACCAGCAGAAGCGACAATTGCCACTACAAGCCCTATTTGATTGGTGATTTCATTAAACACTGCTGCAACGAATCCGCCACCACGCGCTAAGTTCAATATAATAGACTCAAGCACCTGAAAGCGTTGTCCAGCATTATCAGATTCGCCATAAGCTTGACGAATGGCATCGCCAATACGGTTAAATGCTAAACCAGTCGAATTAATTGCGGCTGCAAGCGTCGCACTTGAGCCAGATGCTGCATCGAAAGCACCCACCAAGTTTAGCGACCCCGTTTGCACGGTTTGAAGTGCTTTACCGACCGTCATGGCGACTTTGTTAAAGTCAGCATCAATACGATCAGACACCTTGGTTAGCGCATTGTAAACAACATCCGCTGTGAGCTTGCCTTGCTCTGCCATAACACGAAGCTCACCAATCGGCTTACCCATGCCTTCTGCTAAAGCAATCATGACACCGCGCCCGTTTTCCATTAGGGAATTAAACTCATCCCCACGCAAAACACCAGAACCCATTGCTTGTGCAAACTGCAATACCGCTGATTGAGCTTCTGCTGTTGTTGGACTGGTTAGACTGAGTGCTTTATTGAAGGTTTCGGTAAAAGCAATCACTTCATTAATCGACTTACCCATACCTTCTAATGCGGGTTGCATGGTGCTGTAAAGCTTAGTTACCGCCCCTTGGTCGGCAAACGAAGCAATAGAAACAGCGTTAAGCTGCTGTTGAACAGCAATAAACTCTTGAGTTGATTCTGTCACCAGCCTTAACTGGCTTTGCATCGCCTTATAAGCGTCAGCTGTTTTGACAAGTCCGCTAAGCTGGTCAATGCTTCCCATAAGCACTAGCCAGCCGATAAGTTGCGCTTTAGTATTTGCTATCTGTTCAGAAACTGATTGCACGCCTGCATGCGTTTTTCCGAATGCTTTTTCGCCCTCTATACCCAGTGCTTTTGTTTTTGCTGTTACGCCATTAACCGTTTCACCAAATTTAGCAACAGATCCAGTCGCTTGATTGACAACGCCAACCAAGTTACCATTAGCATCAAGTTTTAATGTAATCGCAAGATTGTTACTCATTTGAGGTTCTCTTTATGACTCTTTTTGAACAAACAGCGTCTGATATTGGTTTCGCGCTTAAAGTATTTATGGTTTTTATTGCTGCTTTATCTGTATTGATTGCACTATTGAAACTGCTTGACTGATGCAAAGCCTCTAAACATTCAGCCGCATGACATTATTTTTGTCCGTGCAAATTCAGCACACTCACCATCTCCGCTTCCATTATTTGCAACTGACTAAGCGCAAGGCTATCCATAACGATACCGAGCCAGCGAGCAACCAAATTAACAGCCACATAATCCAGTCCAATAATGCCACCCATTCCAGTTGTTCGTAATTGACTTAAACAAGCCGAAAACAGCTTAACCACTGTGTTATGCTGCGCCCATAATTCGACCTGTTGCTTTTCTCTTTCCGCCTGTAGGCTGTGTGCATCAGCACCCCAAGCGGTTAAATCATCCACGTCTAGCCAGTCTTCACCGCCACTAATGCCTAACAACACACGAGTGACGGCGGTTAGTTTTTTGCTGCTTCAATCCCGTAGCTGGTAGCGTAGGCTTCGATTAATGCGCCTGTTGCTTTGGGTAACTGTAACAGCTTTAGCAAGGTATCTTTATCGAATGGCACGGGTTCGCCTCGCTCGTTATTAACCCCTTCCCAGTCTGTTACCAAGTCGATAATTTGCGCATTAATCAACACGCCCTTCACCTCAGCGGTTGCATCATCTGGCAAGTCTTTGCCAAGCAACCAAGGTGGAACGGCTTTGAATGTAACGGTAAAACCAACGTCATCAGCTAAGATAACGTCAGCTTTAAAGGTGGGGTTTTCAGTTAATACAATATTCATTTAACCCCCGTTAAGAGAACGTAACAGAATAGTCATCGTTGCCAACGTTGGGGGCGAAAACAACATCAAGTTCAATGGTTGCCGCGCCCTGCAAGTCGCCATAATTCACGCCAGTAATAATCATACGTGGTGCGGCAATGGTCACTCGATTGCCCATTGTGTTGCCTTGTACCACACTAAACGCGCCCGTGGTGGTATTAATGGCATCGTTAAAAAAATTACGCTGCGCAATTGTTGGCGCATCTAATACTAATTTGCCCGTGGCTTTGCGGTCGGTGATTAGCACTTCATCAGCACTATTGGCATAACGGATAACATTGACCGAGTTGCCCGCATCAAAATCAAAGCTAACCAGTTTAAAAGCGCTTATACCAAAAATACTGCAAGTGGTATTACCAACACCCACCGCAACAGGGGTACGCTGGGTATAAATTGGTGTGCCTTGAACGGTATCGGTCGGGGTGTTGAAATTGCCCGTTAAGTCGAACGTAAAAACAGGTATTTCACCCTGTTTAATACTGGCTTTAACGTTGGTGCGCGCGCCCGTAATCGCGTGTTGTACGCCATCAAGGTTAAACAGTGCGGTTAAGCTGCTAATGGCACTCGATACAGGGTTATAGGTTACACTGGTGTTTGCAACCACTGTGGCTGCGTGCCCTGCTGATCTCAGCAATGCATCCAAAGGCGCATGAGGCGTACCCGCTGTTGGTGTGCCCGTCATTGCCATTTCAAGCGACAAGGCGGCTTGTTTTGCGGTAACGATTGAATCACTCGCACCAAATACGGGGCGAATATAGTCAAGGCTAGCCGTTTCGGCTTGCAAAGGTGTAATGTCCAGCTTGCGCACCAAGAGCGCATCAGTGGTTAGTGAAGGCGTTGGATTGGCATTGTAAGTCGATTCGACTTTGAATAATCCAGTTTTTTTACGATTGAGCATCATCTTCTACCTTTGTTAAACTGCCGTCGGCATTGCGGATATAAATACCACCATCAGTTGGCATTGGAAGCGGCGTTGGTTCTGGTGTTGGCTGCTCAGTTGGTTCTGGTGTTGGGGTTTTGGTTGCCATTGGCTTACTCCGACAAATAAATAGGGACAATTAATGAAACGGCATACACCCAACGGGCACGCTTTTCGTCACGTTCAACCAATTCCGCTTGATTGATGTAGCACTTTTCACCTCGGTTGCTATCAAAAACGCAGGCGGTTAAAGCGCCGACTAAATCGCTCATCAAGGCTAATGCCCCGTTGTCGCCATATACTGCATTTGCGACAATGCTAATTTGCACTTGCATGTCGCCATTCTGAATAACATGATGTGGCGACATACTTTCTTCTAAAAAAATGCCACGAAAACCAACAAACACAACACCTTTATCCGATGTGATTAAAAAATCATTAATCCGCTCTGGTGCAAGTTCAATTTGCCAGCCAGTCGCCACCGTTTCAATGGCGGCTTTAATGGCGGTTAATAATTGGTTAATATCTGGTTTCGTCATGGTGCTATCTTATGTTTTCGCGCTGCAATAGATTAGAGGAACGTTTTCACTGTTAAGCACGGCTAGCCTTTAATGGCGCTTTTCTGAATATGAGTATTTAAAATGTTTTTCACGTCATCCGCCCAGCTTGCTGGTAGGTCTGCCTTGCCGTTGCGAATGGGCAAGAATGGACGTGCGGGAACTTTAGCACCTCTAAACATGCGCCCCTTAATCGTGCCACCAAATTGGTGCATCAAAGCCTTGCCTAAAGTGTCCGACGTTCCTACCTCGACACCGCTTGTATTTGCCTGATAATTGATTGAGCTGAGTAATCGTGACGTATCGCGCAATATCTGCATATTGCCCGTCATTGCATTGTAAAAACTGCGTGTGGTTGCGCCTTTTTTGGTGTAATTTTTGCCTTTCGTTTGTCTACTCGCGCGCATAATGCGCGTGTTGAGCGACAAGGCTTTCCACTTGTTACCCCAAGGGTCTGATTGTGTTTTAAACCCTTGTTGCATGTTGCTTTGCAATTCTGCCCCGATTGCCTTAAAGGCTGGGTTTAGGTTGCTTGTTAAGCCGTGTAACCGACCTAACAAGGCTTTGACTTCGCTATCCTCTAGCTTGACGCTGATAGCACCGCTCATGATTAAGCGATTCCACTAAGAAAAGCACTGTTAAACACTTTTTTAGCACTGTTGGTAGCAAACCCACCAGATACTATTACCTCTGAGCTAAGTGGTGTTGATGTGCTTGCATCGGACGGGTCTGTTGGTAATTGTGCTTTGCCTGTTGCCACCATGTTCAACCAATTTAATGCTTCTTTCTGCTCGCGCACAATCGGGTGTTCGTCGCCAAACGCCTGATTTTCGACCACGTACGCCCGTGCCAGCACGCTTGCCACGCCGTCGATAGACGCTTGCGCCCTAACACCAAACACGGTGTTAGGCACATAACGCCCTATCGTGGCGTAAGCCTTATCAATTGCCAACAGCACCAGCGAGTCACTAATAGATGACAACGCTGGGTATTGATCCCTAAAGTTGGTTAAACTCAGCACGATTAAGCCGTTAGCTTAATGAGCACTTTTGGCTGATGGCACAGTGGTAAGCTGTTGCATTGGGTATGTAACACCACGCCGCGCCCGCCTTCTTTTTCCCACTGTTTCGCGTAAAACGCTTGACCCATCGTATTAACAGTTTCGTTAAAATCAGCGGGTGCAAAGTAGGTAACAAAGGTATCATTTGTACCTTCTGGGAAAGCATAGGCTTCGTTGGCTGCAATAAAGCGAACGCCATTCACCGCGCCACGATATTCTTCAAAAGTCACGCCACCAACAGTGAAGCCATTGCGGATATTCGTACCCATTAAACGGCTTTGATTGTCGTTGTACATGCGCACTTCTTTAATTTTGGCATGATTAACTAATGCACTGAAAAACTCGGGCGAACACAACACACGAACGCCCGTCATGGTATCGCCCATTAAATTATCTTCGATGTTATTTAACACCTCAGCTACCTTGTCTTCAACGTTGGTTGTTGCTGTGCCAAGGGCAAAAGGTACTGTGGTTTGCGTGATACCAAAGGTGCTAAACAGATCAACAATCACGCTGGTATTGTCGCCATTCATCACGCGCCCTTTAATGGCGTTGATGCGTTTATGCTCTAAGGTAATGTCGTGCTTAGAGCGCATACGCTGTAAGCGTAAAGCCACTTCAGACGCCATTGTCGCTAAACCTTCTGTACCAAAACCACGCACCGACATAAGGTCTGATGGTAGAATTAAATCATCATGCACGGTTTGCGGAATCGAAAATGAGTAAGTGTTACGAACATCGGCTTGTGCTTGTGAACCCTCTGCACCAAAAGCGTGCGACATTAACAAACCTAAAGTGCCGTTAGTGTCTTCAACAGTGATATTCGGTGTGCGTGTACCACGGTCTTTAAACACACCAAGTTCACCAACACGACCCCATTGACGAGGTACTTTGTTAATCGCGGCGGTTAATTCGCTAATGGTAAAATCGTTGATATTCATATTCTAAACTCCTTAAACTGATTCGCGGACGACAATACCGCGCGCGGTTAAATCTGTATATGCGTCTGTTTTTTCGGCTTCGGTCGTTATGCCCGCGCCCCACACTAAGCCGCCTTTAGCAACCATGGCATGGCGGGCAATTAACACGCCTGCTGCGTTGGCACTGGTTGCATTTACTTCGTTAAGCAACACACCAACTGCAACATCTGTACCGTCGGTTGCGTCGTTGTCGTAAGGTCGGTATAAACCAGTTGCGGTTACCATACCCAGTACAGTGCCTGCCTTAACAATGCCAGAACCTGACACGATGATAATATCCTCACGACTGTAGCCTTGTGGTGCTTCGTATTTAACGCAAGCAGTAGAAACGGGGTTCATTTGTGGCATGATTCAATCCTCTTAAACGGTTAATTGTTCAACAGCATTCAACAATAACGCGCCTGCGTTTTTGCTTTCTGTTGTTGGTGCTGATAATGGGGTTTGACGGCTAAATAAAGCACTATTTTGCGCCTGTTTTGCGCTGTGCATGGTTTTCATGTCGGTTGCAATAGCCGAAAAAGTGACGGCATCCATTGCTAAGTAAGGTTTAACCGATTCGTCTGTTACTTCTTTACCAACGGCATTAAACAACGCGGTTACTTCGGCTGCGCGTGCTTGCTGTTGCTGTGTCGCAAATTCGGCTTTTAGGGTTGCTAATTCCGCTTTTAAGGCGGTGTTTTCTTGTTGCAAGGCTTCTAATTCCATGCGCTTATCCTCTTTGGTTGTGTTGGTATGGGTTTGGTCTTGTGAAAAGTTCAAAGCGGTTGCATTCGTCGACCTGTCAGCGCCCACAGCAACAAAAGAAACTTCTGTTACTGTGGCATTCTCGAAAACATGTTGAACACTTAGCGTTTTGCCGTTAATCAGCATTGGGCTTTTTAATTCGCGTACACTCGCTTGAATGCCAATACTTAAATTAATCGGGTGCTTGTCTTGCAGTAGTGCTGCTACAAGTTTCCCGCTTTCGGTTGCTTCTGTAAGCACACCATCGATGTATAGCGCGTTATCTTGCAAGCGCAATACGCCATTGCCGACAATCGCATTCAGGTCGTGGCTGTTATGGTCACGCAATAAGGGCACTGTATCAGCTGGATTGATTAAGCTAGACAAGTCGATAGCAATATTACCCATATAGCCGTAGTTGGGTACAATGTCGCCCGAATAGGCTAAGGCGGTGAATCGCTTAGGTTCGTTGTCGTTGGCATTATCTAACAGGCTAACACTGGCATTTAGGGTTAGGGTTTGTTTGCTCATTGGGTAATCCTTTTATCAGGTATACCCATTTTGAGCGGTGTGTGTCTTGTGTGTTAGGGGAAAGAGTTCACTGTGAAAGGTGTGTTTGCTTCAAGTCAGTGTTATAAGCACTTTCACCAATAAAAACGCCAACCAAGTTAATAGAGAATTTGTGCTGCTATTTCAGGATCAACGTCATCATCAGGGTAGTTATTGCCCCTTGCCCAGCCTTCTGCTAGGGTTTTCTCGTCAACCATGACTCTGTACTTATCAAGAGTTTCTTTATCTACTAATTGATATGTCATCATAGCGACCCATAAATCTGTTGGTGTAACTTTCTCACCAATAATATAAACAGGCGCGCCACCGTGTGAAAAAATACTCTCCATTTTGGATAGTCGATTCAAAAGAATATCATAACAACCACCTGTTAAATTTGTAGTCATATCATCATAAACAATAAAACCATCATCAAATTTATAGAGTTCTTTTTTCATTATTTTTTCCATCCAAATAAAAGCCCAATAGTTATTTCAAACATCTCTCTATCTACGTTTACAAATTTGATAAGGTCGATATTTTTTTTTAAGTATCTTCTAATCTCTTTATCTGTTTTCAAATCAATTTTATTCAAACCACCAAGAATAGGCTCTAAAGCCATTGTCATGACTTCTTTAGCGTCTCCGTTGTCATATTCGCGCCCCATGTAAGCAGAATAATAGCCGTCTTTTCTCGTGACTTCATGGTCTTGATAATCTGGATTTTTAGTTACATCTTTCAGCTTTTCAAGTTTATCACCTTTAGTTCTGTCTTTATGCAATTGCTGAAAAATATTATCCAATTCTGGTAAAGCAGATTGCACACGATGCACCAACTCATGCTCAACAGTTGAGCTAGTGTCGGTGATAATGTAGCCAAAACCTTTTTTGATTGGCTCGGTTATTTTGTGACCGCCCCCAAAGTTTATCCCTCTATCGTAGTCTCGATCAGCTGTCCAAGCAAAACCGCGTGCTTTTGTTCTTTTGATAACCAGCTTGCCAACTGAATCAGCTGCTTCCGTCCACGAATCAGGTAGTTTTTGCATTGCTCGCAATCCGATTTTTTTAGCACCTGAACCAAATTCAACGTTATTCATCACGCCTTTTGTGCCAACTTCTGTATGAAGCGCGTCAAGTAGTTTATCGCGCCACACAGCAACGCTATTTATCTCGTGCGCTTTATAAGATTCTATTTTGCTAACATCAAAGCGACTAAAGTCAAAATCTACACCTTCTGATTTTAATCGGGCTAATATGCTTCTGCCATATTCGCCAGCTTGCTGATAGGTTGTTATTTTTACCTTATCCAGCAAAGAATTAGCTGTATCAGCAAACCGATCAACCGCTTCACTTTTTAGTGTTGTTTTCGCTAACAGATCCTCCACCGCCTGCTTAATCCCAGCCCCTCTATTTAACCCGACGTTGTAATTCCAGCCCTCATCGGCTTTGGCGTGTTGTGGGATAGCGTCATCAGCTGTTTCACCGCCTAAAGCTTTAGCTTTCTTCTCTGTCAGTTTGCGCACGGTACACCTGCAACGGTAGCCGTTGGGTGGGTAGTTGGCTTGCCAAAACGGGGCATCTACAGGCTTGATGATGTTGTCCATTGCTTTGTGAGTTGGTCGGGTTCGTGTGTCGTTTACCGCTTCGTACATAAGGTATGGGTGAGTTAATTTTGTTTCTTCAACGCCTTTCCAATGTCCAGCCATGTAAGCCCCTTGCAAGTTGGTTCTAAAAATGTTGTCTAGTCGGTGTGCGGGTAGGTCTAGCGGTATATCACCGCGTGCTACTTGTTGCTTCCAGTCGTGAAAACTAACCCCGCTTGCTAAGGTTTTATCAAGGCTTTTTTTAACCAAGTCTAGTTGGTCAAGACTTGCTAAGCCTGCCACGCTAAACGCCTGCGCGCGTGCAATGCCAATACGGTTGCCGTAATAGTCATCGGGCAATACCACGTCACGCGCTTTAGCCCACTCAATGGCTTCATCAAAGGGTAGGTGTAGGCTAATGTCTAAACTCATACCATGCCCTTCTTATTGGCGACATAGCCAACCACATCGGCGGTGAAAATGGCTTGCGCTAACACGGCTTGAAAGTGCGGGTCACGCTCGTTCATAAGCTCGCTTAGGCGTTTGGTTAAATCGTCTGGGTCTGTTGCAAGGCTAATAGCGTGCTGAATGGCTTTAACGTCAATCGGCTGTGTTGCGTCTTGAATGGCGTTATCGGCAATATCCTCAATCGCTTGCTGTGCTGGGGTAAAAGGTTCGCTGTTGTTGGCTAGGGTTAGTGTCGCTTTGGTCGATAGGCTCGCTGTTTGCGTTGATTGTGTTGCTGTGTCCGCCATTACCACAAAGTCATCAGGTTCTAAACCGTATTTTTCTTCAAAATAGCGTTGGGTGAATTGCACCATGCCAGCGGTTGCGAGTTTTACGTCTCGCTCGGCTCGGGCTGTTTCTAGCCCAATTGCGTCTTCCATAATGATGGTTGCGGGTGTGAGTCCGTTGAGCTGTGCAATGGTGTTGATGATGTTTTGAATGGTTTGCGTGATAAGGCGTAAATCGGCGCGTTTCTTTTCTTCGCGCACGCTGTTATGTACCTCGCCTAAAGCACGATTGCCGCTACCACCATCTGTGCCACTGGTTAGGGTTTGACCTAAAATCAGTTTTTGAATGCGACGGGTGACAGCGATTTCAAATTCGGTGAAGATTTTAGGGTCACGACCAAAATCTAACGCCTCTATACTATCATTTGAGCCTGCGACAATTACCGCATCCTGTACCGCATTCGCAAGGGCATTAAGGGCTGCTGTTTTGTCGCCGTCGGTTTTGCCAACTAAAAAAGGAACGCCTGCACGCTCTAGGTATTTCATCCAAAATTGCCAGCCGTGTTTACGGAAAACAAATGGCCAGTAGGCGCGTGATAACAGCGGTTCACCGTGGGGTTGCTTAATGGTTTGATTACGCACCACACCGAAAAACTTACGCGCGTCGCATTCGCTTTGGTCGGTTGCCCATAGCATGCGCCCGTCTTGTTGCGGGTTAATCCACTCGAACGGAACGCTAATCACTTGCACGGGGATAATCTTGCCGTTGCTATCGGTGCTATACACCAACTCGATAACCGCATAACCATATGGCACGGCTTGCCACAAGGCGGTAATAATCTGGTGCATCACAGGCGTTAAGGCTTGTGTGAAAAAGGTACGTGCCCTTGCTTGTGGGTGCTCAATTCGCCACGGGGTATTAAGCACCGCGTCGCGTCTTGTTTCTAATGCCGAAAGAATCTCATCATCGGTTTCTAATAAGCGCAAATCAGCTCGCGTTTTACCAGCTTGACGCAGCACTTCGTCGGTATCGTAAGTGTAGCTGAGTTGTATCATTGCTTTTTCTAGCGTTGCCACACCCGATAAGGCTTGCAGGGTGTTTTTAGGCTCTTTTGCTGTTGCGAGTGCTAATGGCGGTTTTTTGAACAGGTTGAACATGGTTGCTCCTTAAAACAAGCTTTCTTGTTGTTGGTTTTGATGATTGATAATGTTGCGAATATGGCGGGTGCTGTAGCGTGATACGGGCTTTTGCACCATGCGGGATATTTCATCTAAGCTATAACCTTGTGCTTTGAGTTCCACCATATCAGCACGAACACGGGCAATAGCGTCACTATCGTTTTTTGGGATATAAATGGTTTCACCTAAATATTTCTGTACCACTAATAATGCGCTATCCTCCCCAATAGCTTTAGCTAGTCGCTGAAAAGTTTCGTTATGGGCGCAGACATACCAAGTTGACCCGCCTAAAATGGACACCAGCTTAAGACAGGATTTTTCACCAATTAGGGCATCAAGTTCAGTGAGCATTGCGGTTGCCATTAAAACCTCCGTTTGCCAGCGGATGCAAAACCGCTGTTGCGTTGCTTCATAATCGGTTCGAGTGCATAGCGTAGCGCATCAATCACGTGGTTAAATTTGTCTTCTAACACGGGTAACACGTCGCCACTAAGCTTGTCTACCTTGTAGCTGTATAAGTCAAATTCTTGAATGGTTTGGGTACAACGGGGGTGGATTACAATCGCGTCGAAGGATTTTAAGAAGGCAATTCCATCTTCAACGCTACCTTTTCCCTTTTCGACTGCCACCGTGTTGGGTATGCCGTGGCGTTTTAGGTAGCTGATGCTTTCAGGGCGTGCGCTATCGGCTCGCACTGTGTGTTTTTCAATGTCGGGTAGCTGTTCGATTAAAAAATCGGCGGTATGATCGAGCTCTAAGCCTTTCTTGACCGCTTCATATTCAATCAAAAGCTTATTGTCAAAAATCCAACACTTAACACCTGCTGTTGGGTCTTGGGCAAAGCCAAAATCTAGCCCAAAATAAGCACCGTTATAAAATTGGTTTGGGGTAAATTCTGCAATCACGTATTTGCCTGCAAACACTTGCGATAAGCTGTTTTCTAAATAAGCCCCCTCCCAAATATAAGCGTAGGTCGCTCGGTCTCTGGTGCGCATATCTTCAAGTCGTTCTTCATTTAGCACGGCTGGAAACCACGGATTTTCGCTGTAGTTTAGCTTTGTCACAATGGTACGCGGTGGGGTGTGCTCGATAAACATCTTATTGACTGGGCTGTCTTTGCGCTTTGGATTCCAAATCACCCAAATCTCAGAACCTTCTGCCCGAATGGTAGGCTTAAGCACGTCCCACGACGATTGATTAATGTCCTCGGCTTCTTCGACAATACAAAGATTAATTTGTGCTAGTGATTTAATGCTTTGCGGGTTGTTACGAATACCCTTAAAGATAAATTCAGTGCCGTTATTGCCCTTGATGTAATCCACACCGACATCATATTCAGCCTCTAACTCTGGGATTGATGCAATGGCGTTTTTCACCTCAGCATGAAAGGAGTCTTTGATACTGTTTTGAAACTCCCTTACGCACAAAATGCGCAGCTTGTCGGTTGTACCAAGTAGTGCCGCCATTAATGCCATGGTAAAGGATTTACCAGAGCCCCGACCACCATAAACACAGCGATATCGGTAGTCGCCTAGCTTGATACCCTTGAACATCGGGCGCAAAACTGGTGGCACTGGAATAGGTATCACTTAGACAATTTCCCACTTACTAGGGTTGTTATTTATCTGTATTGCAGTTGTCGGCATATCCTTGCCTGTCTCAGCGATAAGCTTGTTTGCATTAGCTAAGGTTTGTAGGTGTTGTGGCGTTTCGCACTGGGCAAGCATAGCGGGAATAGCGTCGGCTAATAATGCGCTGTTGCGTTGGGTTTT
>CAYQEZ010000036.1:17239-19747 GCA_964416645.1 uncultured Francisella sp. | reverse complement strand
ATATGGCGGCATTGATGGTGCATTGCAACAGTTCGGTAGCGTGAATGAGATTAAACAAACCTTTGTCGGTTTCCAGCAGTATTTGTATCAAGATTCTGTTATGACAGAGGAACTTGCATGACCACCTACATTATCCGCCGTTTACTCTGGCTATTGCCGATTTTACTGATGGTAAACCTGCTCACTTTTACCTTGTTTTTTATCGTCAACTCGCCCGATGATATGGCGCGCGCTCAACTCGGTAACAAGCACGTTACCGATGCGGCTATTGACGCTTGGAAAGCGGCTCGCGGCTACGATTTACCCCTGCTGTGGAATAGCGAAGCTGCTGGCTGGTCGATGCTGTCACAAACCATTTTTTGGCAGAAATCGGTGCAGTTAATGATGTTTGATTTTGGTGTGTCTGATGCAGGGCGTGCCATTGGAGCTGATTTAGCGCAACGCGCTTGGCCGTCATTATGGTTGGCTTTACCGAGTTTTGTACTGGGATTAATCGTTAATATTGCCTTGGCGTTATTACTGGTGATGTTTAGAGGTCAGTGGCTCGATACATTAGGGTTAGTGATTACTGTGGTTATTATGTCGATTTCGGGGCTGTTTTTTATTATTGGTGGTCAGTATGTGATGGCGAAACTTTGGCATTGGTTTCCCATTTCTGGCTATGAACCCGATGGTGATTTATGGCGCTTTTTGTTGTTACCGATTCTGCTGGGTGTGATTGCTGGTGTGGGTGCAGGGGTGCGCTGGTATCGCAGCATTTTATTAGAAGAAGCCGACAAGGATTTTGCTCGTACAGCCAGAGCCAAGGGGTTAAGCCAGTGGCAAGTGATGCGTAAACACGTGCTACCGAATGGCATGTTACCCATTTTGACAGGTGTCGTTGCTGTCTTACCTCTGTTGTTTATGGGCAGTTTAATTATGGAGTCTTTTTTTGGTATTCCAGGATTGGGCAGTTATACCATTGATGCCATTAACAGTCAGGACTTTGCCATTGTGCGTGCGATGGTTTACTTAGGCGCGGTGTTATATGTATTCGGACTTATCTTAACCGATATTGCCTATGCCTGGGCTGACCCGCGCGTTCGTTTGGGGGATGACTTATGATATGGCTCTGGTCAGATATTGTTGTTTGGGTATTGGTACTCAGTTTAGTGGGGTTTGCTTGGCAACTCAAACGAGATGAATTAGCGCGTGAGCGCTGGCGTTTGGTGGCGAAGAGTCATAGCGCCTTGGCTTCATCGATTATTTTACTGTGGTTCGTCTTCATTGCTCTGGCTGACTCGATTCATTGGCGAACCGACGACCCCTATCGTCCTGTGGTGAGTGTGCTAGATGTGGCTTTGGGCAATATGGCTAGGTCGCAAGAAAAAAGCTATTCTGCCCCTTTCGCCATTCAAAGTCTGTGGAAAGAAACGCGCCAAACCGAGGAAGGTTCGGTGGTGCGTGCGCCTGTGGCTTTGAAACATGCAGGAAATCACCTCGAAGCGGCTTCGGAGCATCAAAGCGATATTTTGAAGCAATCTGTTTTGTGGCTAGTGTTAGGCGCTGGATTGGCTAGTTTATTGGTAGGGTTGTTAGCCAGATTGGCTTTATTTAGCAGTAATGAAATCCCGTGGCGCACAGCAGCGTTAACCTTGATAAGCTTATCAGCTTTGTCTGCTTGGTTGTGGGGTATGAGTCAATCCTATCATGTGCTTGGTACAGGTAAAGTGGGGCAGGATGTGCTTTATGAAACCCTTAAAGGTATTCGCACGGGTGTCTTAATTGGTGGCTTAACAACCTTACTCACGCTACCTTTTGCCATCATTTTAGGGATTGCTGCTGGTTATTTCAAAGGCTGGGTCGATGATGCGGTGCAATACGCTTACACCACGCTGAACGCCGTGCCAGGGGTTTTGCTGATTGCCAGTGCTATGTTATTGGCACAACTTTATTTAGCCCAACACGCTGAATTGTTTGCCAGTGAACAGGAGCGAGCAGATGTGCGTTTATTGCTTGTTTGCTTGGTGTTGGGATTAACGGGTTGGACGGGGTTAGCGCGTATTTTACGGGCAGAGTCGTTAAAATTACGCGAAATGGAATATGTCAAAGCGGCTAAAGCCTTCGGCGTTTCTCATGGGCGCATTATTGGTAGACATTTATTGCCAAATGTCGGACATTTGGTATTGATTGCAGTGGTGCTGGACTTTAGCGGGCTGGTGTTAGCAGAAGCGGTGTTGTCTTATGTCGGCATTGGTGTTGACCCTACCATGCCCAGTTGGGGTAATATGATTAATTTAGCACGGCAAGAGCTGAATCGCGAACCCGTCGTTTGGTGGAATCTGTTAGGGGCATTTGTGGGCATGTTTACCTTAGTATTGTCAGCCAACTTGTTAGCTGATCGCATTCAGCAGGTATTTAATCCAAGAGCAACAAGAAGTTAGGAAGGCAAGATGCCAACAAGTTTATTAGCGGTTGAAAAACTATCGGTTCAATTACCTGACGGTCGAACATTGGTTGATGAAGTTT
>CAYQEZ010000036.1:0-17139 GCA_964416645.1 uncultured Francisella sp. | reverse complement strand
GTTGAAAAACTATCGGTTCAATTACCTGACGGTCGAACATTGGTTGATGAAGTTTCTTTTACCATGAAAAAAGGCGAAGTTTTCGCTTTGGTGGGAGAATCAGGTTCAGGAAAATCATTGACGGCACTGGCGTTAATGCGCTTATTGCCTGGCAATATGCAGTTGTCTGGACAAATTCAGTTAGCTGAAAGTGACTTACTGGCTTTATCAGAATCACAGATGCGGCAAGTGCGCGGTGGTCGTATTGGTATGATTTTTCAAGAACCCATGACCGCACTCAATCCGCTCATGCGCGTCGGTGACCAAATTGCTGAGGTTTTGCAATTACAAACCTCATTGCGTGGTGCTGCACAGCGTCAACGTGTGATTGACTTGATGGAAGAGGTGGGTATTCCCGATGCCGATGAGCGTTATAACTGGTATCCACACCAATTATCGGGCGGTCAAAAACAACGCATTATGATTGCCATGGCCTTGGCGGGTGAACCCGAATTATTAATTGCCGATGAGCCAACAACCGCACTGGATGTGACCATTCAAGCACAAGTATTAGAGTTGTTATTATCTTTACAACAAAAGCGCGGACTGACCATTTTATTCATCACTCACGATATGGGTCTGGTGGCACAATTAGCCCATCGGGTCGGTGTGATGTACAAAGGTAAGCTGATTGAAGTCTTACCGATTGAACAGTTTTTTAAGTCAGCGCATCACCCCTATACACGTCGTTTAATTGCCAATGCTTTGCCCGTTACCGAGTTTAGAAAGCCTATTAGCAACACTGAACGTGTGTTAAGTACCGAAGCACTTAGTGTGAGTTTTGCTGGTCGTCGTAAAGGCTGGTTATTGCGCAAACAACCCGATACGGTGGCGGTGAATGGCATTGATATTCACGTCAATAAGGGAGAGACCTTGGCGTTAGTGGGCGAGTCGGGTTGTGGTAAAACCACGCTGGCTCAGGCGTTGCTTAAATTAGTGCCTGCTCGTGGTGGTATTTCCTTTTTGAATCATGCCTTAGTCGGGTTAAGTGAGCGTGAAATGCGTCCATTACGTAAGCATCTGCAGGTGGTGTTTCAAGACCCTTATGGCGCTTTTAATCCACGTATGACGGTGGGTAAGATCATACGAGAGGGGATGGACAGCTTGAATGTCGGCGAGTCAAGTCAGCGAGACGCAAGGGTTGCTGAATTACTCAGTTTGGTCGGGCTAGAGCCAGACCATGCCAAACGTTATCCGCATGAGTTTTCGGGTGGGCAAAGGCAACGTATTGGTATTGCCAGAGCCTTAGCCGTTGAGCCGAGTTTAATTATTTGCGATGAACCCACCAGTGCTTTGGATGTGACAGTACGCGGTCAAATTTTAACCTTATTGGATGAGCTACAACAACGCATGGGCGTTTCTTATTTGTTCATTACCCATGATTTATCAATTGTGCCACGCATTGCGCATCGTGTTGCGGTGATGCAAGCAGGTAAAATTGTCGAGACAGGCAGCACAGAGCAAGTCTTAACGTCGCCTAAAGAGAGCTATACCCAACGCCTATTAGCGAGTGCGCCCCATCGATATTTACAACAGCGTTTAGTTTAATGGGCTTTTTAGGCGTTAGCCCATTTTGGGAACTTTAACCGCTTGTCCAGGTTTGATTGGGTCTTTTTCTTTGGCATTGTTAAAGCTTAACAATACATGAGCGGGAATGCGGTTTTGCTTGGCAATCGATTGCCACGTATCGCCTTTTTTAGCAGTGACCGAAATCACTTTTTCCACAGGAATAATCAATTCTTGACCCACTTTCAGTTTCGATTGTGGCGTTAAGTTATTGACCAGCGCCAGCGCGCGCAAAGAGACACCATAATGTTCTGCGACTTTAGATAGCGACTGATTCGAGCGTAGTGTATGAGTAATTTTTTGCTTTTTGAGTGCTTCTTTACGTTCCGCTAAAGCACGCGCATTGGCAATTTCGCGACTTTCTAGGGCTAGGGTTGTTTTTAAACTGCTTTCAGCGGTTGCCGCAATGTTTTCATCCAATTGTTGATGATCGACAGGAATGAGTAGCGTTTGTCCTGTTTTGGGAGCATAACTTAACTGATTCACGCGCAATAAAATTTCGGGCGTGGTGTTATGCCGTTTGGCGAGATCGGCAAGGGTATCATTCGCGGTTAAGGTATAAGAAATCCATTTACCATTAGTTTGTGGCGCAAAACGCGTTAAGTTAATGGCAAAGGTGCTGAGCTTATCAACTGGAACCACCACGTGGGTTTTTTCATTCGGGTTGGTGGTAATGCGTTTGTGTCCCGCATTGATGCGATGAAAGTCATCCCAGCTCATATCCGCCATTTGGGCGGCAGTCGATAAATCAATTTGTTGATCGATTTGGATTCGAGTTAACAAGGGTGTGTTAGGAATATTAGGCAAAGCAATTTTATATTGAGGCGCTGATTTAACCATTTCTGCTACGGCTAAGAGTTTTGGCACATAGCGCATGGTCTCGGTCGGCATTTTCAAGTTCCAATAGTCAGTTGGCAAGCCTTTAGCTTTGTTTTTAGCTATCGCTGCCTTCACGTTGAGTGCGCCCCAGTTATAGGCAGAGAGCGCTAACATCCAGTCATTGTCAAAACGACCATAAAGGCTTTGTAGTAAGTCTAGAGCGGCAACAGTAGATTCATACACATCGCGACGACCATCGTACCACCAGTCGTTTTTTAATCCCCGTACTTGAGCCGTGTCGGGTGTGAATTGCCACATACCCGAGGCATTGGCGCTAGACAGGGCTTTGGTGTTAAAAGAGCTTTCGATAATGGGTAAAAAAGCAATTTCCATCGGCATATTGCGCTGTTGGATTTCGTGCGTAATCATGTACAAATAGGGTGCGGCGCTACGCAAGGCTTCGGGAATGATTTTGGGACGTGCATGATAGAAATTAATTTCGTTTTGAATTCGACCATTGATTGGCTGCTTAAACTGGTAGCCGTCAGTAATTTTTTGCCAAATGTTAATATTGCTATCTTCTTCATCAGCCTGACGATTGGTTAAATCAATTTCTTTTAATTCGTGCAAGCTGTAATTAAGCATAGCACCAGAGCGTTTTCCAGTCGTTGCTGTTTTTCCTGATAAGTTCACCTCATCTTTAATGCCCTGACTACATCCACCCAAAAACAGGCTACTGACACATAAGGCAAGTAAGGTGTAGCGCATCTTATGTTTCATTCGTCGCGCTCCAAAACACCCGTGGCATCGAGTTGGTTTTTCCAGGCACGTAATTGGGCAAAACGCTCTACTGGATTGTCGGTTTGTGTTTTCAACCAATGTTCGATGGCAACCGACACGGCTGGCAGATGCGTGCGTAAGAAGGGATTAGTGGCACACTCTTCACTGAGTAGTGAAGGTACTGTGGCTAAGCCTTGCGCTCTGAGTGCTTTAGCATCAGTTAAGCGCTGTTGCGTGTCTTGATTATCGGGTTCGACCCTAAGCGCAAATCGCAAGTTAGCGAGGGTGTATTCGTGGGCGCAGTAAATGGCTGTTTGTGCTGGTAACTGAGCAATTTTGGCTAGTGTTTCGGTCATTTGCTTTGGGGTGCCACCATTAAATAAGCGTCCGCAACCGCCCGTGAATAGGCTGTCGCCACAAAAAAGCGCCTGCTCATCCGACCAGTAAAAACCGATATGGTCAGGGGTATGCCCAGCTAACAACATGACCGATAGATTAATATCGTCAAATGCTAGTGTTTGTTCTGGTGAAATGGCATTGAACGCGTAAGTTAGTTGTGCTTCAGCATGAGCATAGACGGGTAACTCGCCATAAATTCGTTGTAATGCTGGAATGCCATCAATATGGTCATGATGGGTGTGTGTCAGTAAAACAGCACTTGGCTGGCGGTTATTCGCTTGACACCACTCAATCACGGGCGTACTTGCACCAGGGTCAATTACCAGCGTATGCTTTCCCTGAATTAATATCCAGATATAATTGTCATCAAGAGCAGGAAGTCCGACGATCTTGGCTTGTGCATGTGAATGGTTACTCATCGGAACATGATAGTCAAGCGGGATGAATTGGTCAATAACCAAAGAACACTTCAAGGAGCGAAGATGCGCCATCTCAGTCATTTTTTAAAAGCTTTTTGTGCCACCGATGCCTGTGATGCGCTAATGGCTCATCAATGTTCTTGGTTGACCAGTGTGTTAAAAAAACAATTTGGTTACTATGGCTTACAGCTGGGTATGGCTACCGATTACCGTGATGCTTGGCGTAGTTGTCCCATTCGTGAGCATTTTATATTGACTGATAGTCGCTTAACCAATACACAAGCCTTGGTTGATTTTGAGGATTTGCCGATTGCCAACCAAAGTATTGATTTAGTCGTCATGTCATTTACGCTAGAACTTTCGCATGATCCTTACGCCGTGTTACGTGAGGTGGACAGAGTGCTGATTAATGATGGGCGCTTGGTGGTAATGGGATTTCATCCGCTCAATGCGTGGCGTGGTCAGTTATGGGGAAAACATCGTCAAGCGGCTTCGGGCTTGTCTTTACTGGGGGCAGGGCGATTAGTGGATGTCTTACAAACCTTGGGTTACGAAATTCAACAAGTGGATTTTCATCCAGCAACGGGATGGCGGCGATGGTTTCCTTGGTTAGCGACGCCTTTTTCACAAGGCTACGGTTTGGTTGCGCACAAAAAAACAGCGCGTGTTAAACTAATCGGTCTTCGCGACGGTTGGCGTTGGCAATCATTGTTGCCTCAATTAGCCAAACGTAAGCAATTTGATGGGTCTGTGACGCATCGTGAAACTAAAGAATAATGCCTTGTTATGAAAACTGTAGAAATTTTTACCGATGGCGCCTGTTCGGGTAATCCTGGACCAGGCGGATGGGCTGCTTTATTGCGTTTTGGTGATGTCGAAAAAATGATTAGTGGTGGAGCTACCAATACAACGAACAATCGTATGGAGTTGCAAGCAGCGATTGAAGGGTTAACAGCATTAAAAAGCCCCTGTCAGGTTACCCTGTACACCGATTCTCAATATGTGCAAAAAGGCATGACTGAGTGGATGCCAGGCTGGCAACGCAAACAATTTAAAAACGTGAAAAACCCTGATTTATGGAAACAATTGGTTTTCGCTGCGCAACCTCACCAAATTAACTGGCAATGGGTCAGGGGACACAATGGTCATGTCGAAAACGAACGTGTGGATGAGGCGGCTAGAAAGGCCGCTGAACCTTTCGGTTATCCACCTAATTAAAGAGTATTTGGATATTTCTCTGTCCAGACGCATCCTTTTTTCTGCATGCTGCTCAGCATAGCTTGATGAGCCGTGAGATATGCTTCGCTGAGTTGAAATGCGGGTAGTGCTTGAGCAATAGCTGCATCGACCGCTTCATAACCCGATGCCGTATCGGCGCTAGCATGTTCATTAAACAAGCCCAAACCCGTCTGACCACCCGTCATGGCTAAATAAACATCGGCTAAAATTTGGCTATCGAGCAAAGCGCCGTGAAAGGTTCGAGCGCTGTTGTCAATAAACAGTCGTTTGCATAAAGCATCTAATGAGTTACGCTGCCCTGGATAGCTTTTTTTGGCTAAAGCTAGGGTATCTGTAATGATGACGTGATCTTCTAGTTTACCCCAAGGGTTGTGATTCAGGCGTGATAATTCAGCATTAATGTGTCCCACGTCGAAAGGGGCGTTATGAATCAGCAGTTCAGCACCCTTCACAAACTGCATAAACTCATGCACCACCTCAGCGAATTTAGGTTCATTGGCAACGCGTTCGTTGCTAATGCCATGCACGCGCATGACTTCTTCATCCATTTGTCGTTCTGGATTAAGATATTGATGGTAGGTACGTCCAGTGGCTTGACGATTTTCTAACTCAACCGCACCAATTTCGACAATACGGTGACCGTCTTTCGGATCAATACCCGTGGTTTCGGTATCTAAAACAATCTGTCTCATGTAATCTTTTCAAGTTGGGTATAATGTGGGTTTTATTTTAAGGCATTAACAAGGAAAGTTCATGAAAATTCGCAATGGTTGTGTGGTATTGATGCATTACACGCTGACAAATGATGCGGGTGAAGTGATAGATACATCGGTCGGCTACGAGCCATTAGAATATGTTCATGGTAATGGTGATATTATTCCTGGCTTAGAAGCTTTCTTAGCAGGCGAAGACGTAGGGTTTGCTGGCAAAGTTGCGGTTGCGCCTGAAGATGCCTATGGTGAATACAATCATGGATTGCTGTTGTTGGCGCAAAAAGACAATTTCCCTGAAGATATGGAATTGGAAATCGGCATGCAAGTTCAGACTGAATTACCAGATGGTGTCGCTTTGTTCCGTGTCACCGAAATGAATGACAATGGCATTAAGTTAGATGCGAATCATCCTTTAGCTGGGCAAACGCTGCATTTTGATGTGGAAGTGTTGGACGTGCAAGATAGTGCTTTAATGGGTGAAAGTGGTTCTTAATCGGCTCAGCAAAGCCATTTAACAATGAATAAAGGCGCTAATGCGCCTTTATTTTGTTAAATAAATCCTAAACCCTATCTTGTTTTTCCTCATCTTCGATCTTACCACATACCATATTTCCAGGAACAGAAATGGCTAAACGACGCGGTGGCGGCAGTTTCATCGCATCCATGATTTCCTTAAACTCGGCAAAAGTTTTGCCGCCACCTGCACGCACATTGAAGCGTTTTTCTTCACCAATCGTACTGCAACTGAAACCCTTGTAATCGTGACCTGGCAGAACAATGGTCTCTTCAGGCAAGGCAAATAAGCGTTGCAGAGAGTTGTACATGGCTTGCGTATCACCTAACTGGAAGTCAGTGCGACCACAATCACGCACTAATAGGGTGTCACCAGTAAAAACAGCACCTTCAATTTTGTAACTGATATCCATATTGGTATGACCTGGTGTGTGCATGACTTCGATGGCATGCTCACCTAAGTAAAACTTTTGCCCATCTGTAACCAGTTGGTCGGCACAGCTAATAGCGGCGTTTTTGTGAATGATGATTTCAGCGCCTGTGGTATCACGTAATAAACCATTGGCGGTGATGTGGTCGGCATGAATATGCGTATCTAGCGTGTATTTTAACCTTAAGCCGAGCTCTGTTACCAGATTAAGGTCACGTTCGTATTGCTCACGCACCGTATCAATTAGGGCGGCTTCTTTGGTTGCTTCGTCCCACACTAAATAGGTGTAGGTCCAAGTTTCGTAATCAAATAGCTGGCGAATTGCCAAAGATGTGCGAAAATGACTCATTGTTAATCCTCAGAGAATTTTTATCTTAGTCTGCATAATATAAGTCTATGCTGAAATAAAATAAAGCTATTTACCCATTAAAGTTATTTATGAAAGAACTCTTTGAAAAAGCGGGTTGGGGTGTCAAAAATCCTGTTAACGCTGCTGCTACGACTCCGACAGAAGCGCCACAAACGCCAGTAAAGCAATTGTCACAAACTCAGCCGCGTCAACCCGTAACGGCAAAAAAACATCAGAAAAATTTATCATCATCGATAAAACGCAGTTTGCCTTTGGATAAGATTCGCCTAGATGCCAGCTTACCTGTGGTGCAAAGGGCTGACGAAATTATTCAGTCTATTCAACAACATCAGGTGGTGGTGCTGGCGGGTGAAACAGGTTCGGGCAAAACCACTCAGTTGCCTAAGCTAGCCATGTTAGCGGGTCGTGGTGCTTTAGGACGCATTGCCTTAACGCAACCGCGTCGTTTGGCGGCACGCAGTGTGGCAAGCCGTTTGGCAGAAGAGCTGGACTCCAAAGTGGGAGAGTGGGTCGGCGTTAAAGTACGTTTTCATCAACAAATCGCACCACAAACGGCTATTAAAGTGCTTACAGACGGTATGTTATTGGCCGAGGTTTCTGGCGATAAGTTATTGTCTGAATACGATACCATTATTGTCGATGAAGCCCATGAACGCAGTTTGAATATTGATTTTCTCTTGGGTTATTTGCGTCAACTGATTGAACAACGCCCAGACTTAAAAGTGATTGTTACCTCTGCAACCATCGATTTACAGCGCTTTTCTGAATTTTTTGGTGGGGCGCCGATTATTTCTGTCTCGGGCAGAACCTATCCCGTCGAGGTGCGTTATCGTCCGCTGACCGAACTCGCCATTAGTGATGATGAAGAAGTCGATATGAATGTGGCGATTGTGCGTGCTGTTGAGGAGCTGAGTGCGCATGATCCTTTTGGTGATATTTTGGTGTTCCTTCCTGGTGAAGCGGATATTCGTGAAGCCAGTGAAGCTTTGCGCTTGGAAGGCTTAAAAAATACCGATATTCTGCCTTTGTATGCACGCCAGTCCTTTGCTGATCAGCAACGTATTTTCAGCACAGGTGGCCCGAGGCGCATTGTGTTAGCGACTAACGTAGCCGAAACCTCGCTTACCGTTCCAGGTATTCGTCATGTTATCGACAGTGGCTTAGCACGCATTAAACGCTATTCGGTGCGCAATAAAGTTCAGCGTTTGCCCATTGAAGCCATTGCCCAAGCCTCGGCTAATCAGCGCAAGGGTCGTTGTGGTCGCGTCGCTCCTGGGGTATGTATTCGCTTGTACAGTGAAGAGGACTTTTTAGGTCGTCCAGCCTTCACCGAACCCGAGATGCAACGCTCGAATTTAGCCAGTGTGATGTTACAAATGCAAGCGCAAGGGCTAGGTAATTTAGAAGCCTTCCCCTTAATTGATCCACCTGCCAATAAGCTGATTAATGATGGCTACCGCTTATTAGAAGAATTACAGGCCATTGATGATAAAGGTAACTTAACCAAGCTAGGTCAAACCTTATCCAAATTGCCACTCGACCCCCGATTAGGGCGTGTGTTAGTGGCAGCGCAACAAGAAGGGGTGTTGAGTGAAGCCTGTGTCTTGGCAGGGGTTTTGTCCTTACAAGACCCGCGTGAGACACCCGCCGATAAACAACAAGCGGCGCGCGAAAAACATCGTCTATTTGATGATAGCCGTTCTGATTTTCTGTCCTTGCTCAATCTATGGCAAGCCTACGAAGAACAACGCAAGCACACAACTAAAAATAAGCTCAAAAACTGGTGTCAAAAACACTATGTGTCGGGGAGACGCATGCGTGAGTGGCATGAATTGGTGTCACAGTTACATCAAAGTATCTCTGAACTGAAATGGACACTCAATCCCTTAGCGGAAAAAATGGTCAACGAAAAAGAACCCGATCAAGCTCCTCGTTTTAGTGAACAGCTGGCTTATAACTTGCATCGTGCGTTACTCACGGGCTTGTTAGGACAAGTGGCTTTGCGCGATGAGCGCACGAGACTGTATCAAGGTGCTCGCGGTGTTCAACTCGCCATTCACCCATCATCGGTACTGGCGAAAAGACAAACCAAATGGATCATGGCTTTTGAATGGTTAGAAACCAGTCGTACTTGGGCGCGAATTGTTGCCGAAATTGATGTGCGTTGGTTAGAAAGTCTGGCCGTTCATGTGCTGAAACGCCAAGTGCATTCGCCCTATTGGTCGAAAAAACAGGGGCGAGTATTAGCGAAAGAAACACTCAGCCTTTATGGATTAGTGATTGCTGCCGACCGTCCGACTGATTTTGGTAAGCTAGATGCTGAGGAAGCACGTAATCTGTTTGTAAGGGAAGGATTAGTTGCTGGAGAAGTGAATGCCAAATGGTCATTTTTAGCGAAAAACCAAGCATTGATGGATGAGGCCTTGGATTGGGAAGACAAAACCCGTCGCAGCGATATTTTGGTTGATGATGAGGCATTAGCCGATTTTTACCTATCTCGTTTGCCTGCTAAGATGTGTCGCGTCGTTGATTTGGATCGCTGGTTAAAAGCTGAACCAGAACGCTTGTCACAGCTCATCATGACGCGGGAAGATGTGTTTCGCAAAGAAGTGAATGCGGTACAAGATTTTCCCAATCGTCTGCGTTTAGCCAATAAATTAAGCCTGCCTTTGTCTTACAAGTTTGCTCCAGGTGATGAAGATGATGGTATGACCATTAAAATCACCTTGGCACAATTGCCGTTACTTAATGCGGATAGTTTAGCCAGACTGGTACCGGGTTTATTGCCTCAGAAAATCGAAGCCGTGATACGCTTTTTGCCTAAATTTTTGCGCGTGCGCTTACAGCCTGCAGCAGAGCAAGCACAAATAGCGGCTGAAGCCTTACAAGGCAAGCATCATTTGCCATTCGATGTGTTATTAGCTCAACAACTTTCATTACAAGCGAAACAACTGATTACGCCAGAACACTGGCAAGATATGGTTTTTCCAGCGCATTTATCGCCCAGAATTGAATTGCGGGGAGGCGACCAAACAGTACTCGCTAGCAGTCGTGATTTGTATGCACTACAACAGCGTTTTGCCGAGCAAGCCAGAGAAGCATTACGAGAGCAGGCGGCATTTACCGAATCTACAGAGTCCGAAACGGGTGAAGTGACCACATGGGTTTGGGAAACGCTTGCCTTAATGCAAAAAGTAGCTGGTGGTGGTCAGGCATGGCTAGCGTTAACACCAGCTAGTGAAGGGGTGATTTTGGCACCCTTACCCTCACAACAAGAAGCAGATAAAGCCCATGCTGCTGGGGTGCGTCGTCTGATTAAATGTGCGTTAAGTCAACCTATTGCAGGGATTCGTAAAGAATGGTTGAAGCATCAAGGCTTGTGTTTGCCTTGGGCGCGTTGGCAACGTAGCTGTGCTAATTTGGTTGAACAACTCATTGAAAGAGGCATTCAAGATTTATCGCCACAAGCGGCTGCTGTGCGCAGCAAGCCAGATTTTGAAGCCATGGTAGCCAGTGTGCGCTTAAAGCTTACGGGGCAAGTACGGGATTATGTCTTGCAAACCCAACAACTGCTACAACAAGGTCAGCAATGTCTTGCTTTGTGTGACAAATTAACCTCACCAACACGGCAAACCAGTATTGAACATACGCGCGCTTTTATACAAGCGCAATTGACTGCCAGTTTTGTCTTAACTATGCCCGAAAATGGCTGGAGAGATAAATTACGTTATCTCAAAGCGGCGACTTATCGGCTAGAAAAAATCAGTGAAAATTTACCGCTCGACGAACGTCGCATGATCGAATACGATGCGGTTGAGGATTGTGTGCAACAAGCGATACAGCGAGGTATTGCGCAACATCAGCCAGAAGGCTTTGCGCACATTCAAACCATGGCAACGGAATTATGGGTGATGATTTTTGCTCAGCCGCATGCGCAAAAAGGAATGGCTTCCCTTAAACGCCTGCAACAGTTGCTAAGTTGATAGGTTCTATAAGCGGTTGTTTTCAGGAATAGTGCCTGCTTGCCAACCTTGTAAATTGGCAAGGGTTGCTTGCGCAATATTGGTTAGAGCCTCATGCGTAAAAAAAGCTTGGTGTGGTGTCATAACCACATTCGGCATATTAACCAGTCGAGCGATAGCCGTGTTGATGATACCTTCATGTGTGTGGTCGCCAAAAAATAGGCTTTCTTCGCCTGCAACCACATCTAAACCAACACCAGCAAGCTGACCAGACTCTAAACAGCTAATCAGGGCTTGTGTATCAACCAAACCACCGCGAGCAGTGTTAATTAACAAGGCACCTGGTTTCATTTGCTCTAGGCGTTGCCGATCAAGTAACTGTTGCGTGTTGTTTGATAATGGGCAGTGCAAGCTGACCACATCGCTTTGTGCCAACAAAGTTGTTAAGTCGGTATAGGTTACTCCAGCCTGAATGAGTGACGCATTTTCAATGACATCGTGCGCCAGAATATGACAGCCAAAGGCCAGCATAATCTGGGTAAATTGGCTGCCAATTCGACCTGTACCGATTACGCCGATGGTTTTCCCTTTTAAGTCAAAACCAAGTAATCCATTTAACCGACCATCGGCTTGCTTAAGACGTGCTTGGGCGAGGCAAGGCTTTCGAATGAGCGTTAGTAATAAGGTAACCGCATGTTCAGCGACCGCATTGGGTGAATAAGCGGCTGCCCTTGCCACTGTTAAGCCCAATTGGTGTGCTGTGGCAACATCAAGATTGTTAAATCCTGCAGAGCGCAACACAATTAATTGAACCCCTAATTGATTTAAGGCTTTCAAAGTTGGTTCATGCAGATCATCTAGCACAAAGGCACAAACGGCTTCACAACCTTGCGCTAGGTATGCCGTTTCTGGTGTTAGTGATTCATTAAGCCATCGCCATGAAATAGCCGATTGTTGATCTGCTTGAGTTAAATAAACTTGATCAAATTCTTGCGTACTAAAGACAGCTACATTCATGTTAAGTATCCTACCCTTATGTGCTGAAAAAATACATTAGGTCAGCCCGACAACACCTAATACCAGCCCTTTGAAAAGCGTAAATAAGGGCATGATTAAGGGTGTTAACCAACCCATTACCATTAAGCCAATCAAAATGAGCAGTCCATAGGGTTCTAAGCGATTATATTGCCAGCCCAGCTGATCTGGTAAAAAAGCGGTTAACACGCGACTGCCATCGAGTGGGGGAATAGGGAGTAAGTTCAACGCAATTAAAATGAGGTTGATGCTGATGCCCGCAATGGCCATACTGTGTAACCATTCTGTTGCACTGCCGATTGACACAGTGAGTAATAACGCCCAGCCGATGGCTTGTACAAAATTACTGGCAGGACCAGCAATAGCCACCCATGCCATATCGCGTTTAGGGTGTGAAAGATTTTGCATCGAGACAGGCACAGGTTTAGCCCATCCAAATAAAAAGGGCTGACTTCCCATTAGCCAACTCATTAATAAGAGCGACAAAGGCACAGCCACCGTACCGACGGGATCGACGTGTTTGAGGGGATTTAAACTGAGCCTTCCTAACAGTTGTGCGGTTCGATCACCAAAAGCCAAAGCCGCCCAGCCATGAGCGACTTCATGTAGGGTAATGGCCAACAACACGGGAATCGTCCAAATAGCGAGCGTTAACATTAAATCGTTCATGATGTTTCTCATGGGTATGTTGCATAATTCTGATCATAAAGTAAAGCCAACGCAGTGTCGATAAGTAATGGCAAGCTATAGCCTCTTTTCGCATAATCAATCCATGATTTTTGCTATAATTGCAGCATTCGACCTCAAGGAAAGATTATGTTAGATGTGAAACGCTTTCGCACCGATTTAGACGGTGTTGCCGCTGGTTTGGCGAAACGCCAAATAACTTTAAATTCTGTGGCTTTTACTGCCTTAGAGGAACAGCGCAAACAATTACAGAAAACGCTACAAGACTGCCAAGCTGAGCGTAATAGCAAGTCGAAAGCGATTGGTATGGCGAAAGCGAAAGGCGAAGATATAGCGCCTTTATTCGCTGCTGTTGAACATTTGGGCGAACAAATGAAAACCGCTGAAGCGGCTTTTGCACAAGTCGATGCGCAAATTTCTGAATTGCTTTTAGCCATTCCCAACATCCCACACGACAGTGTACCTATGGGTAAAGGCGAGGAAGACAATGTCGAAGTGAGTCGTTGGGGCACACTCAAAGTCTTTGATTTTGACGTGCAAGACCACGTTGCCCTAGCCGAAGCCAGAGGCTGGTTAAATAACGAAGAAGCCACTAAAGTCACCGGCTCTCGCTTTTCGGTGATGAAAGGCGCTGGGGCGCGTTTGCATCGTGCCTTAATTCAATTTATGCTCGATCAACATACCCTACATCATGGTTACACTGAAACTTATGTGCCTTACTTAGTCAATGCCGATTCGATGCGTGGCACCGGTCAGTTACCCAAGTTTGAAGAAGACCTATTCAAAATTAATATGGGCGAGGGCGATAGCCGTCAGTTTTACCTGATTCCTACTGCCGAAGTACCTGTGACCAACCTATTGCGCGATGAAATTGTTGCCGAACAAAGCCTACCGATTCGCTATACCGCACATACGCCGTGTTTCCGTTCCGAAGCGGGTTCTGCAGGACGTGACACGCGCGGTTTAATCCGTCAGCATCAGTTTGAAAAAGTGGAAATGGTGCAGTTTGTCCATCCCGATACATCTTATGAAGCCTTAGAGGAGCTGACTGGGCACGCTGAAAAAATTTTGCAACTACTAGAGTTGCCATACCGAAAAATGCTGCTGTGTGCGGGTGATATGGGCTTTTCAGCTGCGAAAACCTACGATTTAGAAGTGTGGTTACCAGGGCAAGACAAGTACCGTGAGATTTCTTCTTGCTCAAACTTTGAAGACTTCCAAGCACGCCGTTTGCAAGCGCGTTTCAAAGCGAAAGATGGCAAGCCGCAATTATTGCACACCCTTAATGGGTCTGGGCTTGCTGTGGGTCGCACTTGGGTGGCCTTACTAGAAAATGGACAACAAGCCGATGGTAGCGTGCGTATTCCAGTTGCTTTACGTCCTTATCTAGGCGGCGTCGAAACCATTTAATTGCATGAATGGCGTGAGCACTCTTCTCACGCCTCACCCATAACATCTACTATCTCACTAATAAAAAAAGAAAGAACTAAACAATGAAAACACGTTTTGCGCCATCGCCCACAGGCTACATTCACATGGGTAATGCCCGTACTGCTTTATTTAGTTACCTAGCCGCGCAAGCTGCGGGTGGTGATTTTGTGTTGCGTATCGAAGACACTGATGCGGAACGCTCACGCGAAGAGTATGTCGATGCCTTGCGTGAAGATTTGCTCTGGTTAGGTCTGCCTTGGCAAGAAGGCCCCGATGCCGATAAGGGTAATGGTCCATACTGGCAATCGCAGCGCGATGCCATTTATGCCAAGTATTATCAACAGCTGCAAGACATGGGCATGGTTTATCCCTGCTTCTGTACGCCCGTGGAACTGGAAGTGATGCGTAAAATGCAAGCGCAAGCTGGGTTGCCACCTCGCTATGATGGTCGTCATGCCAATTTAACACCCGAGCAAGTGGCACAACGTAAAGCAGAAGGTCAGCCATTTACCTTGCGTTTCCGCGTACCTAAAGGCGAAGAAGTGGTTTTTGATGACATGGTGAAAGGTAAACAACGCTTCAAAACCGATGATATTGGTGACTTTATCATCGCCCGCGGTGATGGCTCACCTGCCTTTTTCTTCTGTAATGCCATTGATGATGCTTTAATGGGCATTACTCATGTATTGCGAGGAGAGGATCATTTAACCAATACGCCTCGTCAAATCATGATGTTGCAGGCTTTGGGGCTACCCATTCCACAGTATGGTCATATGAATTTGATTTTGGGTACCGATGGTGCGCCCTTATCGAAGCGTAATGGTAGCCGTAATATCCGCCAAATGCAGAGCGAGGGTTTCCGTCCCGATGCCGTGCTGAATTATATGGCACGCTTGGGACATTACTACGAAAACCCAGCCTACATGACGCCGAGTGAGTTAGGTGCTAACTTTAAAGTCGAAAATTGTGGTTCGGCACCAGCACGTTTTGATGAAGCGCAGTTGCACTACTGGCAAAAAGAAGCGGTGATGCGCATGGATGATGCCAGTTGGTGGGAATGGATTGGTAACGAAACCCGTGCATTGGTACCCAGTGCGCAACAAGCTGCTTTTATTGAAGCCATTCGCCCCAATACCCTATTCCCGCAAGATGCACACATTTGGGCAAAGATTTTATTTAGTCCCTTAGCCTTTGATAGTGAAACCGAAGCCACCATTGCTGCTGCTGGGTCTGCTTTCTTAACAGCGGTAGAAGCCCATGTTAAGTCAAGCTATGCCCAGATGATTGATGCAGTTAAAGCTGCCAGTGGTGCTAAGGGTAAAGCTTTGTTCTTACCCCTGCGTTTACTGATGACGGCTCGTCATGACGGTCCTGAAATGGCTAAACTCTGGCAACTCATTGGCAGTGAAGCCATGTTGGCGCGTTTAGGGCAAGTCATGACAGTGCAAGAGGGTTAATTATTCCCTTCATAAAAGCAGTAAAAACCTCTAAATTGAAACAGGAACACGACAATGACCAGCATGCAACAACGCGCCGAACTGCAACGGCGAATCTGGCAAATTGCCAACGATGTTCGTGGTGCAGTTGACGGCTGGGATTTTAAGCAATACGTTCTCGGCACACTGTTCTATCGTTTCATCAGTGAACATTTTGCCAGTTACATTGAAGCAGATGATGAAAGCATCCACTATGCCGAACTGCTCGATAGCGTCATCACCCCAGACATCAAAGACGATGCCATCAAAACCAAGGGCTATTTTATCTATCCTAGCCAACTGTTTATCAATGTTGTCAAAAACGCCAACAATAACGAAAGCCTAAATACCGACCTTGCCGCCATTTTTAGTGCCATTGAATCATCGGCAAACGGCTACCCATCGGAACAAGACATCAAAGGATTATTTGCTGACTTTGATACCACCAGCAATCGCCTTGGCAATACGGTTAAAGATAAAAATATGCGCCTGGCTGCCGTTCTAAAAGGCGTAGCCGAATTGGATTTCGGTAACTTTGATGCCAGCCATATCGACTTGTTTGGTGATGCTTACGAGTTTTTAATTTCTAACTATGCCGCTAATGCTGGCAAATCGGGCGGTGAGTTTTTCACACCTCAGCACGTATCTAAGCTCATCGCCCAGCTTGCCATGCACGGGCAAACCAGCGTCAATAAAATTTACGATCCTGCCTGCGGTTCTGGCTCTTTGTTATTGCAAGCCAAAAAGCACTTCGACGCACACATCATCGAAGACGGTTTTTTTGGTCAAGAACTCAATCACACCACCTACAACTTGGCACGGATGAATATGTTCTTGCACAACGTCAACTACGACAAGTTCAACGTCCAGCTGGGTGATACACTCATCGAACCGCATTTTGCTGATGATAAACCCTTCGATGCCATTGTTTCTAACCCGCCTTATTCCGTTAAGTGGATTGGTAGCGATGATCCGACACTGATTAACGACGACCGTTTTGCCCCAGCTGGCGTACTTGCGCCCAAATCCAAAGCCGACTTTGCTTTTGTACTGCATGCACTCAGTTATCTTTCGGCAAAGGGACGGGCGGCGATTGTCTGCTTCCCCGGTATTTTTTACCGTGGCGGTGCTGAGCAGAAAATTCGTCAGTATTTAGTCGATAATAACTACGTGGAAACGGTGATTTCGCTTGCCCCTAACCTGTTTTTTGGCACAACCATTGCCGTCAATATTTTGGTACTGTCTAAACACAAGCCAGATAC
>CAYQEZ010000035.1:9852-20550 GCA_964416645.1 uncultured Francisella sp. | reverse complement strand
AGTTGCGTGTCATGCCGTTGGTATTAAAACGTGTGGAAGCGGTTAAGCAAATGCGGTTAGCGAGTAGCAGAGCGGCAACGGTTAAGCTAGCGGAATCAGCAGCTTTATTTGGTGAAATAAGACAGACACTAGGAGCGTATGTACTGATTCCAAGACATAGTTCTGAAAATAGAAAGTTTGTTCCAATAGGATTTATCAAAGATAACGCTATTTGTGGGGATAGCAATCTACTGTTCCCCAACGCCACGCTTTATCATTTTGGCATGCTAACCAGTACCATGCACAACGCATGGATGCGAACCGTGGCAGGGCGTTTAGAAAGTCGTTATCGCTACTCTGCTAATTTGGTTTACAACAATTTTCCGTGGGCAGAACCTACCGAAAAACAAACGCAAGCCATTGAAACCGCCGCACAAGCGGTACTCGATGCCCGCGCTCAATTTCCCGATGCGTCTTTAGCCGATCTTTACGATCTACGCACCATGCCACCCGATTTAGCCAAAGCCCACACCAAACTTGATAAAGCCGTCGATGCCGCCTATGGCTACAAAGGTGCGAATAACGATGGTGAGCGGGTGGCGTTTTTGTTCGATTTGTATCAGCAAATGACCAGCTTGTTGGGGGTGGAGAAGGGGAAACGCTCAAGTAAGAAAAAATAGGGTAGAATGAACACAGCATTTTTAAGGAGTTCATCATGAGCAATCTGACACTAGAATTGGATACTAATACGATGCAAAAACTGACTGCATTAGCAGAAGCATCGCATCAAAGTGTTAGCCAGTGGATTGAGCAAGTTGTTGTATCTTTTGAAGCAATGCAAGATGCTAAAGCCCTTATTGCTGATGTGCAACTGGCGCAACAGCAGTTGGCACAAGGGCAAGGCATTGAGCACGATAGTGTAAAAGCGAATTTGTTGGCAGCTTTTGCTGTATGAGATTGATTTGGTCACCCTTGGCGACTCAAAACGCTCATGCTTTAGCCAGCTTCATTGCGCAAGACAAACCAGTCGCAGCCATAAAATGGTTGGAGGACTTGTTTGAACGGATTGAATTATTACAAGTACTACCCGAAAGTGGACGCATCGTTCCAGAGATTGGTATTGACTCAATTCGTGAAGTAATTTTTGGTCAGTATCGTGTCATTTATCAATTAGCAGGCGAGCAAATAATGATTCTAACGGTGCGTCATGGTAAACAATTACTCAACTTAAACGAGTCGTTACGCTAAAGGGTTTACCATGTCACCTTGTCACACCAACTTCCCCTGCGCCTGTAAATCGGCATGGTAAGATGACCTAACCATCGGGCCAGAAGCCACTTGCACAAAGCCTAAGGCTTTGGCTTGTACGGCAAAGCCATCGAAGGCTTCGGGTGTGACATAACGCTCGACGGGTAAATGGTGCGGGGTTGGCTGCAAGTATTGTCCCAGCGTCAGCCATTCAACTTGATGGGCGCGTAAATCCTGTAATACTTGCAGCAGTTCCTCGTCAGTTTCACCGACACCCAGCATTAAACCAGATTTAGTGGGTACAGCAGGTAGGCGCTGTTTGATGCTCTGTAGTAGTCGTAACGAATGGGCATAGTCGGCACCAGGGCGCACACGGCGGTAAATACTGGGAACGGTTTCCAAATTGTGATTGAACACATCGGGCGGGTCTTGTACCAGAATTTCGACAGCGGTTTCTAAGCAACCACGGAAGTCGGGTGTGAGAATTTCGATGGTTAATTCAGGGCAGCTGGTACGCAAGGCACGAATAACCGCAGCAAAGTGGCTGGCGCCACCATCGGGCAGGTCGTCACGGTCAACCGAGGTAATCACGACGTATTTCAGGCCCATGCGTGCGACGGTTTCAGCGAGTTTGCGTGGCTCGTCAGCGTCGGGGGCATGGGGGCGACCGTGGGTGACATCACAGAATGGGCATTTGCGTGTGCAAATGTCGCCTAAAATCATAAAGGTGGCTGTGCCGTGACCAAAGCATTCGGGCAAATTGGGACAACTGGCTTCTTCGCATACGCTATGCAGTTGTTGCTTTCGCATAATGGTTTTAAGTTCACTAATGCGATGAATGTCTTGTGCTTTGGGCAGTTGTGCTTTAATCCAACGCGGTTTTTGACTACGCGGTGCTTTAGGGTCGTGATCTAGCCGTAAGGATTTGACCTTTTTTTCTGCTAGTGCATAAGGATTGGTGGTCACTACGGGTATGTCGGACAATGCCATGATGTTTCCTGTGCCTCGAATCTAAGTGATGAATAGTTAAAAGTTTGCTCAACAATTCGGCTGAGCTGTTGACACAGCCAATGCCAGTCGGGTGTGGGCGCGTGTGCTGACCATTGCGTCATTTGCATACCTGCTAAACCACAGGGGGTAATGCGTTGAAATGGCGATAAGTCCATATCCATGTTAATCGCCATACCGTGGTAACTACAGCCACGTTTGATTTTAAGTCCTAGTGAAGCAATTTTGCTACCAGCCACATAAAGTCCTGGTTTTTCAGGTAATCGTTGCGCTGGAATATGGCCTAACGCCAGCAGTTGCATACCGATGCTTTCTAGACTTTCCACGAAAGCTTTAACACCCAAACCGTGACGGTTTAACTGTATGAGCGGATAGAAAACCAACTGTCCTGGGGCGTGATAAGTGACCTGACCGCCACGGTCGGTGCTGACCAGTGGAATATCGCCCAGTTGCCCCAGATGAGCGCTATTGCCTGCTTGACCTTGAGTAAAAACAGGCGGATGTTGGCACAACCAAAGCTCATCGGGGGTCTGCTCGTCACGCGTGCGTGTAAAGTCTTGCATACGCTGCCATACCTTGGTGTAGTCTTGGCAGCCGAGTGTTCTGACAACCAGCAAGGAATTAAAGCGCCATCAATACGTCGGGGTGTCCCGTTAATGCATAATAAACATTGTCGATTTGATCTTTACTGTGAGCAGTAAAGGTCACTGTCACCGCCGTAAAGTTGCCTGCTTTCGATGGGCGGGTTTTCACTGCGCCTTCGCCTAAGTCGGGCACAAAAGGGCGCATTAAGCTGACCACTAACGCATCAAAGTCACAGCCTGCGCGTCCCATTGCTTTAACCGCAAATGAGCAGGGAAATTCAAGCAGTGTTTCTTTAGGGTCTTCTGGCAGAGAGTGAATTTTTGTTTCTTCCATAATCGATTTCCTTGTTACTGGCTTAGATCACTTAGTCAAACGCATGATGGACAGTTTGGCTTGATCAATAACACGTTTGAAAAAACCACCTTCAGCGACATCGTTCATGGCAACTAAGGGTAGGTTCGCCAGTTCTTTGTCGGCTAGGGTCACTTTTAAGGTGCCAATGGTTTGTCCTTTTTGAATCGGTGCAATTAAGTCGGGCTGAAATTCGATCACGGGTTTAAGCTTGTCGTATTGTCCACGTGGGATGGTCAAATGTAAGGCTTGAGATGTGCCAATGGCGACTTCATCGGCTTCACCCTGCCAAACGCGAACTTGCTGTAAAGATTGGTTGGCTTGATAAAGCCGATGCGTTTCGTAAAATCGGAAGCCGTAGTTGAGTAGTTTTTGTGTTTCCTGAATGCGTGCTTTTTCGCTATCTGCTCCCAAAATAACCGTCACTAACCGCATATCGCCACGTTTCGCCGAAGCAACCAAACAATAACCAGCTGAATTGGTATGACCTGTTTTCATGCCATCGACACTTTCATCTTGCCACAACAGACGATTGCGATTGTGTTGCTTAATGCCATTCCAAGTGTATTCTTTTTTGGCGTAGATTTTATAAATTTCGGGGTATTCTTTGATTTCGGCAATGGCAATTTTAGCCATATCTTCGGCAGTGGTGTAATGGTTTGGATGCGGCAAGCCTGTTGGGTTAACGAAGTTGGTATTTTTAGCCCCTAGGCGTTTAGCGTGTTCGTTCATCAATTGCGAAAAAAATTCACTACTACCAGCAACTTTTTCTGCAAGGGCGACGGTGGCATCATTGCCCGACTGAATAATCATGCCATGCACCAGCACTTCAACCGGCACTTGAGCACCGACATTGATAAATGAGCGAGAGCCTTCTTGTTTCCATGCTTCTTGACTGATCGTTACCATATCGCTCATAGCGAGGCGCTTATTCGCCAATTCTCGTGAAACGATATAGCTACTCATGATTTTGGTGAGGGATGCTGGTTCAACACGCATGGTTGAGTTAGATTCGGCTAACACGCGACCACTATCGTAATCAACCATAATCCAGGATTTGGCTGCTAATTGGGGTGGGTCGGGTACGACAACGCTATCAGCGATGCTGGATGTTGAGTAACAGGCAATGACGCCAACGAATAATCCAATAAAACGGGTTTTAACGGTTGAGAAGGGGCTTTGCATGAGGTTTTGATCCTTTTACCGTAAAAAATATATAGGGCATTTTAACAGATGCCATCTTCTGACTAAAGTTAATTACGACTGATGATGTCGTTTGGCCTGACGTTTATGTTCGGCATGGATAGACATTAGGATACCAAAACCAAGCATCAGCGTGACCAGTGAAGTGCCACCGTAGCTGATAATGGGTAGAGGGACACCGACTACAGGAAGTAGTCCAGATACCATACCAATATTAATGAACACATAAATGAAAAAACTCATGGTAATAGTACCAGCCATCAGTTGACCAAAGCTATCACGCGCATACCAAGCAATATATAAACCGCGCAGAATAACAAAGGCATAAAGCGTCAATAGTAGGCTAACGCCAAGCAGTCCCCATTCTTCCGCTAATACCGAAAACACAAAGTCAGTATGGCTTTCGGGTAAAAAGTCGAGTTGTGTTTGTGAGCCATTACGCCAGCCTTTGCCTTCTAATCCGCCAGAGCCAATGGCAATTTTCGATTGAATAATATGATAGCCAGCACCCAAGGGATCGCTTTCGGGATCGAGAAACATGAGTACGCGTTTTTGTTGATAGTCGTGTAAAAAGTTCCACGCAACGGGGGCGCTCACGGCAATAAAGGCGATGATGGTGGTAATCAGTTTCCATGATAGTCCAGCAAAAAAAATGACCGCACCGCCCGAAACGCCCACCAGAATGGCGGTGCCCAAGTCGGGTTGCTTGGCAATCAGTGCAACGGGAATGAGTAAAATCAGCAACGCAATGCCCAGTTGTGTCCAGTTGGGCGGTAGGGATTGCTTGGCTAATAACCATGCAATGGTGGCGGGCATGGCGAGTTTCATAATTTCGGATGGCTGAAAGCGAAACACGCCAAAGTCGAGCCAGCGTTGTGCGCCTTTACTGATTTCACCAAAAAACATCACCGCCAGTAACAGCGCCAGTCCAACCAAATATAAGGGAATGGAGAGTTGACGATACCAATTTAAGGGAATTTGGGCAGCGATGAGCATGATGACCATTGCCAGCACCAGCTTGGTTAAATGCGCTTCAACAAAAGCCAAGTCGCCATCGGATGCACTGTAAACAACCGAACTTCCCAAGGTGGCTAAGGCTAGAATACCGAGCAGTAACCAAGGGTCGATATAAAATCGCCATTTTGTGAGTTGCTGTTGTGGTGTGTCGATCAGTGTCATTAAGGATTACCCGTTTGTGTTTGGCGCTTTAACCAAAAATCGACCATTAGCCCAGCTAATGGACTGGCTGTACCTCCGCCCGAACCGCCATTTTCAATCATCACAGCAATGGCGATGCTTGGCTCTTTAGCGGGAGCAAAACCGACAAAAATGGCATGATCTCGTTGTTCTTCGGGTAATAAATCCGCGTTGTATTTGGCGTTCTTAGCAAAGGCAACAACTTGTGCGGTTCCAGTTTTTCCTGCCATGATGGTGTTAGCCAGCGCACCGCCTTTTTTACCCGTACCATTAGGGGCGTGCATGACATTCACCATGGCATCAATAACCGTTTGCCAGTGAGCCGAGTTTTTTAAGCTGATTGGTTCTAACGCACTTTCAGCTTGTTGAGCCAAATGGGGCTTGAAGCCTTTACCGCGCATGGCTAGGGTGGCGGTAGCATGAGCCAGTTGTAAAGGGGTGGTTAACATATACCCTTGACCGATGCCGGCAATAATGGTTTCACCGGGATACCAAGGTTTATTGTGTACACGGCGCTTCCAAGCAGGATTAGGTCTTAACCCAGCCGATTCTGAGCTCAAATCAATGCCTGTTTTCTCACCAAAGCCAAAGGCTTGTAAACCAGTATCCATGCGGTTAATGGTGAGATCCAGCGCCAATTCATAAAAGAAAACATCGGAAGATTGGGTAATGGCAATATCCAGATCGACCATGCCATGACCTTCTTTTTTCCAGTCACGATAAATCATGCCTTTGTACTCAAATGAAGGACCAGCATATTTACGTGTTTTAGCCGTAATGGCGTTAGCTTCTAAGCCCACAATGCCCATAAAGGGTTTAATCGTTGAGCCTGGTGGGTAACGACTTTGTGTGGCGCGGTTGAGTAACGGTTTCGTGGGATCTTTGATCAGTTGTTGATAATCCTGACCGCTCATACCGACAACGAATTGATTAGGGTCAAACGCGGGTGTTGAGGCCATAGCCAAAATGCCACCATCACGAGGATCAATGGCAACGATGGCACCTTTGCGGTTACCTAATAAGTCTTCGGCAAAGTTTTGTAATGGTAAATCAATGGTTAGTAGTAAATCTTTGCCTGATGTGGGTGGAATGCGCTCTAGCTCACGAATAGCACGACCTTTTGCATCGACTTCTAAGTAGCGAAGTCCTGTTTGACCGTGAAGTTCCGCCTCATAACTTTGCTCAACGCCACTGCGACCAACAAAATCGGTATTGCGATAGTTTTCTGGGTCGAGTGTTTTTAAGTCTTCAATGGTGGTACGTCCGACGTAGCCAACCACATGCGAAGCGCGTTTTCCCTGTGGATAAGTGCGTTGTGCTACTGCATTAATGGAAAATCCGGGATGTTTCCACTCATCGACGGCAAAGGTAGCTGCTTCCGTTTCACTGATGCGGGTAATGATAAAGGGTTGATGACGATTCATGCGCGCCCATTGCTGGCTCAGGTTACGAATGGCCGCTTCGTCAAGGCTGCTAAAATAGGGACTCAGTTGTTCAAGTTTGGCTTTGACTGCTTCAAGTGTGCGCGGGCGGGGCAGGGCATCACGATGCAATTCGAGTACGTGCACTGTTTGATTGTCGGCCAAGACGATACCATTACGATCTAGAATACGTCCACGAATGGGCGCAATCGGTTCGACACGAATGCGATTACCATCCGCCAGTTCCTGATATTTTTCGTAGTGAGTGATTTGTAGCCAAATCATGCGTAGCATCAAAATGATCATCATGATGACAATAACGAGCAAGGCAACTAACAGGCGACGGCGAACCAGTTTACTATCGGTATGTCGAGCGGTGAATTGCATCATATTGCCCTTGAGTGTTGCTTAACGTACGCGCATATGGCGACGTAAACTACGCAAACTGATGAATAATAAGGGCCACAACAACATGGCGACTAGGCTGGCCAGCCAAAAAGAAAGTTGTTGTTCGCTGCCAATGCGCCCTAAGTGTAATAGCCAGCTTAGGACCTGATGTGCCAGCATCCATAGCCCGACAATCAGTGACATTTGGAACAGGGTGCCATTGCGTAACTGCAATCGAATAAACAGCATGGGGTAAAGTAGTGCCAAATAAATCAGTGCATGAGAGCCGAGACTGCTGTGGTAGAGGACATCGTGTGCAATACCGAGTATCACAGCCGTGATAATGAAGTTGCGTTGTGCAATGGCCATGACCCAGTAGAGCAAAACTAATGGTGTTAGGTCTGGAATGGCTGCGCTCCAGTGAGCTGGCCAGTTAAAACTGTCTATGATGATGCCCAATAGCAAGGTGAACCAAATCACCCAGTGACGTTGATGATGAATTTGTGCGCCTTCTCCCCCAGAAAAGATCATGGTTGTTCCTTTAGACTTTCAGTGGATTTCTTTGCATCAAATACAATTAACACTTCGCGACTGCTGTTAAGCTTGGCTAAAGGTTGTGCGGTGATTTTCCAAAATATAGCGCCCGCTTGAGATTCAACATCGACCACCTCAGCAACGGGCAAACCACTGGGATATCGACCGTCAATGCCTGAAGTTTCTAATAGATCGCCTTCACGAATATTGGCGGTGGTAGGCAAAAATTTAAGCGTTAATTCGTCACTATCACCTTTGCCTTGTAAAATGCCTCGTGCCCCAGTACGCTGCACCATCACCGGAATTTGAGTATCGACATCGGTTATCAGTAGTAGATCACTTTCTTGGTAAGCAGCACGGATAATTTGTCCCATCATGCCGTGTGCATCCATCACTGGTAGTCCTGCTTTAACGCCATCTACCATCCCTTTATTCAGCTTAACTAAGCGTTTATAAGGGCTGGGGTTGTGATCAACGATAGAGCTGATCATCAGTTTACCTTGGTTGATGCGCGAGGACACACCCAGTAGCATGCGCAGACGTTCGTTCTCTTTAACGATTTGAGCAGCTTGTTGCTTTTCGTAGTTGAGCAATAACAGCTGATTGCGTAATCGTTCCACTTCGTTACGTAGGCTGGATTGGTCGGTGATGACCTGATTGCCTTGTGCCGCCCAATTTTCTGGCAAACGGGCAAGTTGCTCAATCGGTTGCATGAGCGTCGAGAGCAGCATACGCACCTGCGTCATCAATTGCGTTTGTTCGTCAATGATGAGTAGGGTCAGAGATAGTGCGCAGGCAATGAGAAATTGCCATTGATCACGAGTGCTCACATTTTTGAGCGCTGAAACCGACATCATTACAGTACTGACCTCATGAAACCCTAGTTGACCTCTAAAAACCCTAATGGGAAGGGGGGCTGGGGGAAGGAGTTTGGGAAAAATTTAGGTAATCCATTAAGTTAAATCCTTCCACCAGAGGTAAGATAAATTTGGCAGGTCTAACAACTCCACGAAGTGGAGTTGTTAAGGGGCTCCCTAGCTTATTCGTGGGTAAAGAGTTCCATGCCATGCTCATCCATCAGTTCCAGTGCACGACCACCACCGCGGGCGACGCAGGTGAGTGGATCATCGGCGACAATGCAAGGAATGCCTGTTTCTTCTGCAATCAAACGATTGAGGTTGCGCAGTAACGCACCACCACCAGTGAGTACGATGCCACGTTCGGCAATATCTGCTCCTAATTCAGGGGGAGTGTGCTCTAGGGCTGTGCGAACGGCAGTGATGATTTGCTGTAAGGGTTGTTGTAAGGCATCAAGCGTTTCGCTAGAGTTAATGATAAAGCTACGTGGTACACCTTCGGCTAGGTTGCGACCACGAACTTCAATTTCTTTGGGGTCTTCTTCTGGATAAGCAGTAGCAATTTCCATTTTGATGCGCTCTGCTGTCGCTTCGCCAATGAGCATACCGTAGGTTTTACGGACATAGGCAATAATCGCTTCATCGAGTTTATCGCCGCCTACTTTAACTGAGTCCGAATAAACAATGCCATTCAAAGACAGGGTAGCGACTTCGGTGGTGCCGCCACCAATATCGACCACCATTGAACCTGAAGCTTCAGACACGGGCATACCCGCACCAATGGCTGCAGCCATTGGTTCTTCGATGAGGTAGACTTCACGCGCGCCTGCACCCGCTGCAGATTCACGAATGGCACGGCGTTCTACCTGAGTCGAGCCACAAGGCACACAAACCAATACACGAGGACTGGGGCGTAAGAAACGCGTGGAGTGAATTTTACGAATGAAATATTGTAGCATTTTTTCCGTCACCATAAAGTCAGCGATAACACCGTCTTTCATCGGACGAATAGCAGAAATATTGCCCGGTGTACGGCCCAACATGCGTTTGGCATCACTTCCGACGGCAACGATTTGACGATTACCCGCACCACCGTCACGAATGGCTACCACCGATGGCTCATCCAATACGATGCCTTTTCCTTTGACATAAATGAGGGTGTTCGCCGTTCCTAAATCGATGGATAAATCGTTTGAAAATAAGCCTCTTATACGTCCGAACATAGTGAATCCTTTCTTTCTCTGCTATGGCGCAATGCACCTGAATTTTTGATGTGTTTTTACACTGATGGACTTTTGTGCGACAAACCATACTATTCTACCGAAAAAATGACGAGCTGTGTTTTAAGAGTGCGTGCATTTAATGCGAAATAGCCCCCTAGCTGCGTCGATAATCGTTAAAATAGACTGTTATTGTTAATCTTCGGAATCATTTCTCATGCCTTTACTCATGCTGCAAGAAGCACACCTCGCCTTTGGTGATAATCCTCTACTGAATGCCGAAAACCTAAGTCTCGAAAATGGCGATCGATTAGGGGTGATTGGTCGCAATGGTGCGGGTAAGTCGAGCATGCTTAAAGTGCTGGCGGGTACTCAGCCTTTAGACAGTGGGCTGCGTGTGGTACAAAAAGACGTGAATATGGTTTATGTGCCACAGGAAAGTGTATTCAGTGAGGGCGAGACCATTCGTAGCGTGTTAACGCAAGGCGTTGCCGAGGTCGCGGGTTTGGTAGAGCGTTATTATGCGGTGTCGGCTGCCATGGCTGAAGACTATGAAAATGAAGCCTTAATGGAAGAAATGCAACATCTGCAACATCAAATCGATTTGCGCGATGGCTGGCGCGTCGATGCCGCTGTCGATGAGGCGATTATGGGGTTTGGTTTAGCGGGCGATATTTTGGTGGAAGATTTGTCGGGCGGTTGGAAAAA
>CAYQEZ010000035.1:0-9752 GCA_964416645.1 uncultured Francisella sp. | reverse complement strand
CGTCGTGAACGAGCCGAGCGTCGTAAGCGTCAGGGTATGGCGAAAATTTCGGTGGACACGGGCAAGAAGTCAGGTGCTTTAGTGGCTGAGTTGGAAAACGTCAACTTAGCTTATGACGGCTGGACCATTTTCAAAGATGTTTCTACGCTGATTCAACGTGGCGATAAGGTCGGTTTGATTGGTCCGAACGGTGTGGGAAAAACCACTTTTATTAAGCTGGTGCTGGGCGAGATTCAAGCTGATAGTGGCACCGTCAAAACGGGTACACAGTTACAAGTCGCTTACCTAGATCAACAACGCGCGGTGTTGAATGATGAAGATATGCTGATTGATGCGGTGCGTGAGGGGACAGACTTTATCGAAATCAATGGACAGAAAAAACATATTTTGGGTTATTTAGAAGACTTTTTGTTTCCGCCGCATCGTGCACGTGTCAAAGTGGGAAGTTTATCGGGCGGAGAGCGTGCTCGTTTGTTGTTGGCAAAGTTGTTCACTAAGCCAGCGAATATGTTGATTCTCGATGAACCTACCAATGATTTGGATTTAGAAACCTTAGAGTTGTTGGAAGAGCTGATCCAGAATTATAAGGGTACGGTATTACTGGTCAGCCATGACCGTAGTTTTGTTGATAATGTCGTTACGCAAAGTTTGGCCTTTGTTGGCGATGGTCGCCTTATTGAAGTGGCAGGAGGCTATGAAGACTGGGCGATGATTAAGCATCAGTATGTGCCAGAGCCTCAAGCCGCTGCAGAAACCTTGAAGCCTGTTAAAGCAGTGGACAGTGTGCCTTTGGGCGTGTCTCAGCAGCCCGTAAAAAAAGTGAAATTGTCATACAAAGAACAGAAACAATTGGATACACTACCAGAAACCATTGCCACACTCGAAGCAGAGCAAGCCAGTTTGAGCGAGAAGCTGTCGGATGCGGCTATTTTTGCCGATAAAGACAAGCTAGAGCCGATTCAGCGACGTTTGCATGAAATTGAATTAGCCATTGAACAAGCAATGGATTTGTGGGCAGAACTAGAAGCGAAATCATAAAAGGAAGCAGAACATGAAAACCAAGCCGAACCATGATTGGCAATGCTTTATCGAGTTTTGGCAACAACAAGGTTACGGTTTGGTTGAAGAGTGGCAAGACGCGAAATGGGCTAATGCAACCTTGGTACAGAGTGGGCAGCATGTGTGGTTACGCATGCGTAAATCGGATGAAAAAGTCACTGCAGCGCAGCTTGATAAATTTATGCATAGCTTAGAAACCCAGCAAGATAACCAGTTGATTGGTTGCATGGCTTCCAGTACGGGTTTTACCAAGGCAGCGATCACGCAAGTTATGCGCGAAGCGCCTGAACGATTGGTGTTATTGACTGAGCATAAGCAAAAAGTAGTGTCTGCTTATCCTTTCGCGCAAGTTAGTGAATATCAGGCGTTACCTGCCTGTGCACCCGCTTATGTCGGTGTCTTTACGGCCAAAGGTGGCGTGGGTAAAACAACCATGGCAGCCCATTTAGCGGGTGCTTTTGCTTTGATGGGGCAGTCGGTGGTGTTGCTTGATTTAGACCCTGACCAGAATTTGCGCAAACTCTTCGCACAGGAAAACCAACCAGCATTGGCTGAGCTTCATGTTCCGGCGGTGAACAAACATGAAGCGGGTGCGATGATTCGCGTGTTAACACCTGAGCAGTGGCGTGAAAGTCAATATCCCGATGTGCGCATTGTCATCGCTGATTGTTCGCCTGTATTATCCGAAAACCCCGTTAAGCTAATGAAGCGACTTGATGTGTGTTTGATGCCGACCAGTTTGAATCCGCTGGGTATTTCAAAACATGGTGATGTCATTCAGCGCACTTTTGCGCATATTCGCAGTATCAACCAAAAAGCGCGCCTGTTAGCGGTAATTAATCAGTTTGATGCCAGTAAAGAGTTTCAAAAGCGCAATGATGTATTGCTGGCTTATTTGCAATCGGCGTTAACAGACTATCTAAAACAAGACGAACTGGCAACCCTCATTTATCCCGATGAAGCCAAAATTCGTTATAGTCATGCCTTGCTTTATTGGGGATTTCATATCATCGAAGGTAGTGCGCCCCAATTGGCATTTAAATTGTCGGGTGGACGAAGCCATCCGCGTAGTGATTTTTTACAGCTAGCTGATGTCGTGGAGCAAGCTTTGGCTTCTGTTAAAGTTTAGACGATCTAAGAGAAGACGGCTCGCTGCTACCATAAGTGAATTTGATTACGATCTGATTGACGCTTAGGTTACAATGATGACTCAATCAATTGTTTAGGAGTGGTAGTTTATGTTCTCAACCATAAAGCGTTTCGTGCAGGTAGCTCTGTTAGCTGTGTCGGCTTTGTTTTCAGCAGCAGTTTTATCGGCACCCGCCAAGGTGGTTTATCACGTCGATTTTAATGATGTTACCCGTTATTCGGCAACCTTAACCTCTATTTCTAATATTCTAACCGCTTATGAAACAGAATTGCGTGACTATGAAGTGACTTTGGTATTTGTCGGGCATGGTATTCGTTTTGTCACCGATGATGCACTTAAAGGTACGCCCTATGCGACCAATGCAGACTTGGATAAGCGCCGTGCCGAATTAAAAGGACGTTTGGAAACCTTGGTTAAAGTGCGTGGTGTGAAAGCATTGTTGTGCGATAAAACACGTGACGAAATCGCTTTAGATAAAGCTAAAGTTTATTCAACAGTTGGCTTAACCCCTTCAGGTGTTGCTACCATCGCCGATCTGCAAATGCAGGGTGCGGCCTACTTAAAAATTCAGTAAATAAGAATGCATAAACCCATTCTTGGTCGCATCACCCGAGCTGCCACCCTTCGCCAGTTACAAGTTTTCGAGGCTTTGGCTCGTTTGAACAGCTTCACGCGTGTTGCTGAGGAAATGCATTTAACACAACCGACGATTTCCATGCAGGTTAAAAAGCTGGTGGAAGCGGTGGGCTTGCCGCTAACGGAGCAGGTGGGTAAAGAAGTTTATTTAACCGATGCAGGTCATGAACTGGCAGCGGTTTGTCGTGAAGTCTTAACGGCATTTGAACACTTGGAAGAGCGCATTAATGATTTGAAAGGCTTAGAAGGCGGGCGAGTGCGTATTGCCGTCATTTCTACGGCGCAGTATTTTTTACCGCAAGTGATGCAATCCTTTTTAGAGCAGTACCCCAACATTACGATTGTGTTGGAAGTGGTGAACAGAGAACATTTATTGGAACGTCTGGCGAATAACCAAGATGATATTTATATTCTGGGTCAACCTTCTGAGTCCATTCCGGTGATGTCGGAGCGTTTGGCCATTAACCCACTGGTTTTTATTGCGAAACGTGATTTTGATTTGCCCGATGGTCGCTTATTAACGATTGATGACTTGGCGGGAGTGCCTTTTCTGATGCGTGAATCGGGTTCAGGGATTCGAGCACAGATAGAGCAAGTGTTTCATGATATGGATTATGAACCGAATGTGCGCATGGTGTTAGGATCAAACGAGGCCATTCGTATGGGCGTGCTCTCTGGATTGGGTATTTCGGTTGTTTCGATGCACACGGTGAGGGAAGAGCTGAAACGTCGCGAATTACGCATTCTGCCTATTCGCGGTTTTCCGGTTGAACGTTATTGGTATTTGGTTTGGCCTAAAGGAAAAGCTTTGTCACTGTCGACAGCGCGCTTTGTTGAAACCTTGCGTTTTCAGGCTATGGCTTTAGATGCCACCATCAAACCCTTGCTGGCACGTGTCCGCCGCGAACAGGAGCAGGTCGCTAAAGAAGACTGATGCTAATTTAGATGGCTATGCAGATGTTTGATCATATTGTATAAGCCATTGGCTCGACTGGGTGAGAGATGTTGCATTAAGCCAATCTTGCCTAAGAAGTCTAAAGGCATGGTTAGAATTTCTTCTTTAGTACGCCCATTATAAACCCACAAGAGTAAGGCAATCATACCAGCGACAATGGTAGCTTCGCTTTTAGCACGAAGATAATAACGACCGTCTTCGCAATCAATTTTTAACCAAACTTGAGATTGGCAACCATGAATTTGATTGGCTTCAGTTTGCCAAGTTTCATCGAATGTTGGTAGTTTCTTCCCTAGATCTATTAGATACTGATAACGGTCTTTCCAATCGTTAAAAAAGGAAAAACGTTCAACCAATTGTTCAATCGTTGTTTGAATATCGTCTTTTGGTGGGGTATTCACAGGCTTATCCATTGTCTAAATTGCTCAGCTAGGCTACATTATACGCTGAATGAAACATGCGTGCCACGCGTGAAATGACAGAACAAAAAAGAGGAAATGAAAATGGGTAACACCGATTCAGTGTTAGGTTTACAGCGTCGTCAATTGCTGAAAGGCGCATTGGCTGTGTCGGCTGGTATGGCGGGTTTCTCGGTGCTTAAACCAGTCTATGCAGCCGATAACATGGTGGTTAAAGGTCCACGCGTTCCGGATGTTAAACCGAGTAAGGTATCTGCTCGTTGTCATGTTATTATCGCGAAAGATCCAGAGCCAACACCAGAAAACCAAGGTATGTTTTCGAACATGGGTTTTATTATCACGCAAAAGGGAGTTGTGGTTTACGATTCGGGTGGCTCGGTACAAATTGGTGAAATGCTGATTCGTCAAATTAAGAAAATGACAGACAAGCCTGTTGTGAAGGTTTTTAACTCTCATATGCATGGTGACCATTGGTTGGGCAATCATGCTTTTGTACAAGAGTGGCCAAATGTAGAAATTTACGCACACGAAAACATGCATAAAGCAATGAAAGAGGGTGTGGGTGAGTTTTGGGTTAATATGCAAGCGCGTGCCACCAATAATGCAACAGCGGGTACTGTGATCACTGCGCCGAATCAAGTGTTAAAAGGTGGTGAAGTGTTCGATATGGGTGATACCTTGTTGCGCGTTCACTATTATGGAAAATGCCATACGGATTCGGATATTTGTTTAGAAGTGACGGCCGATAAAACGGTTTATGCCGGTGATATGCTGATGACTGGACGTGTTGCCCACATGGATGATGGTACCTATACAGGTTCGATTGAAGGTATTAAGAAACTGAAGGCCGATACGCAAGCGACTAATTATGTACAAGGTCATTATAAGTTTGGTCCTAAGCAGGCAGACATCTATTTAGAATTTTTGGAAACACTTTATGGATCTGTCGTTGCATTTCAAAAGCAAGGCGTTGGTGCCAGTGACATGAAGGACAAGGTACTACCTAAGTTGAAGAAATATCGTGATTGGAAGGGCTTTGACGGTGTTATTGGTCGTTATATTGCCTTAGCTTATACCGAAGCAGAAGCCAATAACTTCTGACCTGTACTGATTTAGGTGTTAATAAAAAGCCACTCCGTTGTGAGTGGTTTTTTTATGAGTTGGTATCGTGTTTGAAAATGAAAAGCCCGCAGTTTTGCGGGCTTTTCAACGAGCTAACTCGTAAAACGATTAGCTTACAGTCAGTAACTTATTTCCAAAGAATTTTGTAGTCACTGTTGATGGCCATTTGAGACAATTGAGCTTCAGCTAATTCATTCGCTTCTTTAGCTTTTTTCATGGCCGCTTTTTCGTCGCCTTTTTTCAATGCTTGTTCGCCTTCAAATAACGCAATATCGACTAAGGTTAACTTGCGACCGCTTTCTTTGAAAGCTTTGCCCGCTTCTGTTTTAGGGTCATACTTGGTTTTAATACCTGCAGAAGTCCAAGCGTAGCCTGCTTTCATAGCTTTGGCATTTTTTTCCATCGCTGTTTTAGCTGCTTCGTCGAATGCTGCATTACCTGTGCCTTTAGCAGTGTCACCAGTGGTTGCACAGCCAGTCAGTAGTGCAAGAGATAGAAGTGTTGTTAATGTGAGCGTTTTTTTCATTATCTTTTCTCCGGTGAGGGGGTTGGTCTTACCAGGCAATTTGCCCAGAAGCGTGTTGAATTATATAATGGTCGACATGTGTGCATGCAATACCCAAATACAAATAACAGGTGTTATTTTACGGTAGATTGACCCAGCAGGCAGAAAAAGTTTTTTATCACGTCATAATCATAATTAATTAGGTGAACCAATATGCGAATTCTTGAAGAAGCCCTGACTTTTGACGATGTGTTGTTGGTGCCAGCACACTCAACGGTTTTACCGAAAGATGTTAGTTTGGCGACGCAGCTAACACGAAACATTACATTGAATGTGCCCTTTATTTCGGCAGCGATGGATACCGTGACCGAAGCGCGTTTGGCGATTGCACTAGCGCAAGAGGGTGGCATTGGTATCATTCATAAAAATATGACGGTACAACAACAAGCGGCTGAAGTGGCTAAAGTTAAAAAGTATGAAAGTGGTGTGATTCGTGATCCCATCACTGTTTCTTCCACCGCAACGATTGCAGAGGTGAAGGCCATTACGCTGCACGCCAATATTTCGGGTATGCCTGTGGTGGACAATGGTGAATTGGTCGGTATTGTGACAGGGCGTGATTTGCGCTTTGAAAAAAATACGTCAGCTGCGGTTTCAACGGTTATGACACCGAAGGAAAGATTGGTTACGGTTGCTGAAGGTACTTCGCGTGAGCAAGTGCTGGATTTATTGCATCATCATCGTATTGAGCGTGTATTGGTTGTGAATGCGCTAGGTAAGCTAAGTGGTATGATTACCGTTAAAGACATTCGCAAAGCGCGTGACTATCCCAACGCGTGTAAAGACGATCAAGGTCGTTTACGCGTCGGTGCTGCGGTGGGTGCAGGCGAGGGTACGGATGTGCGGGTTGCCGCGCTCGTTGAAGCTGGTGTTGACGTACTAATCGTCGATACGGCTCATGGTCACTCGCAAGGTGTGATTGATCGGGTACGTTGGGTAAAAGATCATTTCCCACAGGTTCAAGTGATTGGCGGCAATATTGCAACGGGTGAAGCAGCCTTGGCGTTAGTAGAAGCAGGGGCAGATGCGGTTAAAGTAGGCATTGGTCCAGGTTCGATTTGTACCACGCGTATCGTTGCGGGTGTTGGTGTGCCACAAATTTCAGCGGTGGCGAATGTGGCCAAGGCGTTAGAGGGTACAGGCGTGCCGTTAATTGCCGATGGCGGTATTCGCTACTCAGGCGATGTGGCTAAGGCGTTAGCAGCCGGTGCTTACTGTGTCATGTTAGGTTCAATGTTCGCTGGTACCGATGAAGCACCAGGCGAAATTGAATACTACCAAGGTCGTGCTTATAAAAACTATCGTGGTATGGGTTCGTTAGGTGCGATGGCGCAAACGCAAGGCTCATCAGATCGTTATTTTCAATCAACCAATGCGGAAGATAAACTCGTACCAGAAGGGATTGAGGGGCGTTTGCCTTATAAAGGTCCATTAGCGCCCATTCTTCACCAAATGTCGGGTGGCTTACGTGCCAGCATGGGCTATACGGGTTGTGCGACCATTGAACAGATGCGTACCAAACCTTTCTTTGTTCGCATTACCAATGCGGGTATTGTCGAGAGTCATGTGCATGATGTAACGATCACCAAAGAAGCCCCTAACTACCGCGTGTAAGGATTGATGATGTCGCAAAACATTCATGACGATAAAATTCTCGTTCTCGATTTTGGTTCACAATATACGCAATTGATCGCGCGTCGTGTGCGTGAGATTGGTGTGTTTACTGAAATTCATCCCTGTGATGTGGATGATGCCTTTATTCGTGCTTATGGTGCTAAGGGCGTTATTCTGTCGGGTGGTCCAGAGTCGGCCTATGCAGAAGATACCCTGAAAGCGCCACAAGCGGTGTTTGAGTTGGGCGTGCCTGTACTGGGTATTTGCTATGGTATGCAAACGATGGCGCAACAGTTGGGCGGTAAAGTTGAGCCGGCCGATGCGCACGAATATGGTCATGCCAAAGTACGTGCGCGTGGTCATACCCTGTTGCTCAAGGATATTGAGGATGAAGTGACCCCCGAAGGCTATGGCTTGCTCGATGTGTGGATGAGTCACGGTGATCAAGTGGTGACGATGCCTGAAGGCTTTAAGCTGATGGCCAGCACGGATACCTGTCCCATTGCTGGAATGGCCGATGAAGCTCGCCGTTTTTATGCTGTACAGTTTCATCCTGAAGTGACGCATTCAAAACAAGGTGGTCGCATTTTAGAACGTTTTGTCGCCGATATTTGCGGCTGCGCTAAGTTGTGGGACACCAAACATATTATCGAAGACCAGATTGCGCGTGTGCGCGAGTTGGTGGGATCGGATGCTGTGATGTTGGGGCTTTCTGGTGGTGTTGATTCCTCGGTCGTAGCGGCATTATTGCATAAAGCGATTGGTGATCAGCTTACTTGTGTGTTCGTCGATCATGGGCTGTTGCGTCATCAAGAAGGCGATGCCGTGATGGCGATGTTTGCACAAAATATGGGCATTAAAGTCATTCGTGTCGATGCCACGGAACAGTTTATGACAGCGCTGGCGGGTGAATCGGATCCCGAGGCGAAACGTAAAATCATTGGTCGTGAGTTTATTAGCGTCTTCGAAGCGCAAGCACGCGCTATGGCCGCTTCGGGTGTTAAATGGTTAGCGCAAGGCACTATTTATCCCGATGTCATTGAGTCGGCTGGGACGAAAAACGGCAAGGCCAAAGTTATTAAGTCGCATCATAATGTGGGTGGCTTGCCTGACGATCTTGCCTTTAAGTTGGTTGAGCCGTTGCGCGAGTTATTCAAAGATGAAGTGCGTAAGTTAGGTGTTGAATTGGGCTTGCCCTACAATATGGTTTATCGTCATCCTTTTCCAGGTCCAGGTTTGGGAGTGCGCATTTTGGGTGAGATTAAGCAGGAATATGCCGATATTTTGCGTTTAGCGGATCATATCTTCATCGAAGAGCTACATAACAGCGGTTGGTACGATAAGGTATCACAAGCTTTTGTTGTCTTTTTGCCTGTGAAATCGGTGGGTGTTGTGGGTGACTTCCGTCGTTATGATTATGTGGTGTCCTTGCGTGCGGTTGAAACCATCGATTTTATGACGGCTCGTTGGGCGCATTTGCCTTATGAATTGCTAGAGAAAGTATCGGGACGTATTATCAACGAGATTCCGCGCATTTCACGTGTGGTGTATGACGTTTCCAGTAAGCCACCCGCTACCATTGAATGGGAGTAAATCCGATTGCGCGGTCATCTGGCTTCGTTACTGTGGTGCTCGACAGCGTCCTGTACTAGTGTGCACTCCTTGTTCTGTGCGCCCTGCGCCTCGCCATTTTGTCCGCTCATGACGGATTTATTGAGATGATTTTGATTACTCATCCATCTTTCGTTGGTTTATCAGCCCCCCCTGATTGGGATCAGGCGGGGGTTGATGCTTTCTGGATGGAGCGTGCTTTGGCATTGGCTCAACAGGCAGAAAGTTTAGGAGAGGTGCCCGTTGGTGCCTTGGTGGTGATTGATGGTGTGTGTATTGCCGAAGCGTTTAATCAACCGATTAGTCAATCCGATCCGACAGCTCATGCAGAGATGCTTGCTTTGCGTGAAGCGGCAAAAAAACTACAAAATTATCGTTTGGTTAATGCCACCCTTTATGTCACACTGGAGCCATGTACCATGTGTGCCGGAGCCATGATTCATGCTCGCGTACAGCGTGTGGTCTATGCCACTAATGAGCCCAGAACGGGTGCGGCAGGTTCGGTATTTAATGTGTTGCAGAACGATCAATTGAATCATCGTTGCGAGGTGCATTCAGGGCTGATGGCAGATCAGGCTAGTGAACAGTTACGACGGTTTTTTAAGGCGAGACGCTAATTCA
>CAYQEZ010000034.1:3583-21226 GCA_964416645.1 uncultured Francisella sp. | reverse complement strand
CAGGTACTGAGATTTAAGGTAATTATAACTTATCCAACCAGTTGAGATCCAACATTAAGAGTAATCTCACTGATTAAGTGATAAAATCGATGAGCCAAACCATCAATCATCAGAATACACTCAATCGACTCAACACATTTTTACTGCTCTTTGGTGTAACATAGTGACCATCTAATGAATTAGGAATTTAATCCATGTCACTATATATGCTTTGGGCAGGACTATTAAGCACGACACTTCTTGCTTCTCATGCTTGGGCAAAAGCCGAGTATAATGGTCAACAGCGCGTGCTCAATTTCGAAAAATGTGCCACTTTTTTTCCAGAAAACAATCCTAAATTAGTGCTCGACAACTATTCACAAGCTTTAAATACCTCACAACTCTGCTCGGATAGTTTTGCGGTGCTTTATTCAAAACGCACTAAAACCCCCTTAGTAGTGGTTGAAAAACTGAATGCAACTATGATGCAATCAAAAGGGGAATCGAGTGGACAGGCTTATTTTGCCGATAATCGTGTAAATAAAGGTGAAATAGCTGAACTGAGTGACTGGAACGGTTCAGGTATGGATAAGGGCCGATTGGGATTATTGAGCAGCTTCGGTCAGCCCAATGCGAATGCACAAACCTATGCCTTAACCAATGTGGTTGCTCAACCTCCTCGCTTTCATAAGCAAGTTTGGTCTAAAGTTGAAACCGAAGTGAAAAACTACGCAAGTGTCGCCAAAGGCGATGTTTATGTTTATACCGGTGCGCTGTTCACTTCCATTGATAAGATGCACATTTTAGGTAACAATCGTGTTTGGGTACCTACCCATTTGTACAAGCTGATTTACGACCCAACGACCAACAATGCTTGGGCTTATGTCGTCGCCAATGAAGCCGATGCGCAAATCGGCAAACCGCTAAATTATGAAAACTTTATGCGTACTGCCAAACTTAGGTTGTTGCCATAACTAATTACTAACTCGGCAGCAAGGCATCTCGTGTTGCTTTTGCCCGGGCAAAGGCTTCACTTAATGCTTGCCAGTCTTGTTGCTCCAACATGTCAGCGTAGGTTTGTAACTGCTGTTGATAGGCCATGAGTGCTTGAGCAATAGCTGGCGCATTAAGCTGAACAATATCGCGCCACATGGTAGGGTCGGAAGCAGCGATACGGGTAAAGTCGCGAAACCCACCTGCCGTATAATCAAACAGGCGCTCAACATCGTCGCGTTGGCTAAACATATCCACCAAAGCAAAAGACAATAAATGCGGTAAATGACTGGTCCAAGCAAAAGTTAGGTCGTGTTCTTCAGACGACATACAACGGACATCAGCCCCCGTTGCTTGCCACATCTGCGTCACTTTGGCTAAAGCCGATGCACCAGTTTGCTCATGCGGTGTAATGACCACTTTTCGCCCAACGTACAAATCAGCCATCGCAGCCGCCGCGCCACTTTTTTCTGCGCCAGCAATCGGGTGTGCAGGTACGGCATTTTCTGGCCAAACGCCTTGCCACACCGACAATACATCCTCAATCCAACAGCCCTTGGCGCTGCCCACATCGGTCAAAATCGCCGTATCTAATAAGTGAGGTTTGATTTCTGCTAACAACCCGCGCATAGAAGCAATGGGAACGGCCAACACCACCATATCGGCATTGCGCACTGCTTCAGCCGTGCTCTCGACTGCTTCATCGATAATACCCAGTGTTAAGGCTTCGGCTAAATTCGCTTTGGAGCGTCCATAACCCACGACCTGCTTCACTAACCCCTGTTGTTTAAGTGATAAAGCCAATGAACCACCAATCAGTCCAACGCCTAAAATGGCTAAGCGCTCTATCACTTGCCTAAAACCTGAGTTAAGGCTTCAATGCCGTGCATATTTTCTTCATCGGTACCAATAGAGATACGTAAATGATTAGGCAAACCATAAGCACCGACAGGACGGACAATCACCCCTTCACGCAACAAGGCTTCATACAAAGGCTGGGCTGGCTGTCCCATATCCACGCATAAGAAATTTCCTTGGCTAGGAATGTAACTTAAGCCCAATACCGACAAGGCTTGTTGCCAAATGCTCATACCCTTACGATTGACGGCAACACTTTCTTTGACATGATCTTGATCCGCCAACGCGGCGATACCCGCCACCATGGCTAAACTATTGACATTAAAAGGCTGACGCACTCGATTGATATAACTCGCGACTTCAGCAGAACAGGCCGCAAAACCCAATCGAAAACCCGCCATCCCATAAGCTTTGGAAAAAGTACGCGTAACAATTAAATTGTCGTATCTGCTTAATTCTTTCAACCCATCGGCATAATCGACTTGTGTGACGTATTCGGTATAAGCTTCATCGAGCACGACCATAACGCACTTGGGCACTTTCGCCATAAAGGCATCCCATTCTGCCTGCCCAAAACAAGTTCCCGTTGGGTTATTAGGATTAGCTAAATAAATGAGCTTAGTCTTGTCGGTAATCGCTGCCGCCATGGCAGCTAAGTCATGCGCATAGTCTTTCGCTGGCACGACAACGGCTGTCGCCCCTATCGCTTGTGTGGTAATGGCATAAACGGCAAATGCGTATTGCGAAAAGATCACCTCATCGCCCGCACCAGCAAAAGTACGACCAATCAATTCCAGCACATCATTGGAGCCATTACCCAAGACAAGACCGTTCGCGTCGAGCGAAAAATGACTACTGATGGACTTTTTCAGCGCAAACCCTGCGCCATCGGGATAACGCGCCATGTCTTCAAGTCTATCTTGACAGGCTTTGACTAGGTCAAAAGAACAGCCCAAGGGGTTTTCATTCGACGCTAACTTACTCACACGCGTCAAGCCTAGCTCACGCTGTAATTCATCAATCGGTTTGCCGGTTTGGTAGGGGGTAAGGCCGCGAATCGCTGGCAAGACAAGTGCATCACATGACATAGTTGCGTTGAAACCAAAATAATGAAGAGAATAGACGCATTTTACGCTAGCCCACTCAATGCATCAAGCTAATCGATTATGACGGAAAATCACTCATTTTAGGCAAAAAAAAGCCCAGCCGTTAAGCTGGGTCATAAGAGGATACTCATGAAGAAAATACCACGAAACTTATATTATCATAAATAAAATTAGTTGCAACATAAATTTTATCAATCACAGCAAAGAATAATATGCCTCTCTCTTATCTCTTTACATTTCACAGATTTCAAACTGTTGCTCTTGCGCCAATCGCTGTGCCGTTGCCTCATTAGTCAACACTGCTCTGGTTTTCGCGCCAGAGGCCAAATAGGTTTGCGCAACGCGACGTAAGCTATCCAAATTAGCGTTCAGTACGCCTTTGCGCCACGCCATACGCGATGCATGATCCTTGCCTGCCAACCCCAAATGAAACAACTTTTTCACTTCACTGGCAGGTGAGCTGGGTTTGTCCATCGCACCAATGACACCCAAAATGGCTTCTTCTACCAGCGACACTTTGGCATCGTTGGATAAAAGCCACGCCAAAGCACCATCAAATATGTCGTAGGTTTCTTCACAACGCGGATCACGGTAAGAAAAGAAACGGAAGCTGGCACTTTCAGCGTCATAGCTTGCTCCGCCACCATAAGCACCACCTTTCTCGCGAATATTCGGGTGCAAATAACCATTACGTAACACGCCAGACAACACCGATAACAAGGGAGAGTCCTCATGCGACCAAGGCACAGCTGCATGAGCTTGCGCACAAAAATGCACCTGTGTACTGGTCACCCATGCTTGCCCTAAAGCACGTGCTGGTACATCCACCAGCAGACCCTTACCTGGCTGAGTGGCATCCCCCATACGCTGCCAAGCCTGATCTAAATGATCATTTATCGATAACAACATATCTGACTCACCGACAATCAAGACCTGACGATTCACCGATGCCAACGCATCACGCGTGGAAGCCAGCGTTGCCGCGAATGCTTGCAGTTCCGATTCGTTTTCTAAGCGATCATCAAGTGCTTTAAAGCGTTTTAGTCCCAACAAGCCACTGTTAGCATGAGCAAAGGCAGAAGACACCCCAAAACTCGCACTCGCTGCCAACATAGCCAAACTATGACCATTGCTGGTAATCGACTGTTCCGCGTTGACACGCGTCATCGACACCAACTCACGCAAACGGTCAAGCTCATCAAAACGAGCTTCAAAAAGCGTTTGCTCCATCAATTGCGCTAAGGCCATTGCATTGCTATTCAGGGCTTTACCTGATAACACCACCTTAGCACGTGACTGAGCTGGATCATCTTTATGAGCCGCAACCGACAGACTCGCACCCAAACCGCCAGTTAAACTCGCTTGGCGCATTTGTGTGCTCAGGTAATCGTCACTGCCCACACCTACTTCAGCCCAAGTACCCGTTAACAAGGGTAGCAAGTCTGCTTGTTCACGCGTTAACTCGGGAATGTCTAAAATGACTTGCTGATAAACCAAACCATTGGTTGCAGCGGGTGCTAAGGTGGTTTTTAAGTGATGAAAGTATTCACTACGCCCTTTGAATTGGGGCAAATCTGCTGGGATATCCGACAATTCAACTTTAGGTAAGATGTTCACATCATCTTCTTGTGCCTGACGTTCTTCTAGCGCCGCTGCCAATTCAACAATCGCTTGCTTTTGTTCTGGCGTCATCAGCGCTTGAGTAGCATCTAAATGCGCTCTTTCTGCCTGCGCTTTTTGTGCGTTCAATTTGTTGTCTGGCGACAATACCAAGCGCACACGATGTGGGTTATCTAATAACCATTGTTGAATCAACGTTGGAATAAAGGCAGGATTGGCAATTTCTTGACGCAGCTCTAATAGGGCTTCATCAATGTCCAGCAAAGCAACAGGATCGCCACCATGAATTGCTGCTGGCAATGCACGTAAGAAAAGCTGTAATCCAAATGGATAGCCATCGCCACCAATTTCGCGCTGTCCCAACTCTAATTGATGCAACATCGCTGCTAAATGCTCATGGGGAACGCCTTCACGCGCCAAACGGCTTAACTCATCCAAAATCAAGGCTTCAATCGCATCGGCATCCTCTGCTTCTGAACCCATTAAGCCAGCAGCAAAAATCATTTCTTTAAAATCGTCTTGCAAACCACATAAAGGCGATGGCGAAGCACCCAACTCAGTCGTTTCCAGTAAATAGCGCAAGGGTGATGCGCTATTATCCAGCAACACCATGCTCAGTAAATGACCCCGCAACACATCACGCACATCCTGATTTTTACCTAAAAGCCAGCCCAACACCACATGGGTTTTCTTGCTCAAGTCGGCTTCATCTAAGGCATAGGACGAAACTACTTGAATAGGGGCAGTGTAGCGTTGCTCATCGCTCACCATAACGGGTTCGAGTCGTTCAGTAAAACGGGCTAAGGCTTGTGCTTGCCAACGCGCATGATGCTCACTGGCAGGAATATCGCCATAAGTGAAAAAGACAGCATTCGAAGGGTGATAGTGACGTTGATGGAAAGCCACTAACTGATCATGCGTTAAATCTGGAATATCAACAGGTTCACCACCACTGTTGTAGTGGTAAGTGCTGGTTGGGAAAACAGCTTCGGTAAATGCCTGCCACAGCGTTGAGGTTGGCGCACTCATTGCCCCCTTCATTTCATTGAACACCACCCCTTTGTAAACTAAAGGACTGTTACTATCACCGGGTGTTTCAAAGTCGAATCGATGACCTTCTTGGGCAAAATCCAACGGATGAATGTTCGGGAAAAAGACCGCATCAAGATAAATATCGAGTAAATTGTAATAGTCTTTTTTATTTAAACTGGCGAAAGGATAAGCCGTCCAATCACTGCTGGTGAACGCATTCATGAAGGTATTTAAAGAGCGACGAATCATCATAAAGAAAGGATCACGCACAGGGTATTTTTCGCTACCACAGAGTACGGTGTGCTCTAAAATGTGCGCCACACCCGTACTGTCCATCGGAACCGTTCTAAAGGCCACCATGAACGCATTGTGTGGATCTTGCGTTGCTAAATGGAAATGTTGCGCTCCAGTAACATTGTGACGATACTCCTCAATCTCAATGGTTAAGGCAGCTAATTGATGACGACGGACTAGCGAAAAAGCGCTCATTCAAAATCCTCAGTTTAATTGGTTATGCGGTTCTGCTATATTAGCATAAACAAAAAACATGCTTAGAGACAAATAAACGCTAATGAATGCCCAACACCTTATCCTCAGCTTTCCAGACCTAACAGCACACACCATTCACGCACAATTTGACATAACCTTAGACCATGCACAAGAGCTCACCCTACAATTCGCACGCTGGATTCCTGGTAGCTATTTACTACGTGATTTTGCCAAACATATCACGATTCACTCAGTTAAGTACGAACAGGGTGAAAGCATTTCACTAGAAAGAGTAGATTTAACACGCTGGCAACTGAAGGCGCCTGCTGGCAAAACCAGCATTCATTACAGCATCTATGGTTTTGATGCCTCGGTGCGTGCTAACTACGTATGCGATGCTTACGCTTTCGTTAACCCAACAGCCAGTGCGCTGTTTGTTGAAGCATGGCGAGATCAAGCCTACTCATTAACCTTGCTAGCCCCTGAAAACAAACCAAATTGGCAAGTACATACCACCATGACTGCTGAACGGGTGGATACACAGGGTTTCGGTCATTATATCGCCGAAAACTATGATGACTTGATTGAGCATCCCCTGTTAGTTGCTGATGCGGTGGTGGTTGACTTTGATGCTTGTGGCATTGCGCATCGAATGGTGTTGGTCGATGAAGCACCACTCACGAGCATCGATACAGAACGCTTGGCAACCGATTTATCGGCTATTTGCACCACCGAGCAAATATTTTGGCAAAACCAGCAGCATCCCTTGCCCTTTAATCAGTATTTATTTCAAGTGATGGTCAGTCAGGATGGTTATGGCGGACTTGAGCATACCAACAGCACCGCGTTGATGACATCACGTGCTAGCTTGCCACGTGTTAATCAAAAAACCAGCAAAGCTTATGAAGATTTTCTCGGATTGTGCGCACACGAGTATTTTCATGTTTGGCTGGTCAAGCGCATTAAACCCGAAGGATTCATTAGACCACAACTTGATGATGCGGTGGTTACCCCGCTACTGTGGATTTTTGAAGGATTTACCAGTCTGTATGACGATTGGATACTACTACGCAGCGAACGCATTAAACCAGCGGAATTACTCGCACGATGGAGCGACAGCCTAACCCGAACCCTGACCACCACAGGCGCTCGTCAGCAATCCTTAGCGGATGCCAGTCGGGAAGCTTGGATTAAGTTTTACCAACCCAATGAAAACAGTGCCAACAGCCAAGTCAGTTATTACACACGAGGCATGGCAACCGCATTTTTGTTACTTGCTGAACTGCATCAACATGGCGTTCACTTAGACAGTTTATTACACAGCTGGTGGCAAGACTGGCAACACAATCCCAAACAAGCACTTAACGCCTGCAAGCTAGAAAAGGACTTAACTTCGCTTTGTCCTCATATTAATTGGGCAGGTTGGCTGAGCGAAACTGTTGAGCAACCCAATCCGCAATTGACCGCACAACTGGCTTTGTCTTTTCCTCAAATAGGACTGGTGTTAAGTGCTAAATTACAGCCATCCCTAGGCGTCAAACTCGCTGAAGAACAAGGTTCACTCATCATTAAACAAGTCACTCTAGATTCGCCCGCCCACACAGCTGGCTGGCAAGTGGGTGATGAATTGATTGCCTTAGCCAATTGGCGTGTGCATAACCCCAATCATGTCGAACAACAACTCGCTAGCTGGCAAGCCAACTCCAATACTCCACCACTTAGTGCAACATTGAGTCGCAAAGGCTATTTAATCACCACATCAATTCAACCCACGCTGATGGTCAGTGCTTACGAATTGACCGCTATTAATGAATCCTCACTCACTTGGCTTACGCCTTAACAAAGAGCGCTTTTTATGCAATTACACAACATCGACTGGCAAGACTTCCTTGCCAACACTTGGCAAAAGAAACCCTTAGTCATTAAAAACGCACTGCCTGCAGATGCCTTGGCGTTTTTAACACCCGAAGACCTCGCTGGTTTGGCCATGGAAGAAGACGTTGAAAGTCGCATTGTGATTGAAAAAGACGGACAAACCCCTTGGGAGCTCCAGCGTGGGCCATTTAGTGAAGCCGACTTCATCAGTACGCCCGCCACCCATTGGACACTATTGGTTCAGGGCGTCAATCACTGGCTACCCGAAGCCGCAGAACTTTTATCAGCCTTTGATGCCATTCCGCGCTGGCGACTGGATGATGTGATGGTATCTTATGCCCCTGAAGAAGGCGGCGTCGGTCCTCATTTTGATCACTACGATGTTTTCCTCATTCAGGGAAAAGGCACGCGAGAATGGCGATTGACCACTCAGCACTGCACGCTCGATAACTATTTACCCAATATGCCCTTGCGCTTAATGGATAAGTTTCCAGTTGAAGAAACCCATGTTTTAACAGCAGGCGACATACTCTATTTACCGGCTAAAGTCGGTCACTGGGGTATTAGCCGCTCAGACGACTGTATGACATGGTCAGTCGGTTATCGCTCGTTAGCAGCACGAGAAATGTTAGAACACTTTGCCGACTTTGCCGCCCGTGAATCCATTCCCGCACAATGGTTTCAAGACCCCAGCTGGCAAAACATCAACCACCCAGCCGATATCAGTCGTGAAGCCACCCAACAAGCACGTGCAGTGCTGGCTGCCTTGTTAGCTGACGATGCCACCTTCCATCGTTGGTTTGGTCAATTTGTCACCGAACCTCAAGGACATCAAGGCAGCTTACTCAGCTTACCGCCCGAACGTAGCCTACCGCTCGACCGTTTCACCCGTCGCATTAAACAAGGTGAAAGCTTGTCGGCAGATTTAATGAGTCGTTGGGCGCAAGACACCACGCAATCGCCCCGCCTACTACATATTAATGGCGAAACCACAAGTGTGGACGATGCGGTCGATCAAGCGCTACTCGATCAACTCTGCTCGGTTTATGACCACACTAACGAAAGTATAAGTTATTGGATGTTGAATGCAGCAAATGCTGACTTATTGCATGGACTCTGGCAAGCAGGCATACTGCACTGGGCAGAAGAAAATGAATAACAAAGCTTTTCTGGTTTTTCAGCAATCAGCCTTGTAAAATAGTTGACACAAACCCTAATTCAAAGGAAAACCACCATAATGAGCAATAGCAATATTGAATCAGTTCTGCATGAAACTCGCCTGTTTACCCCGCCAGCGCGCGCTCAAGCAGAAGCCAATGTCAACGCCGAACAATTAGCCGCTTTACACGCCGAAGCCAACGCAGATCATGTTGCCTTCTGGTCACGTTTAGCCAAAGAAAAATTACAATGGGCTAAACCTTTCACCGTTGGCTTAGATGACAGTAAAGCCCCTCATTATCGCTGGTTCACCGATGGCGAGCTCAATGTCTCCGTCAACTGCCTCGATCGTCATTTAGATGATCGCGGTGATAAAACCGCCATTATTTTTGAAGGCGAACCAGGAGATGTGCAAAAGTACACTTACCATGAACTGCATGGTGCTGTATGTCGCTTTGCTAATGCACTGAAAGTTCAAGGGGTTAAAACAGGTGATCGCGTCGTTATTTATATGCCGATGATTCCTGAAGCCGTCATTGCGATGCAAGCTTGTGCGCGCATTGGGGCTATTCATTCGATTGTGTTCGGTGGTTTTTCAGCAGAAGCACTAAAAGATCGAGTCGAAGATGCACAAGCCAAAATCATCATCACTGCCGACGGCGGTTTCCGTGGTGGTCGCACAGTAGAACTGAAAAAAGCAGTCGATACCGCACTTGAAAAAGGGTGTGATTCAGTGCGTAAAGTCTTGGTATGCAAGCGTACAGGTCAAGATATTGCCATGAAAGAAGGTCGTGATTTGTGGTGGCACGAAGCCGAAGCGGGCATGCCTAACTATTGTGAGCCTGTAATGGTAAATGCCGAACACCCACTATTCCTACTCTATACATCAGGTTCGACTGGCAAACCTAAAGGTATCGTTCACTCATCGGGTGGTTACCTTTTGGGTGCTCACATGACCAATGAATGGATTTTCGACTTAAAAGAAGATGATGTCTTCTGGTGTACTGCCGATGTTGGCTGGATCACAGGTCACTCCTACGTTGCTTATGGTCCGCTTTCGAACGGCGCGACCATTTTAATGTTTGAAGGTGCTCCGACCATCCCGCATACTGGTCGTTTCTGGGAAATCTGTCAGAATCACGGCGTTACTGTGTTCTACACAGCGCCTACCGCGATTCGTGCCTTAATGAAATTTGGTGATGATGTACCTAAACAATACGATTTATCGAAGTTGCGTTTGCTCGGTTCAGTCGGTGAACCCATCAATCCAGAAGCTTGGATGTGGTATCACACCGTCATTGGTCAAGAGCGTTGCCCGATTATGGATACCTGGTGGCAAACCGAAACGGGCGCACACATGATTGCCCCTTTCGCAGGCGCGACTGCCTTAAAACCTGGCTCTTGCACCCAAGCCTTGCCAGGTATTTTTGCTGAAATCGTTGATGAGGAAGGTCAGTTTATTACTGCCGATAACCAAGGTGGCTATCTGGTGATTAGCAAACCTTGGCCATCGATGTTACGCACCATTTGGGGTGACGATGCTCGCTATGTCGAAACCTATTATGAAAAGTTCCATAACAAGTATTACGTGGTTGGTGACAGCGCATTCCGTGATGCCGATGGTTACTACTGGATTCTAGGTCGTATCGATGATGTATTAAACGTATCGGGGCACCGCTTGGGTACAATGGAAGTTGAATCCGCACTAGTCGCTCATCCAGATGTGGCTGAAGCGGCAGTTGTTGGTCGTCCGCATGACGTTAAAGGCGAAGCCATTGTCGCTTTCGTGGTACTCAATGGCGCACGCCCAACAGGTGAAGCGCGTGAAACCATGATTAAAACCCTCAAAGCTTGGGTCGGCGAACAGATTGGTCCGATTGCCAAGCCCGATGAAATTCGTTTTGGCGACAACCTGCCCAAAACACGTTCAGGTAAGATCATGCGTCGCTTACTGCGAACCCTAGCTAAAGGTGAAACCATCACCCAAGATACTTCAACACTGGAAGATGCCACAATTTTGCAACAATTAGCCGAAAAATAAGCTATACTTGTTTCATACGTATAAAGCCAAGCAATTTTGCTTGGCTTTTTATGTATTAAGACAACAAGATATCATTAACTCATGTTATAAATTATGTTAATGATAGATGTAAAACAATAAGGAGATACTGATGGATCAATCCACTGTAGACAAAATCCAGCAACTGGAAGCCTTCCAAAAGCTGACTAAAGCGCGCTCCAGTTATAACTGGAAAATGGCGATCATTATGATGGGGGTTTACTTTGCCTTTATTCTATTCATCGCTTTCAACCCTTCTGCACTTGCCGCTAAAATAGCAGCAGATTCAGTTATTTCATTTGGTATTTTAGGTGGTTTCCTACTGATCGTTTTCTCGTTTATTTTAACGGGTATTTATGTGCGTCGTGCTAATAGTGAATTTGATGCACTCAATAACGAAGTGAAGGAGTCTATTAAATGATGCGTTCTTTATCTGCGCTATTATTAGTCAGCTTATTTACCAATAATGCTATAGCGGTCGATGCTGCTGAAAAATCGATGAATATACCTGCTATTAGTATGTTTATTATTTTTGTTATTGCAACCTTAGGTATCACCTACTGGGCATCAAAGCGCACACGCAGTGCTAAAGACTTTTATACTGCGGGCGGTGGCATAACGGGAATGCAAAACGGTCTAGCGCTAGCGGGTGACTATATGTCGGCTGCTTCTTTCCTAGGAATTGCTGGCTTAGTGTTTGCGAATGGCTTTGACGGTCTGATCTATTCAATTGGCTTCTTGGTTGGTTGGCCGATCATGTTGTTCTTAATGGCAGAGCGTTTACGTAACTTAGGCAAATACACCTTCGCTGACGTAGCTTCTTACCGTTTATCACAAGTACCTGTTCGTGCAACTGCTGCTGCAGCTTCACTGGTGGTTGTAGCCATGTACCTCATCGCGCAAATGGTGGGTGCAGGTAAACTCATCGAAATCTTATTTGGTTTGTCTTACTCTAGTGCCGTAGTCATCGTCGGTGTATTGATGATTCTTTATGTAACTTTTGGCGGCATGCTAGCCACCACTTGGGTACAAATCATCAAAGCGGTTTTGCTGTTATCGGGTGCTTCTTTCATGGCGTTGGCTGTGTTGTGGGGCTTCAGCTTCAGCTTTACTGACTTATTCACGAAAGCCATCGAAATCAGCCCTAAACATGACGCTATTATGGCACCAGGCAGCCTGATTAAAGACCCTATCTCTGCGATCTCTTTAGGCTTGGCATTGATGTTTGGTGTGGCTGGTTTACCGCACATTTTGATGCGTTTCTTCACCGTTACTGACGCTAAAGAAGCGCGTAAATCGGTATTCTACGCAACCGGATTTATCGGCTATTTCTATATCCTAACCTTTATCATCGGTTTTGGTGCCATTATCCTTGTATCAACTAACCCAGCTTATTTAGATGCAGCGGGCAAGTTGATTGGTGGTAATAACATGGCAGCCATTCACTTATCTCATGCGATTGGTGGTGACTTCTTCCTAGGCTTCATTTCTGCAGTGGCTTTTGCAACGATTCTTGCGGTTGTTGCTGGTTTAACCCTAGCAGGTGCCTCTGCGGTGTCACATGATCTTTACGCTAATGTATTCAAACGTGGCAATGTGGATGAAGCGGCTGAAATGCGTTTCTCTAAAATGGCGGTTATCGGTCTCGGTATCGTGGCGATTTTCTTAGGTATTGCCTTCGAGAAACAAAATATTGCCTTCATGGTAGGTTTAGCTTTTGCTGTAGCAGCATCGGCTAACTTCCCAGTACTGGTGTTAGCGATCTACTGGCGTGGTTTAACCACACGTGGTGCGGTTATGGGCGGTTTAGGTGGTTTAATTACTGCGGTAACCTTGGTAGTATTGTCGAAAACCGTTTGGGTTGATGTCTTCTCGTTCAAAGAAGCGATTGTGGCTTACAAAGACCCAGCAATTTTCTCAATGCCAGTGGCTTTCTTCTTGGCTTGGTTCTTCTCGATTACCGATAAGAGTGCTCAAGCTCAAGCAGAACGCGAGGCCTTCACTGCTCAATACGTTCGCTCTGAAACAGGTATTGGTGCTGAAGGCGCTAGTGCTCACTGATCATTATTCGTTAATGATAAGAAAAAGCCCTCGAATTTCGAGGGCTTTTTTATTGCGACCATACAATCGATCAGACAACTGGAAAAAGTGGCAATTGCGGCTTATCTGCCGTTTCAACATTCGGCAATAATCGCCACGCATGACGGGTCACATAAGCCAATTGCATCCAAGCATCTAATAACATCGACTCATGCACATAAACTGGAACACGATCATCATCGACTGCCGATAAGCGTTTACTGTGATGAAACTCTAGCTGCTCACGCAACAAACGCATTTCTTTTTTTACTAAATTACCATCATCCTTGGCAGTCTTTTCTGGTTGAGACAAAGCCAGGAGCAAACGTTGTAACTGTTCGCCAATACGATGTTGTAATGAGGAATAAAGCACAGCGGTGGCATCACTCATTACTAACTTTTCCTTTTGCATACTGATATAAACATTAGGAATACTGCTACCCATTAAGTGTCCCATAGTGCGTAAGCGACTAGAAAGCTTAATTTGTCGTAATATTTGACGCTCACTGACTTCATCATGCGCTAAACGCCCAGTGACCGACATCAGCACCAGTAAACGTTGATCTAACTGCTTAAGTTCATCTTGTAAGCCCTGTATGCTATTCATTTGCACCAAACTACGAGGCATATCGACGCTTAAACGCGTCATTTGCTCTAAGGCCTCAGCCATAGCCATAATTAATCGATTACCTTGATTTAGACCTTCGCCAAGCGTTTCAGGCGTCGTCACACTCAATGGTTCGTGTGAGGGTACTTGATGAGGACTATCGGGTAGTAGCCAACGTATGAGCGCTTCCCATTGTGCTATCAATAAAATAAATACCGATGCCACTAGAAGGTTAAATAGCGTATGTGCATTGGCTAGGACAATACTGGGTTGATCGGAACTGCTTGTCGATTGAATGAATTGAATAAAAGCATCAAGAAACAATAAAACAATCGTTGCACCAACAACATTAAAAAGTGAGTGAAAAAGTGCAACTCGAACGGTTTCGCGACCCTTACCAATAGAAGCCAACCAAATAGTAATACAAGTACCAATATTAGCACCTAGCATCATGGCAATCGCTATGGTCATACTCACCTGCTCTGCCACCACCAAAGCCAGCACAATACCACTAAAAGCACTAGACGATTGAATCAACGCTGTGACAATAATACCCACTAAGGCGGCTGTCCAAATAGAGTCCATCCAACTGATAATCGATTGCATCCATGCAGTTTCTTGCAAAGGACGCATGGCATCAGCCATGAGATTCAAGCCAAGAAAAATAAGACCCAATGCCAGAATCAGCTCAGCAACGTATCGGTTTTGCCAACGCCAAAACATCAGCGTTAGGCTCCCAAAAAAAATTAACCAAACGGCAATGTCTGTAACTTTAAACGCAATCAGCTGTAAGGTGAGTGTTGAACCAATATTACTACCAATAATAATGGCTAATGATTGAGCAAAACTGATCATGCCCGCTTCTACTAAACCAACGGTCAACACGGTTAGCACAGACGATGATTGCAACACAGCAGTCAACACCGTACCCACTAGCAAGCCATGCCATCGCGTTGCGGTCATGCGCAATAGCAAACGTCTTAACGGCTCACCCGCATTAGCTTTAAGTCTTTTAGAAAAAACTTCTAAACCATATAAAAATAAACCCAACCCACCCAACAGCAGACCTATTGATTGCCATCCCATTAAGCGCTAATCTCGTTCTTCTGCTTGGGTTTTAATGCTAAAAGCACGATTGATGGAAGCAACATAGACTTTACCATCACCAGGATTGCCAGAGTGAGCAACCGTTAAAATAATCTGTACAATATTATCCACCATCTCATCTGGCACCACTATTTCCACGCGCACCTTCTCGATAAAAGGATCATATTCTTGTAAAGGACTAATGCGTTCTTTACCAAACCCTTTAATTGTCATGGCAGACATACCAGGAAAATCGGGTAATTCCATAAGAGCCAACGCCAGTTTTTCTAGCATAAACGGTTTAATGTAAGCGCGTATTTCTTGCATTTATCAGCTCCTATTTTAGGTTAATTGCTTTTTTTCATAACGACTGATCAACAACCAGTACATGAGCGGCAACAAGGTTAAGGTTGCTATGGTTGCTGTGATTAAACCACCAATAATAGCAAGCGCAAACGGACGCGTCGCTTCAGCACCGACTCCCGATGACATAGCGGCTGGCAGTAACCCTAAGGTTGCCATCAGTGCAGTCATTAACACTGGCCTTAAACGCGCACTTGCACCCTCTTGAATCGCATGTAATGTCGCTTCACCATTTGCACGCAAATAATTGATATATTCCAACATTACGACACCATTTTGTACGGCAATACCAAACAAAACAATAAAGCCAACTGCTGCAGAAATACTTAAATTAATGCCCAACAACCAAAGCAACAATACACCGCCTGCAAGTGCAAATGGCACGGTAAGCATGACCAATAAAGCTTGAGACGCTGATCCAAAAGCCCAGAATAACAAGCCAAAAATCAGTAACAATGAAATAGGGACAATGACATAAAGCCTTTGCATAGCCCGTTGCTGATTTTCAAACTCTCCAGACCAGACCAAACGGTAGCCAGCGGGTAATTCGACTTCATCTTTGACTCGCTTCATTGCCTCTTTAACAAAAGAGCCTTGATCACGGTCAACCAAGTTCGATTTAATGGCAATACGTCGATAATTACTTTCGCGTGAAATGCGATTAGCCCCTGTTTTTAGCACAATATCCGCTACCTCGCCCAAAGGAATCAATTGACCAGCTGGGGTAGGAATCAGCAAATCGCTTAGGGCAGCAACCGAATTACGACCTTCAGGTTGCATACGCACTTGTAAATCAAAACGGCGCTCACCCTCAAGGATCTGCGTAGCCACACCACCACCAAGTGCAACTTCAATTTGTTTATGCACATCGGCAACATTCAGCCCATACATAGCTGCTTTAATGCGATTCACAACTAATTGAGCTTCGCCAGCACCCATTTGCTGTTCAGCAGCCACATCGGCAGAACCCTGAATACTATTTAAAATGGCAACGATTTGATTGGCTTTTTCTTGCATAATTGGCAATTCAAGACCAAACAATTTAATCACAATTTCACCTTGCGAACCTGAAATAGCTTCTTCAACACTCGCTTGAATTTGTTGAGAAAAATTAAATGTCAAACCTGAAAAAACACTCACCTTATCTTTAATCGCTTCTACAAGTGCTACTTTATTGCTAAAACGCCAAGTTTCTTTAGGCTCTAGTTCAACATGAATCTCCATGCTATTAAAGCCTTTACTATCCGTACCATCTTCTGGACGACCTAAGTGACTGACCACTAATTTAACTTCAGGGAAACCCATCAGCACATCTCGCACTTGTTGCTCAACTGCTTTACTTTCTTGTAAAGATGTTGAAGTAGGTAAAACAACAGTCAACCAAATATTGCCTTCATCGAACTTGGGCATAAACTCAGTACCTAACTGCTTTACCAAAGACACACTCAACACCAAAAATAGCAAAGAAATTGCTAGTACGCGCTTGGGCATTAATAATAGGAAAGATAACATCCGTTGATAACCTGAGGCTATTTTTTCCATAATGGGATTACGTCTTTCTGTTAAGCGCTGATCGAGGAAAAAACTCATCATGGCTGGAACCAAAAATAACGTCAGCAACACTGAACCCAATAACGCAAAAGTGAGCGTTAGTGCCATAGGAGTGAAAATTTTCCCTTCAACTTGACTGAAAGTCAGCACTGGCAAAAAGGCGGCAATTAAAATGAGTTTAGCGAATAAAATAGGGCGAATCATTTGGCTACCCACCGCAACCAAACTCTGGCGACGATGCATTAATGAAGCCCCTTGCGCCATATCTGCTGTCAGCTTGACCATCACCGCTTCAACCAATACCACCGTCGAATCAACAATAATACCGAAGTCGATTGCACCCAAAGAAAGCAAATTAGCGGATACGCCTTTTAAGCTCATCAAAATAAAAGCAAACAGCAAAGATAGCGGAATGATGATGGCGACCAACAGCGCCGCAATCGGACGCATCAAGAATACCATCAGAATAATCACCACCAGCGCCGCACCGTGCAATAAGTTATCGGTGACGGTATGCACGGTATGCGTAACCAGCTTGGTACGATCGTTCACCACTTCGATACGGGTGCCAGGGGGTAAGAAGGCATTATTCAATTCTTCAATACGCTGCTTAACGCCTTCAATGATTTTGACAGCATCCCCACCCTTGGTCATCATGACAATGCCTAAAGCCACATCATCTTCGGTGTTATAACCGACAATACCTGTGCGCTCTTGATGACCTATTTCAACACGCCCTAAATCGCGCACACGAACAGGCGTGCTACCATTTAGGTTCACCACCACCA
>CAYQEZ010000034.1:0-3483 GCA_964416645.1 uncultured Francisella sp. | reverse complement strand
CGCCCTAAATCGCGCACACGAACAGGCGTGCTACCATTTAGGTTCACCACCACCACTTGGGCAATATCATCCAAGGTTTGTAACAAACCAATGCCACGAATCACCATCGCCTGTTCGCCGCTGAGCAATACCCCACCGCCTGTATTGCTGTTGTTGGCCGACAGGGCATCCATCACTTGCCCAGCACTTAAACCAAATGAACGTAGACGCTCAGGATCTAAATTAACTTGATATTGTTTGACCTGTCCCCCAAAGCTTGACACATCGGCCACCCCTGGCGCTGTTTTAATGTGGGGTGCTATCAGCCAATCTTGTAAGGCACGAATTTCGGTCAGTGGCAGGTTGTCACTTTTTACCACATAACGATAAATCTCACCCACGCCAGTGGTCAAAGGACCTAAAACGGGCTGAACACCCTCAGGCAAATCCGCTTGCTGTAGTCTTTCTAATACCTGCTGACGGGAAAAATAATCCTCTGCATCGTCATTGAAAGTTGCTGTCACTACCGACAACCCAAAGGTTGAAATCGAGCGAACATTCATTAACTTAGGCGCACCATTGATCGCGCGCTCGATAGGCATACTGACGAGTTTTTCAACCTCTTCAGCCGATTGATTAGGAAATTGACTGATGACAACAACGTATACATTTTGTACTTCAGGAAAGGCTTGCACTGGCAAACGCTCGTAAACAATGGCACCATAAATCGCCATTAACCCTGTGATTACCATTACCATCCAGCGCTGTTGCAGCGCAAAAATCAGAATATTACGAATCATGAGTTATTCCACAGATTAGGCTTGAGTGGTGTTAAGCTTAAGCATTTCACGACGTAACAGCAAAGCACCATTACTCACCACCTGATCACCTTTTTTTAGACCAGACAATACCAGCGCTGAGTCACTAAAGCGCATACCTAAGTTAATTTCTTGCCAGTGGAACCTATCATTGCCAACGCGCAGGAATACATAATGCTTATCCCCTTCTGTGATTACAGCCGATAAAGGCACTGGCAAATTAGGCTGCTGATCTTGGTTACGAATTGCAACTTGTGCATGCATTGATGGTCGTAGTTTTAGTTCTTTGTTATCCAGCTGACAGCGCACTTGAATGGAGCGCGTTTGAGGGTTCACCACTTGACTGATAAAATCAACCTTACCATAAAAAGCATAGTCTGGCCATGATGCCACTTTTACCGTAATCGGTTGTGACACGGCAATTTTAGCAATGTCTTTTTCAAACACATCGATCCATAACCACAAATGGCTCAAGTCGGAAATCACATACAGTGGTTCGGCTAAATCAGGGCGCACCTCCATACCAAGGTTAACCTTAACTTCCGTCACACTACCTGCCATAGGTGAGCGCAAATGAAAAGCTCCCGTTTGCATGCTCACACCACCTGCTTGAACACCCAATTTTTCTAAAAATTTCCGAGATCGTTCAAACTCTGAATTAGCCTGTGTTAATGCGTCTAATTCTTGCTCATAATCTTTGCGAGACATAACTTTGGCTTCAAACAAACGCTGCGCACGGCTAAAAGCTTCTTTTGCTAATTTTTGATTAGCCGTGGCCTTTTCAAGTGTAGACAAGGCATCATTAAAGTCAGGGCTGTCTAGTTTAAGTACCACATCACCTTTTGCTACCTGTGTGCCCAATGAAAGCGGATCGGATAAGACGCGACCACTAATTGGGGAGGTCAAACGAAGCGTTTTGGTTTCATCATAAGCCAAAGTTGCACTGGCAGGCGGTAAAATGGGCGCATCATTCAAAACCAAGGTATGAAAGGCTAGCTGACGAAAACGGGGGTCTTGCTCTGTCATCACGACATCAGAACCATCTACAAAAAAAGTAACTTCTTTAACATTGTCAGTTTGTGCAGCTACATCTGTACGATCACAACCAGTGACCATAGAAACCATTAAGGCTATTAAAAGTAAATTGCGCATTTATTATTGTCCCTCTTTGCCAATAGCATAATCGAAGCTCAATTGAGCTTGCACCAAATCAAATTGAGCTTGAGTATATTCCAGCATCGTATTGCGATAATTGTTTTCTGCATCTAACAATTCAAGCAATGAAATTGCACCTTGTTGATAAGCAATTAAAGACGATGAGCGTATTTGAAAAGCCTTATCGATGAGTTCTTGGGTATAGCGTTTCAGAACACGCTCTTTTTGTTCGTACTGAGCTAATGACTGAGAAACTTGAGTTCTAACTTGTTGTTTTAACTGCATCAAAGATAATTCACTGAGACGTTTATCAGCACGTGCCTGAGCAACCTCACCTTGAAATTGATGCCATAAAGGCAAGCTGACGCTTACCCCAATACCAAGACTATCACGCACCAATGCACTGGGATCATGAACCGCCTGCACACCAACCTCGACGTCGGGCACAACCAACTTCTGAGCTAAATCGAGTTGAGTTTGTTTACGATTCACCTGCAAATCAGCGGCTTTAACATCGGGACGTAACACCAAGGCTTCATCAATCACCTGACTTAGGCGAGTAAAACTAAGTGCTTTTAAACTAGGAAAGCGATCTACAGCGCGCAATTGCTCTGGAGGAATTTCATAAACTAACAATTCTGCCAATTGTTGTCGAGACGCTATTAATTCCAAAGAAGCCTGATCTACCAAAGTTTTGGCTTTCAGCACTTCAACCTCAATACGATTGTATTCAGTTTCTGAAATATCACCCGCTTTGAGGCGTAAAAAATTAGCCCTTGAAGTTTGATTGAGCTTTTCTAAAATTTCATTGTACAACTGAACAACTTGTTGATCTCTAACCACTTGATAATAAGCAATGAGTAAATCTCGTTTTAATGATCTGATCAAATCTTCAAACAACAACTGCTGGGCTTGAACGCCCACTTCAGCACCCTGAATACGCAGCTGTCGCTTACCAGCTGTTTCGATCAATTGTGTTAAGGTTAAATTATTGTTATAAGGTCTATCCCAATAGCTCTTACCACCTTCCCACCCTTTTTGATCGCCAATTCCTGACACAGCCAAAGAAGCGCTTGGATTGGTTAATTGTTTTGCAATCAATAGCTCAGCTTTCGACGCATCAATTTGAACCTGACCAGCAAGCAAGGGTAAATTCTTACTAAGAAAAATTTGCAACACTTGTTCTTCTGTGACAGGTGTTACAGCAAATACAGATAATGAGAACGGCAACAAAGCCATGCAAAACCACTTTCGATTACGCACAAATCACCTAAACCTAGCATAAGATATTCAAATTTTCTTAATTATATTATAGCATCAAGCATATGACAGATTAATGAATATCGTATTCGCCAATTAACTTGTCTGGTTAACTAGGGTATCCGAGTGAAATTCTAATAATATTAAGCAAAAGTATTGCATAATATGTGGTTTTTGATACCTTACGAGCAGCATAAACGCCATGAATGGTGAATATTGGATCTCAACTGGTTGGATAAGTTATAATTGCCTTAAATCTCAGTACCTGATT
>CAYQEZ010000033.1:0-21978 GCA_964416645.1 uncultured Francisella sp. | reverse complement strand
ATGTTTTAGCAAAAGCCGTTGCGCGGGTTTTGATTTCGTTCCACGAGAGGGGCATCTTCATTTCCTGTAAGATTAACATCACAACATTGTAGCGGATTTATGGTTAATTTTTTTGTATATCGCCTTTACTGCGACAACATGCTGTCGCAGAACCCTGATATCATGATTGAGAACAGAAAGTAATCAGGTGAATCTATGTACCGTCTTACCACGCCCACTTCTCGTTTTGTTGAGGACAAAAAAGAACCTATGAAATTCAGTGAAGGCACAACGCACCTGCGTTACTTGTTAAAGTGGGCGTTGAGCGAACTGAGTTTTCAAACCCAACGACTCGCAATACCAGTGAGGTTTGATGATGCTTCGGATTATTTGCACTTTCTGCATCAACAATGGCTGCCGAGTTTTTTAGCTGTATATAATTTATTGCCTGCTATAGCGAACCAACCCAGCGAAAACACAGAAGAAGCACGTTATTTACGTCAGAAATTGCGCCAATCGTTTGAACAGGCATTTGAAACATTTTTAACCTGTAACCAACGCTTACTGGTCAGTGATTTGCCTGTTGTTAGTCCACATGAGCGAGATGCTTCTGGCTTACTAAAACAAGTGGCGCTGGACAGCTTAGACATGTGGAAAAACCTATTTGAAACCCTACTCACACTGAGCGATGATGCTCACACCATGAAAGACCATGCGAATGCTGAGGGCAATATCGAAATCAATCTTAGCGTGAACCTGCCCGATAGCTATTTGAAACTCACTCACTGGTTAGAGAATAAAGGCGATTTACTGCTGGATATTCCCCTTGAACAGCCTGCGGCTAGTTTCCCAATAAGAAACAACCAGCCCAGCTTATACACCGAAATTGTGTCAGGCATCATGTTACTGGTTTTATTGATTGTGGCTATTATGCTCTTGGTTCAGTTTTGGCAGCAAGCATTATTCTTAACCATATTAGGGTTGTTTTTGTGGGTATTTTTCAAACGCCCACTGTATCTACTGGCTATTTGGTTGGGATTTTCGGTTGGGTCTTAAATATGATAATGGCATTAGAAAGATCAGAGAACTTTGCTATACTCAAGCGCAAGACTTGGAATGCATCAGGTCGCCATATTAAGGTATTGCTTTATGTCGAAACCCCATGATTACGACACCATCCTATCACGCTTGACGCTTATTATTCAGCGATTGCAAGCAGGTGAAACCTTACGTGTACCGCAGCTTGCACAAGAGTTTGGGGTATCACGTAAAACCATTCAGCGAGACTTGCACGATCGACTAGCAAATTACCCAATTGTAGCCGATGGCTTGGGTTGGAAACTCTTAGCAACCGAAAAACCAACAGCTTCTCAATCCGAAAAAGTGGTACTCGAAACCTTGCGTCAACTGGCACACAATATTGGTGGCATCTTTGCCAGTCAGGCAAATCGGCTACTGAATCAGCTGGACAACACCGAACACCACGCTTTTTCAACCCATTTGTATTTGCAAGACCCAACGCCCATTATGGCGGTGATGAGTGAGTGTGAACAAGCGATTGAAAACCATTATGAAGTTCGATTTTTACACAAAGAAACCTGGCGACGTGTTCAACCTTACAAGCTGGTGAATTTTGATGGTTACTGGTATTTGTACGGGCTAGATGTTGATAAGCAACGACTGAAAACTTGGTACTTAGCAGACGTATCTAACTTAACCGCCACACAACTGACCTTCAAACCCAATCACATTGCCTTACAGCAACTCGATTATGCCATGAATGTCTGGTTCGAACCCAGCAATACACCGTTTAGCGTGACTTTATTAGCAGATTCGAGCGTGGCGAGGTATTTTCAACGTCGCCCGATCAGTCGCTCACAACAGATCATCACGCATCACGACAATGGCGATGTAACCTTGCAACTGACGGTGACCAGTGAAACTGAAGTATTACACGAGGTAAAAAAGTGGATGCCGCACTTGCGAGTGCTTGAGCCTGAGTCTTTGAAGGAGAATGCGCAAAAAATTGCACAGGCTTTTTTGTACCCAACTACCTAAACGCCACAGGCAACAACGCCAACAACAATACAGGTGGCGTAATCACCAGTCCCACTTTCATGTAATCGCCCCAACTGATATGCACGCCTTTTTTATCCAGCACATGTAACCAAAGCAAGGTCGCTAAGGAGCCTATCGGTGTCATTTTCGGACCCAAATTACAACCGAGTAAATTAGCATAAGCCAGTAATTCATTACCCGTTTGCGCAATGGCAATGTTCATCAACATCACCGTTGGCATATTGTTCATGACCGAACTAATGATGGCGGCCATAAAGCCCGTGACCAATACAGCGGTAACCTGTCCTTGAGCCATCGCCCAATTCAGCACCTCAGCAATCTGATCGGTAAAACCCGCATTTTTAAGCCCAAAAACCACCACATACAAGCCGATACTAAACCATACCACCTGCCAAGGTGCATTTTTCAAAGTGTTGCCAACCCTAGCCGCCTTCATACTCGCGGCCAAAAGCAAGAATATCACCCCACCACCCAGCGCAAATATCGATACGGGCAAATGAAAGGCATCGCCAACACCATAACCGACCAATAACAATGCCAGAAAAGCCCAACTTAACTGAAATAATCTCTGGTTTTTAATGGCCGACATAGGTTCTGGCAAACCCACAAGCGAGACCTGCTTGGGAATAGCCTTACGGAAAAACAGATACAAAACGCCAATCGATGCGACAATCGACACCAAATTCGGCAACCACATCGCACTGGCATATTCCCAAAAGCCAATGCCGAAATAACCAGCGGTGACAATATTGGTAAGGTTAGAAATGACCAATGGATTGGAAGCTGAATCGGCAATAAAACCGCCTGCCAATAAAAAAGCCAACACCGCTTTCGGGTCGAGATTGAGCAGACGCATTTTAGCCAACAGAATCGGCGTTAAAATCAACGCTGCGCCATCGTTAGCAAAAAAGGCTGAAACGCCTGCGCCGAGGAGTAGCACCAATACAAATAAGCGCACGCCACTGCCGCCACTGGCTTGAATCATGTGCAGGGCTGCCCACTCAAAAAAGCCAATTTCATCCAACACCATCGACAATAAAATAATGCCGATAAAAGCCAGTGTTGCATCCCAAACAATATCGGTAACGCTAACTACATCCTCAATCGACACCACACCCAGCGCCAGTGCAACCACAGCGCCAGCGACGGCACTGGTGCCAATTTTTAAGCCTTTAGGTTGCCAAATAATCAGCGTGAGCGTTAGGATAAAAATTAACAGTGCTAACATAAATGAATACCTAACGCCCTAAGGAAACATGATAATGAGGGTCTTCAGACACATTCACTTCAACCAAGTCCTTGGCTTTGGTGAGCAATGCTTGGCATTCTGGACTTAAATGCTTGAGCACCAGCTTTTTACCTTGTGCTTGGTAACGCTCGGTGAGTTTATCAATCGCCTCCACGCCGGAATGGTCATAAACACGTGAGTATTTAAAGTCAACCTTCACGCATTCTGGATCATTTTCTATGTCAAACTGTTCAGAGAAGTTATGGGCAGAAGCAAAAAATAAGGGACCATGTACATGATAAACCACCTTGCCATCTGGCTGAACCTTGCGCTCTAGCATCACCTTTTGCGCATGTTGCCAAGCAAAAACCAAGGCAGCAATAACCACCCCTGCAATCACACCAATGGCTAAGTCAAAAATAACCGTTAAGGCTGTGACAATCACGACAATCGCCGCATCGGCTTTGCTCATACCACGTAAAATCGCCATGCTAGACCACTCAAAGGTAGCAATCACAACAAAAAACATTAACCCCACGAGTGCTGCAATCGGAATTTGTTCAATTAAATCCGACAACACCAAGATGAAGAGCAACACCACCAGTGCCGCCGTAATGCCTGACAAGCGACCTGTACCACCCGACTTAGTGTTAATCATTGACTGACCAATCAACGCACAACCGCCCATAGTACCAAACAACCCTGCAACGACGTTCGCCGAACCTAAAGCCACACATTCACGATTGCCTTGACCGCGTGTTTGCGTAATATCGTCAATTAGGGTCATGGTCAGTAAGGATTCAACCGTGCCAATAATGGCTAAAATTAACGCATAGGGTGCAACAATGACGAAGCTTTCCCAAGTGAAAGGAATCATGGGAATATGAAAACCATTCAAAGCGGCGTTATTAGGATCACCCAACAATAAAACCGAAAGACTTCCTTCAATATCGGCAATATCGCCAACCGTGCGTAAATCCCAGCCCATAGCAACTACCGCCAACGAAACCAATACAATCGCTGCCAAAGCCGAGGGAATGGCTTTCGTTAATCGAGGCAGTAAATAAATAATGGTCATGGTCACCAGCACCACAGCCAATAATTGCCATAATGCCGTGCCTTGCAACCACTCACCCTGAGCATCTTTAAACGCAGGTAATTGCGCCATAAAAATAATCAGTGCCAATCCATTCACAAAGCCTAGCATTACTGGAGCAGGTACCATGCGAATAAAACGTCCCCATTTTTGCCAACCAATGATGAGTTGAATAAGACCCATACCAATCACTGCGGCAAACAGGTATTCAACACCGTGTTGCACCACCAATGCCGTCATGACGACCGCTAAAGAGCCAGCAGCAGCAGAAACCATACCTGGACGACCACCAAAAGCCGAGGTGATAAACGCCACAATCACCACAGCAAACAAGCCCGCCATCGGGTGAACACCCGCGACAATGGCAAAGGCAAGTGCTTCTGGTACTAACGCCATAGCGACGGTAATCCCCGCCAAAATATTCGTTTTATGGTCTAACCAAGCTTGATTCATGTTTTTTTCCTAACCACTCATTCCCTACAATAAACACATTATAGGAAACCTCTAAAAACCTCGCTTCGCTTGTTTTTAGACTTCCTACCCATTGGGTTATTAAAGATGTCCTATATGGTTTTATGTACACTAACAATTCACACTCAACTCAACAAAGCAACTAATCGAAAGGTGATGTCAATACCACTTAACCAAACACCACTTTCTCGCCATCTTCTTTGGTAAATTCACCAAAATGCGGATTCGGCAGTAATGCCAATACCAGCTCCGAGGGGCGACACAAGCGCGTGCCTTTGGGGGATACCACAAAAGGGCGGTTGATTAAAATCGGATGCCTGCCCATCCAATCGAGCAGTTCATCATCCGACAAATCTGGATTGTTTAGCTGATTATCGATGTATTCTGGCACGTTGGTACGCATAGCACCGCGCACGGTTAAACCTGCGGCTGCAATCATTGCAATCAGCATGTGTTTACTGGGTGGGCTTTGTAAATACTCAATCACAATCGGGGTTTCGCCACTGGCTCGAATCATCGCCAGCGTGTTGCGAGAAGTACCACAGTTAGGGTTGTGATAAATGGTGATGCTCATTCTAACTACCTCCTGTTAATTAACAACACGACTTTTTAACGCCAAATTTTTCAAACACCTTTTTAACGGGACAAAAACCCGTAAAGGCAAATTGAATCAAATTCAAGCCGACAAACGCAGGCAACCACAACCAAGTCATCGACAACATATCAACTTGACCCGTGGCGTGCGCCAACATCTGTGCCACAAGTTCCAGTCGAACAGCTAGAAGCAGTAACTGGTTGCGTCGGTTCAGGTTCGCAACAAGCACCACCCGAACAACAGCTTGATTGAGTGTCAGTCGTTTTAATTTCTGCTAACCATTTACGCACTGTGTGCGAGGAAGGCACACCGCCACTGTGTACTACCAAACCATTAATCACCACCGCAGGCATACTCGCAACACCGTATTGCATAATATCCTCAACCGCTTCCACCTTAGCTAAAGACACAGCAACACCCATATCTTTTGCTGTGCGTTCAATCAGAGCATAGGTGTTTTTACAATTGGTACAACCTGTACCTAATACCTTAATTTCCATCATTCGCATCCTTTACAAAACCAGATTAAACACATAACCGACCAACAAAATACCACTTGCAACCACGCCAACAAAGGTCGCAATCAAACGCTGTTTGAGCACTTTGCGCAGAATGATCAGCTCGGGTAAAGACAAAGCAATCACACTCATCATCAATGCCAGCACCGTTCCCAAGGCTGCGCCTTTTGCCATCAAGGCATCAACAATCGGAATCACCCCAGCGGCATTAGCATACAAAGGCACACCCACAATCACCGCCAAAGGTACTGACCACCAATCCTTACCCAACCAAGGAGCCAGAGCATCGGCAGGCACATAACCATGAATGGTCGCACCAATCGCAATACCCAGCACCACATAAAGCCAAACTTTTCCCACAACTTCCTTAACGGTATCTACACCTTTTTCAATACGCTGAGCAAAGTGCATTTTTGTTATTTCGATACCAGACTCAACACTTCTTAACTTCTGTACCCAATCTTCTAACTGGGCTTCCATATTCAACTTACCGATAACAAAACCAGCAACCGCTGCAATCAGCAAACCCATGATTAAATAGAGCGCAGCGATTTGCCAACCAAATAACCCAAACAGCAACACCAAAGCAATTTCATTCACCATAGGCGCGGCAATTAGAAATGAGAAGGTGACACCTAACGGAACGCCCGCTTGCAAAAAACCGACAAACAAAGGCACAGCAGAACAAGAACAAAAAGGGGTAACAATCCCCAAAAAACTTGCCATGACATTACCAACACCCTCATGTTTACCCGACAAGAGCGCTCGCGTTTTTTCGGGTGTAAAATAAGAGTTCACAACCCCCATGACAAAGGTAATCGCCAATAACAGCAACAGAATTTTGGGCACATCGTAGAAAAAGAAAGACAAAGCCTCAAACAAAGGGGTCTCTGGAACTACCCCTAGCAGCGTCACCCAGGCAACCGACCAACCTTGCAACTGACCATACACCAACCACCATACTAGCGCTAATGCTGGCAATATCCATACAGGATAACGCTTTAACAAGTCGATGAACATGACACAGACCCCAGCTCAGATGTCGGACATCCAGCACCACCACAACAGTTTTCGGTTAAATAACCCAACAAGTCATTAAAGGCTTCACGATTGGGAGAGTAATACATAAACCGCCCTTCTTGACGCACTTTTACCAAACCAGCATGGTTTAAATTTTTAAGATGAAAAGATAGCGTTGAATTAGGCATAGCTAAGGCTGTGGCTAAATCACCCGCCGACACTTCAGTCATCGATTGAACAAGATAGCGAAACAAAGCCAATCGCCCTTCATGAGCCATGGCAGATAAAGCTAATACCGCCTGTTGATGTGGCATAAATTATTTCCATAATTCTGGTTTTATAGAAATATAAACAATGATTGGGCGGACTGTCAAGCGAACGGACAAGGCTTTTGCTATGATTCACCAAAACAACATAAAAACTGATTGATGCCAGATCACCACCACTGCACACCATTGAACCCTGAGCAAACACTAAGGTTTTAGCGTTTCGCACACACTTATCCCCATCCTTGCCAACAAAAATTGGGGATAACCTCAGCCCACTTTTAGTACAGCAATTCAGCTTTAATACCCAAACGCGCCAGCGCAGCCATCCATTCGGGCGTGGGTAATAACGACAATAACTTGGCATTACCTTGTTGCAATAAAGGCACTTGCCAACCCGCCTGCCGCCAAACGAAACGCACTGGCTTACCTTGCTCATCATCACGCGCACTGGCCAAGAGTTGCAATAGCCCTTGTGCATCCCAGTCGGCACTGGCATCGAGGCTCAACAGTATCTCTTTTGCTTGTTCAATGTAAGCCTGCTCGAAAGGCATAATGCGACTGGCACGCAAACGCGCTTGACCTGAATAACCGTCTAGCGACAACTCTCCATCGACCACCACCAGATCATCCACCGCCAATTTGTTCATTACCTCACCACCCAGCTCACCAAATGCCGACACTTCTAACACCTGATCTTGGTCTTCAATGGCAACAAACACCATGCGGTCACCACGCTTGCCAATTTTAGTGCGTATGGCATCGATACGACCCGCTAATAACACCTTCTGACCACCCCGCTTGCCAAAATCGGCCGCTTTAGGTTCAGGCAAGGTTGCTAGCGTATGAGCAAAACGACGCGCTCGCTCACGCACGCTATCAAATGGATGACCACTTAAAAAGAAGCCCAGCACCGCTTTTTCTTTGCGCAATAACTCATCAAGTGACGTTTCATCATAGGCATCATATTCACAAGTGGAGACCACATCGTCCATAGCAAAGGCATCACCGAACAAATCATTCTGACCGCTAGCAATGCGCACCGCTTCCTGCTGAGCATGATCTAAGGCCTTGGTTAGGTTAGCATGTAATGCTGCCCGATGCGTCCCTAACTCATCCATTGCGCCTGCATCAATCAAAGCTTCAATCATACGACGGTTAAGTTGTTTGTTGGTGCGCACACAAAAATCGAAAAGGTCTTTGAAAATGCCGTTCGCGCTACGCTCTTTCATCACCTCGGCCAGCGCATCTTCACCCGCACCCTTCACAGCGCCCAACCCATAACGAATCGCATTCACCGTTTGCACCGAAAAACCAACTGAGCTTTCATTGATGGATGGGGGTAACACCGTCAAGCCCATCGAGCGACACTCTTTGAGCATGTGTACCACTTTGTCGGTATTGTCCATATCAGCCGTGAGCACTGCTGCCATTAAATAGGCTGGATAATGGGTTTTTAACCAAGCGGTTTGGTAAGAAACTAACGCATAAGCAGCCGAATGCGACTTGTTAAAACCATAGTTGGCGAACTCTTCCATAATGTCAAAAGTGCGCCCAGCAATTTCAGGATCAATGCCATTGGCTTCTGCGCCAACACGGAAGGTTTCGCGCTGACGCGCCATTTCCGCCGCATCTTTTTTACCCATCGCACGACGCAATAAGTCTGCGCCACCCAGACTATAATTTGCCATAATCTGCGCCGTTTGCATCACCTGCTCTTGATAGAGGATGGTACCGTAAGTGGGATTCAAAATCGGCTCTAAACACGGATGCAAGTATTCCACTTTTTGACGACCGTGCTTACGGTTAATAAAGTCATCGACCATGCCCGAACCCAAAGGACCAGGACGGAACAAAGCCACCAAAGCGACAATATCTTCAAAGCAATCGGGCTGTAAGCGTCGAATCAAATCTTGCATACCACTGGACTCTAACTGGAATACGCCAGAGGTATTACCCGTTTTAATTTTTGTGTAGGTTTCAGCATCATCAAGTGGAATGCGACTAATGTCGACAATCGGACCATCCGCACGCGCATCGCCCGTTTCGCGCATAATAGCAGGCAAACTGCCTTGGTTAATTGCCTTCACTGACCAGTCGATAATGGTCAGCGTACGCAATCCCAAGAAGTCGAACTTAACCAGCCCAACGGCTTCGACATCGCTTTTATCGAACTGAGTTACCAAGTTACTGCCGTCGGCTTCGCAATACATAGGGGCAAAAGTCCATAACGGACGCGGACCAATCACCACCCCACCCGCATGACGACCGACGTTACGCGCTAGTCCCTCTAGCTTCAATCCCAGTCGCAGTAAGTAGGCTACTTCCTCGTCATTCTCGAACTTATCTTTTAATTCAGGCTCTTTCTCAATCGCATCTTTTAGCGTAATGCCCAATTCATTCGGAATCAGCTTAGAGATACGATCAACAAAACCATAAGCAAAACCCAGCACCCGCCCCACATCACGAATCACGCCTTTCGCTGCCATGGTACCGTAAGTAATGATTTGCGACACATGATCACGACCATAGGTACGCGCCACATAATCAATCACTTCGTCACGCCGATCCATACAGAAATCCACGTCAAAGTCGGGCATAGAAACCCGCTCGGGATTGAGGAAGCGCTCGAACAGTAAATCGTAAGGTAGCGGGTCTAGGTCGGTAATTTTCAGCGCATAAGCCACCAGCGAACCAGCACCCGAACCCCGCCCTGGACCAACGGGAATACCGTTATCTTTCGCCCATTGAATGAAGTCGGCAACAATCAAAAAGTAGCCTGGGAAACCCATTTGGTTAATGGTCGATAATTCAATTTCTAAACGTTCTTGGTAGGGCTTGGCTTTTGCTTCAAAGTCGGAAGCTTGAGTGTCGAACTGAATCGCTAGGCGCTCATTCAATCCTTGGCGTGACACATATGCAAAATACTCATCAATGGTCATGCCTTCGGGAATTGGGAAATCGGGCAGGTAATTTTTACCCAAGGTCAGCGATAGGTTACACGCCTGAGCAACCGCTACCGTATTGGCCAATACCTGCGGCATATCGGCAAACAGCTCACACATTTCATCTTGGGTGCGCCAATATTGCTGCTCGCTGTGGCGCTTAGGACGACTGCTATCATCCAATACATAGCCTTCGCGAATGCAGACACGCACTTCATGGGCTTCAAAATCGTCTGGTGCGGCAAAACAAACATGATTCACCGCCACGATGGGCACATCAGCTTGAGTGGATAAATTCACCGCCAAGGCAATCCAAGCATCTTCCATCGCACGCCCCGTACGACTAACCGATAACAGTACGCGCTGCGGCATCAACTGCGTCCAATCGTTTAGTAGGGTGGTGGCTTCGGATAATCCTTGCGTCAACGCCGTTTTACCCAGCATCGAGTTTTGCCCCAATATCACCAACAAGCCTTCATGATGCGACTGCAACCAAGACCACTGAATCACTGGCTCGCCCGTTTTTTGCCCTTCGGTGTAAGCGCGACTCATTAAATACGACAGATTTTGATAACCATCGTAATGCAAACATAAAAAAGTGACGGGGCTGAGCGAGCTATCCGCCAATTGCACCTGCATATCCGCACCCGCAATCGGCTTCACCCCAGCCGCTAAGGTGGATTTATAAAACTGAACTAACCCAAACATATTGTTATGATCTGTCAGTGCAACAGCTACTTGAGCATCGCTCGCCGCCAGCTTACACAACTGCTTCACGCTCAGCGTAGAATCAATTAATGAAAACTCGGAATGAACAGCCAAATGGACAAAACGCGGAGATGAAGGAAGATCGCTCATAAGCTTCTCAGAAAAACAGAAGGCGCTATTATAACATGAGGGAACTAGGGGATTTTACTCCGCCCACAACTCATTAAAGTCAAGCTCGACGGAACAGCTATCGGTAATGGTGAAACTAAACACTTCTTGAGTCGCATCGGTGATTTTGCGATACTTGCCTTCTATGCGTTCAAAAATATGCGCCACATTATCCGTAGGATTAACAATCAAATACCAGCGCACCCCTTCCCGCTCATAAAGGTCAAATTTAAGCGTTCGATCCTTGTGCGCGGTACTGGGAGATAAAATTTCCACAATAAATTGCGGCGCGCGCGTTAAATACTGTCCTGTTGCTTTAGGACAAATAATGAGATTATCTGGTTGCACCACAGTGTCTTCGCTCACCTTCCAATCAACAGCTTGCAAAGCTTGGCAGTTTCCGCATTTTTTCAATTGTTGAGCCATTTTCCAATGCAGCATTCCTGTCAAGGATTGATGGCGAATATTGGGCGCAGGTGACATGGCAAAAGGCACACCTTCAATCAGCTCCCAATCACCTTCCCATTGTGCATACTCATCGTAAGTGTAATGAGGGAGATAATCGGTTTTTAATAATGCGCTCATCGTGCACCTCTAATGTGTTAGATTTACTAGCATTATAACAAGGCAAGCTGCTAAAACAATCCCTGCTGCGCCAACACAGCCTGCACAGGCGCAAAGCTGCGTCGGTGTTCTGGCAAAGCACCATATTGGGCTAAAGCGGCAAAATGCGCTTTGGTGGGATAACCCTTATGTTGATCGAAACCATACTGCGGATAAGCCCCATGTAATTGCTGCATTTGTGCGTCGCGTGCGACCTTTGCCAAAATAGAAGCCGCACTGATTGCTGGGACGGTTAAATCTCCTTTCACAATCGCTTGGCAAGGCATGCTTAAGCCTTGTGGACAACGATTACCATCCACCCACACACCTTCTGGCTGTACCGACAATCCTTCCACCGCACGACGCATGGCAAGCAAACTGGCTTGCAAGACATTCAGTGCATCCACTTCTGCCGCTGTCGCTTCGGCAATGCACCAAGCGATGGCTTGTTGCTGAATTTGCTCGACTAAAGCTAAACGACGTTTTTCATTCAGTTTTTTCGAGTCGGTTAAACCTAGCAAATTAAAGTCATCGGGCAAGATCACCGCAGCAGTCACGACCGAGCCAATTAGTGGCCCACGACCTACCTCATCGACACCCGCCCAGCGTGCATTAAGAAACACCCTATCCACGTCGAACTTGCCACCACTGAATCAGCTGTTCAACCGCGGTTTGGGCAGCGTTACGCTTTAATTGATGATGAATGTCATCAAATACCGCTAATTGGGCTTGTCTGGCGCTTTCATCAGTCAGCAGGGGCAATAATGCATTAGCTAAATTAATTGGTGTGGCTTGATCTTGTAAAAGCTCAGGTACAATACCTCGATTGGCAATAATATTGGGCAAAGCAATCCAACGTGTGCGCAACATGCGGCTAATAATGGCATGCGACAACCAATGCATACGGTAAGCCACCACCATCGGCGTATGACAAAGCGCCGTTTCTAGCGTTGCCGTTCCCGACGCCACCAGCGCCACATCCGCCGCCGTCACCACTTGCCTTGCACCTTGCTCGGCAACGACAAAACTCACGGCCAAGTCTCCAGCGGATGCCATCAAAGATTGTTTCATCCGTTCATGTAAACACGGCACCAATACCCGTAAATCGGGCTGTTGTTGTTTAATTTCAGCAATGGTTTGCCAAAACAAGGGCGCATTGTACTGCCATTCACCACGACGCGAACCAGGAAGCACGGCCAATACCTTCACATCAGAATCAATGCTCAATGCCCGACGAGCCGTCGATTTATCAGCAACAACAGGGAGTTGATCTGCCAGCGGATGACCAATGCTTACCGCTGGCAAATCATGTACTAAAAAATAAGGTGGCTCGAAAGGAAAGAGACAGAGCAAACCATCGGTTTTCTCCGCCATGTTAGCAGCACGACCAGGACGCCATGCCCAAACAGTGGGAGCAACTAGGTGATAACTGGGAATACTGCGCTGTCTTAAAAAAGATTCGATAGCCAAATTAAAGTCAGGACCATCAATACCCAACAGCAAATCGGGTTTTACTTCGGCAAGACGTTGCTTAATTTCGGTTTGTAGGCGTTTCAAACGTCGGTAGTGCTTGAGCACTTCCCACAAGCCCATCACCGACACCTGCTCCATCTGCCACCAAGCCTCAACGCCCTGAGCACGCATTAACGGACCAGCCATACCAACCAACCGCACACTCGGATCAAGCGTTTGCCAAGCTTGGGCAATACTAGCACCCAAGGCATCAGCCGAAGGTTCTGCCGCTAACAGCACAACCAATTTCGGAGTTTTATCGGACAATGCCACGGGTCGCCGATTGTAAGAAAGCAATCAGAGGTTGCAACACATCGGTCGGGTCTTCTTGTGCCAACATCGACAAAATCGCACTTTCTAGCGGCGTACTTGAACGATACAGAGTACGGTAAGCACGTTTAATTACAGAAATTTGTTCAGCAGTGAAACCACGACGTTTTAACCCTTCGCTATTAATGCCATGCGGACGCGCTAAATTACCCGAGACGGTAACAAAAGTCGGCACATCTTGATTAATAACACTGCCCATGCCACAGAAGCTGTGTTCACCTATGCGACAAAACTGATGCACAAGGGTATAACCACCCAAAATAGCAAAGTCTTCAACAATCACATGACCAGCCAAAGCAACCGCGTTGGCAAAAATAGTATCATTCCCCACCACGCAATCGTGAGCGATATGCACGCCTGCCATAATCCAGTTGCGACTACCAATGGTTGTTTCACCGCGATCTTGAATGGTGCCACGATTTAAGGTGACATTTTCCCGAATGCTATTATCATCACCGATAACCAAACGCGTTGGCTCACCACGATATTTCTTATCTTGCGGCGCTGCACCAACCGAAGCAAACTGAAAGATTTGATTACGCTTACCAATTTGTGTCGGACCATCAATGACCACATGAGGACCAATCACTGTCCCTTCATCAATACGAACACCCGCACCAATAATTGAAAAAGCACCCACACTAACGTCAGGCGCTAGCTCCGCTTTAACATCAATAATGGCAGTTGGATGAATCAAACAACTTCCCTCTCAGCACACATTAACTCAGCACTGGCAATCAATTTGCCCTCCACATGGGTTTCAGCATTAAACTTCCACACGCCACGCTTGGTCGAGACGACTTGAACATGAAAGTCTAAACGGTCTCCTGGTACGGTCGGCTGACGGAAACGGCAGTTATCCACACCAACGAGATAATAGATTGCATTTTCACTCGGCTTAGATGCGCTAGATTTAAATGCCAAAATACCCGTCGCTTGCGCCATGGCTTCAATGATCATTACACCAGGCATAATCGGATGATCTGGAAAATGCCCCGTAAATTGGGGCTCATTAAAGGTGATGTTCTTGTAGCCTTTCAGGTACTCCATCTCTTTTAACTCTGTCACGCGATCAATCAATAAAAACGGGTAACGGTGCGGTAAATACTGAAAAATGTCTTCGATACGCATGATCATTGGTTGAACCCTTTCGGCTATATATTTTTCTGGTAGCGATTAAAAAACTATAAACAGCTTTTTAAAAGCTCCTTTTTTCTACTGAATCTTAATGTGCTATTTTAATCGCTTACGAACTTTTATGCATCTGGTTGTTGCTTATCCAGCCTTTTTTCTATTTGCTTCAGCCGTTTTGCCATCGCATCGAGTTGACGAAAACGCGCCACATTCTTACGCCATTGTGCATTCGGCTCTACAGGCAAGTTACCAGAATAGACTCCCGCCTCAGTTAATGAGTGACTTACTAAAGTCATTGCCGTAATGTGTACATCATCAGCAATGGTTAAATGCCCAGCCACACCCGCCATACCAGCAATGGTGCAACGCTGGCCGACTTTAGTACTACCCGCAACACCAGAAGAACCCGCCATAGCCGTATTAGCGCCAATGGTAACATTGTGTGAAATTTGAATTAAATTATCCAATTTGACGCCTGACTCAATCACCGTATCTTCAATCGCTCCTCGGTCCACACAGGTATTAGCACCAATCGAAACCTGATTACCGATGATCACACGACCCAATTGAGGCACCTTCACCCAACGTTCGCCGTCTTTCGCCCAGCCAAAGCCTTCACTGCCAATGACGCTACCCGACTCAACCATCACGTCATCACCCAACACACAATGATGCAAGATGCTGACATTAGGACCAATCCAGCAACACTGACCCAACACAACACAGCGATCAATCACCGTATTGGCACCAATCACACAACCTGCTCCGATCTGCACATTAGCCCCAATAACCACACCCGCTGCAATGGAAACATCAGAGGCGATCAACGCTGTCTCATCAATACTTGCTGTTGGGTGAATACCTATAGCCGCTTTAATCGGCGGATGTAATAAATACGCCGCTTTAGCATAAGCAAGATAGGGATTACGAACGATTAAGGCATTACCCTGCCAGGCATCAGCATCCTTAAGCGATAAAATGACAACGCCAGCAACACAGCTGGCGAGATAAGATTGATACTTACTATTCGATAGAAAACTTAGCTGATGTGGTTGAGCTTGCGCCAAGGTTGCCACGGAATCCACTTGAAAATTCGCATCACCCCTCAATTCTGCACCTAAATGCTCAGCCAACAATCCTAGCGTTAATGCCATGACGCATTAATCCTTAAGGCTTATTCATATTTTTACGTTTATCAGCTTCACTGGCCAAATAGTTCAACACCGTTGGCGTGATGTCGATGCTATCGCGCGTGTAAGCAATACCATCATAAAGCACCAAATCATACCCATCACGTTCACCCACAGCCTTGATGGCAATATTCACTAAATCTTGTAACTTAGAAAGCTCTTCATTGCGACGAATATTCAACAACTCTTGCACATCATTACGACGACGCTGTAAGTCGCGCTTTTTCATCACGATATCACGCTCTTTCACATCGCGTTGCGCTTCGCTCATCACCGCTTTGTTTTTTTCGTAATCTTTCGCCAGCTTGTCGATTTCATCATTTAATTTATTCAACTCTCGTTGCTGTGGTGCAAACTCACGTTCCAAAGCAGCTGAAGCATCTTTCGCTTGGGGCGCCTGATCCAGCAATTTCGCAACATTGACTACACGTACCTTGACCTCTTCTGCCAACGCAGACGTGGCTGTCACCGACAATAACGCTGTTAACAACACACCACTGAACCAACGCATATTTTGCGAACACATCTTATTATTTCCTTTCATGCAAAACAAAAATCCTCTAACCACGTTGTAGCCTTAAAAAGGCACACCGATGGTGAATTGAAACTCCTGGGTACGATCAATCGTTTGCGGATTGAGAGGCTTCGCATAACTGAAGGTTAGCGGCCCAATCGGCGTAATCCAGGAGAAGCCCAAGCCTGTCGATAATCTTAACTCATCCGCCTTAAATTTGTCAGGGTCTGGATAGACATTTCCTGCATCGAAGAACCAACTTAGGCGCATATTGCTACTGTCTTCAATAAACCAAGGACGGAAATTCAGTGCTGCCGACGCTACGGCTAAGAAATCTCCCCCTAGCGCACGACTAGAACCTTCAGTATTGTAATCGTAACGCTGACCTAAACTATAAGCTTCATAACCACGCACCGTTTGAATACCACCAGCATAGTAACGACGGAAGAAAGGCAAACCATAACCATCTAAGTTACCATATCCCTTACCATAACCCAGCGTCCCCGTTAGACTCAGACTACTACGTTGCGTGACTGGCAAATAAAGTTTCTGTTGCACATCCAGTTGATAATAAGTCAAATCACCCACCGGCGTAGAAACAGATAAGCTGCTCGAATGGTAATGTCCTTTATTGGGGAAATAAAACTCATCTCGACTATCATGCACATAGCTTGATTTTAAAGAAATATCATTGTAAGAATTCGCACCCTTGAAAATGTTATTATATTGAGCCTGGATGGCGGGGTCTGATGCCACTAAATTGTTCTTTAAAGCATAACCGAAGCCTGGAGGCGGACCCGCATTATCCTCACCTTGAAAGACAATGGACAAACGCTCCGCTTGAACACCAAAATTCAAACGATCCTCTTCACTGAGCGGAATACCATACATCACTCGACCACCAATGGTATTGGTGCTGTAAGGTGCGAGGAACAGGTAAGCAGCATCAATTTCGCGCCAGAAGAAACCTGCACTTAAACTATCTCCTTCCGGTGTGAAATAAGGATTGGTGATGTTAATGTCATAATTTTTACGCGCCGAAGACGAAGAAATACTAAAAGTAGCGTTGTTACCCGTACCAAAAATATTGCGCTCAGACAAACTAAAGCCCAACAACATGTTTTCAACTTGCGAGTAACCAATTGAAGCGGTAATGGCACCTGTTGGCATTTCTTCAACTTTTACCACCAAATCAACCTGATCCGCACCAACACGCTGCGTTTCAATGTCAACTGTCTTAAAGAAACCCAGACGTTTTAAACGCGTTTGCGACTGACGCACAGCTGAGAGGTTGTAAGGCGCTGCTTCAAACTGGCGTAACTCACGACGCACCACATGATCGCGCGTCCGATTATTGCCCTTCACCTCGATACGACGCACATAAGCACGGTTACGTGGATTAACGTCAATCACTAAAGAAACCAGCCCTTTCTCTTTATCGAGCATTGGCTTAGGTTCTACCTCAGCAAAAGCATAACCCTGCTCCGACAACTTATCTTTGATCGCATTAGTGGAATCGGTAATTTTATTGCGTGCAAAAGAATCACCCGTTTTGAACTTGAGCAACTCAGTCATCTTCGCTTCCGTCAATACCGAAGTTCCATCGAACTTCACCTCACCAATGGTGTATTGACGCCCTTCACTAATATTGATGTTAACGTAAACGCGAGTTTTATCGGACGAAATGCTCACTTGCGATGACAAAATACGGAAATCAGCATAGCCCTTATCCATATAATAAGAACGAAGCGTCTCTAAGTCTGCCTGCAATTTGGTTCGTGCATACTGATCGGCATCAGTTAACCAAGACCACATGGTTGGCTCGGACAAAGACAGCAAACCCACCAGTTTGCTTTCGTCAAAAGCCTTATTACCGACGATGTTAATTTTGGTAATACGCGCTAACTCACCCTCTTGCACCTTAATAGTGATGCCGACGCGATTGCGATCTAAAGGTTCTGCCTTCGGCTCAACGACCGTCGCATAGTAGCCTTGGTTTTGGTAGCGTTGGCGCACGTCTTGGGCAATACGATCCAAATCGGACTCATTGAGAATACGCCCTTTTTTGATACCAATCACTTCTAAGGCTTGTAGCAGCTCTTCTTCTTTAATAAGTTTAGAGCCTTCCAATTTAATCTCAGCAATCGAAGGGCGTTCAACCACCTTAATTTTAAGTTGACCATGACTCTGGTAAACTTTCACATCGCTAAAAAAACCAGTAGCGAACAAAGACTTAATCATGTCTTTCACTTGCGTTTTAGACACTTTATCTGTTGTCGGCACGCTAATGTAACTCAGTGCCGTTTCGGGCGTAACCCTTTCTAACCCTTCAAACTCAACCTTCGGAGCTGCTTGCGCCAGCGTCATCAGACCCATTGCCAACAGCGAAACACCAACTTGAACCTTCTTTAACACAATTAGCCCCCAAACAGGCGTTTTAAATCACTCGAAATCGCCAGCAATGTCAGCCCAACGATCATAACCATGCCGATTTTTTGCCAAACCAACAAAAAAGACTCAGAAAACTTCTGTCCTCGCACACCTTCAACCGCATACAAGAGTAAATGCCCACCATCCAACAGTGGCAAAGGTAATAAGTTTAACACGCCTAAGCTCAGACTCAGTAGTGCAATGAACTGAAAAAAACGTAACCAGCCCTGATCTAAACTGTTTCCCGCTGCTTGTGCAATGCCAATCGGTCCGGATAATTGTTCTAATCCAGACTGCCCTGTCACTAAGCGACCTATCGCTTGCAAGGTGAGCAAAGTTAAATCAATCAGCTTTTGTGGCGCTTGCGTTAGGGCGTCATCCAATGACAGACCTTCTTTTGACCACCAACGACTTTCTAGACCTTCCGGCATTTGTGGGCGCACCCCTAAAAACCCTTGAATCTGCCCATTGTCTAACACCCGACTACCAACAACTAAAGGAAGACTGAGTAACTGACCAGCTCGTTCAACAGTCAATTCAACCCGTGCTTGCGGATTTTCTCGCACCCACTGAGACAGTTCGGCAAAGCCATCCACGCTCAACCCATTCAGCATCACAACCAAATCACCAATCTGCAACCCAGCCTGATCAGCAGCACTCCCTGGCTCAATTGCCGCTAACTTCGCGGGCAAAGGTGGCATGCTTAATGCCAAGCCCCAATTTTGTAACTGTTGCTGTGGTTTTGACCAGGCCAAATCACGCCACGGCTGCGCGGCTACCGTCACTTCTTTTTGTTGACCTTGCCAATTGGTCAGTGAAAAACGCAACTCATCGTGTGACGCTAACTGACGCAACAATTGAATCGGCAACTGCTCAAACTGGCTAATGGGTACGTCGTTAATCGCATCAATTTGCCAGGTTTCATTACCCGACACCTGCGCCCAAGGCGTTCCCTGTACACCAGGAGCCACCCAAGCTTTGGGAGATTGCAGTCCCACCAACAGCACCATTACCATCAATACATAAGCCAAGACAAAATTAACGAAAGGCCCTGCAAACACCACCAGTGACTTTTTCCACAAAGCCTGTTGCTCATAAACCTGATCTAACTGATGTTGCGGCACATCATGCACACGAGGATCAGCAAACAGCACATAACCACCCAAGGGCAACCAAGCAAACCGATATTCAACCTCGCCAATTTGCTTTGACCAAATGGCTGGACCCATACCGATGGAAAAGCGTACCACGGGAATACCCAAACGACGCGCAGCATAAAAATGTCCCCATTCGTGAATGGCCACCACGATCACTAAGGCAAGTAAAAATCCCAATAAGGTAGTCACGACATCATCATCCCTTGCCACAATAACCAAAATACGGGAATCGCCAGCAGTAAGGCATCGAAACGATCTAGCCAACCGCCATGACCAGGCAAGATGTTAGAACTATCTTTAACCCCAGCTTGACGTTTGAGTGCCGACTCGAATAAGTCACCATAAATGGACAAGAAGCTGACAATAAACGCCAACCCCATCATCGACCACAGCGGCATGCCTGCTTGCCAAGCGACAAAGATCGACAAAAGCACGGCTAAACTCACACCACCAGCGACACCTTCCCAGGTTTTGCCTGGACTAACTTTTAACGCCAGTTTGGTTTTACCGAAAGCCTTACCGCTGAAATACGCACCGGTATCCGTCACCCACACCAAAGACATGGCATAGAGCAACCAACCGACTCCTAAGGCTTCAACCAAACTGAGCACGGACCAAGCAAAATTACTCAACCACAAGACACCAAAACCCAGTGCCAGCGTTGACCAGCCCACAGGCCAAGCACCTTGTTGAGCGAAGTGACGAACGGCCACTAATACCGCTAGGGTAAGCAACAAGGTATAAACTTGCCATACCGGCGTTTGTGTCACCTGCAACACATCAACCAGCGGCAAAGCGAAAACAAACAGCGACAAAGCCACATAAATGAAACGTTGACTCGTTGCTTGCAATTGACTAAGTCCCGCCCATTCCCAAGCCATCAGACCCAGAATCGTCACTACCAATAAAGGAAACCATTGAACCGGAAGAATCAATAAAAAAAGGGCAGCTATGGCTAACAATAGCACCGCTGTCATCACGCGTTGTTTAAGCAATGGAATTTCCTTGCACAATTTGATCGCCAGTCATACCAAAACGTCTTTGTCGTCGCCCGAAATCTGCAATAGCAACATCCAACTGATCGCCATCAAAATTTGGCCAGAGAACGTCGGTAAAATAGAACTCAGCATAAGCCAGTTGCCATAACATAAAATTGCTGATACGTTGCTCGCCGCCCGTCCTAATCAATAAATCCGGTTCCGGCAGATCCGATAAGCACAAATAAGGGGTTAGTTCTGACTCGTCTAACGACATGACTGAACAATCTGGATTAGCTTTCGCCCAAGCTTGTACGGCTTGAATCATATCCCAACGACCACCGTAATTCGCCGCAATCGTCAACACCAAACCGTCGTTCTGTGCTGTTTTGGCTTGCGCATCCACAATTTTTTGTTGAATCTCTTGGGAAAAACGATGTAACTCGCCAATGACGCGCAGCTGTACGTTATTTTCGTGCAGCTTGGCGACTTCACGCACCAACGCCCAACCGAAAATATCCATCAGCTTATTGACCTCATCTGCTGGACGACGCCAGTTTTCGGTAGAAAACGCAAACAAGGTTAATGCATGCACGCCCCGCTCACGACAACGCTTAACCACCTTACGCACACTTGCCAACCCTCGTTCGTGACCGAGAAAGCGGGGCAAGCCTTTCGACTTGGCCCAGCGCCCATTACCATCCATAATGATGGCAATATGCTGTGGTATGGCAATAGAAGTGTCAGACATTAAGACGACTAAACCTGCATCAACTCTTTTTCTTTCGCAGCTAAGGCCGTATCCACATCAGCGATGGCTTTATCGGTCAGTTTTTGAATATCGTCATTGGCACGACGTTCATCGTCTTCACTGATCGCTTTGTCTTTAAGCAATTTTGCTACTTGCTGATTAGCATCACGACGAATATTGCGCATCGCTACACGACCATGCTCCGCTTCAGCGCGTGCTTGCTTAATCATTTCTTTACGGGTTTCTTCCGTCAATGCAGGCAACGGAATACGAATATCACCATTAGACGAAGAAGGATTTAAGCCTA
>CAYQEZ010000032.1:0-22197 GCA_964416645.1 uncultured Francisella sp. | reverse complement strand
GCCTTCATTAGAGGGATCATCTAGTATTGCCGATGAAACACAAAATCATGCTATGGGTCTTTTGGTTGCTTCTAATCAGGTTGGTGATCAAACTTCGACAAGATTACTCAATCAGAAAATTAACCCGTCAAATGCATCACTGACTCAGGCGATGACTTCACCTGTTGTCGTGCCACAAAGACAGGATACCTCTTCACCTGTTGTTGTGCCACAAAGACAGGATATGCCTTTAACTCAAGTTTCGGATAATGTTTACCACACATCTTACATTCCAACGCTTGCTGACGTTTCGGCACCTAATAACCTTGCCGTGACGACTGCTAATACCCCAAACATGATGGGTATGCCAAATCGGCATGCTGTTGCTCCAGTAGTTGTAACAACACCAACGTCAGCAGTGGTAACTGAAAATTCGATGGTCTCACGAATGACAGAAGGCGTTAATCTGCCAGTATCAGTACCTTTATTGGGCGATAATAAGGCGGTCGTTTTTGCTTCCGTTCCCTCTATTTCTGTAGCGAGTAGCGGAGTCATGCAAGCCGTTTCCAGTGGTGTTGAAATGCCTTCCACATCACAGGTGTTAAATTCTTTGGCGACGGCCATCGTTGCAAACTCGACCGCTGGCAGTAATAGTGGGTCAACACAACAAGACCAACGTCAAGAGTCTTCACAGAGTGATCGCTGGATGCAGTCATCGGAAGAAGCGCAATCCATTAGCGATGTTGAGTTAGGTGCTGATGAGTTTTCTTTAGTATCGACCACTCAGTTGAATCAAATCGCTTCTTCGTCTATTTTGTCAGCTCCTTTAAATTTGCGTCAACCGCAATGGGCTCAAGATGTGGCGCAACGTGTTCAAGTTATGATCAATCAGTCGATGAATGAGTTAGAAGTTCGTTTAGATCCGTTGGGTCTGGGACCGATGAAGATTGGTTTAAAATTAGACGAGCAACAAAAAGCACATGTAACGCTTTCGGCACAGCATGGTGTTACCAGAGAGATGTTAGAAAATGCGCTTCCACGTTTAAAAGATTTATTGGCTCAAGAGGGTATTGAGTTGGCGTCTGCAACGGTAGACTCGGGAGAGAAACAAACTGGAAATGGGCAGAATAGTGCGCAAAGTTCTCATCGGTCTGCTTCAGACTTGCCTGAGGATGCCGCTAACACTACAGTAAGTATGGCAGTGATGCCATCAAGAGAGCATCTCGTTGATCAGTTTGTGTAGTGTTGAGTTATCTTTTGTTATTTGAAAATGAAGTTGTAGGAAGAAATAAAATGAATCAGAAATCTCTATTGACAACGATTGGGCTGGGTTTATTACCCAGCATGGCTTGGGCTGCTGATAACACACCATTGATGATTGGTTCAGGTGTGCTTATTGTCATCCTGCTGTTGATTATTGTGTTACTGCTAGCTAAGCTCAGTCATGCAAAACAGTCTGGCTCAGAATCGGAGTTGTGGGTTAATGATTTAATTGAACAAATTGATCAATTGTCGGTGGATAATTTAGCTCATTTAACCCCTCATGATTCGGTTAATCAGTCGTTAACAAATAAACTTAATAGTTTGATTGACGTCATCTCCTACAGCTTGCAAATGGAAAAGTTAAAGGTGAGCCAAGCTGAGGAAGCTTTGATGGAATGTCAGCAGTCATTGATGAGTCAAAGTAGCAACGTCTCTTCTGATTCAGATAGTCGAGTGATGTTTGCTCAAGCTAAACAGGCTCTGGATGGTATTAAGTCATCGGCTTCAGTGTTGAGAAATCATCTTAACGAAGTTAATGGACAGTCAACACAGACGAATCGTCTGCTGTCTAATGTTGTTTCTGGAATTAATACGCTGAGTGATGAAGTGACTCATGCGGCCAGTGTTATTCGTCAATTAGAAAAAGATAGTGAAAATATTGGCACGGTGTTAGTGTTAATTCGCGACATTGCAGAACAGACTAATTTATTGGCACTAAACGCGGCTATTGAAGCAGCGCGTGCTGGGGAACATGGACGTGGTTTCGCCGTCGTTGCCGATGAGGTGCGTATTTTGGCACAAAAAACGCAACAAGCAACGAAAGAGATTCAATCTATTATTGAAGAGTTACAACAACAAGCACGGATTGCAGTTAAAGTGATGCATAATAGCCGTGATCGCGTGGGGTCAACACAAAATGATGCCAGTGAAGCGACCGAAATGTTGTCCCACATATCAAAAAGCTTACAATCATTGCAGTCATCACAGGCAGATTTGGCGGATTATGTGCATCAACAGGAAAGATTATTAGATTAAGCATAAACGGAGTTGATTGCGTATAATCTACCTCAAACAAGTAGAGTAAAATAATATGAAACCAATTATCGGTACAGTCGTTGTGGTTGGCTGTCTCTTGGGGGGATACTTGCCCCATGGTAGTATCGGCATTCTTATTCAGCCATTAGAAGTGCTTATTATTATGGGAGCGACCATTGGTGCGTGGATTATTGGCACTCCAGGCTGGGCATTAAAAAAAGGTTTGTCGGGTGCATTGGGTTTGATAAAACCCTCCCCATTTGATAAAGAAGCCTTTCAGCAATTGTTGGGATTAATGTTTAAAATTTTCAATAAGGCTCGACGTGAAGGTTTAATGTCGATTGAAGCCGATGTTGAGGATCCGCACGCTTCTGCATTATTTAATGAGTTTCCAAAAGTGATTGCTGATCATCATGTTAGCGACTTTATCGCCGATTATTTAAGAATGATGATCTCTGGTGCAACCAACCCGTATCAAATAGAAGACTTGATAAATATTGAAATGGAGGCTCATCATCACGAAGGTCATGTGCCAGCTGCAGCCATTGCTGAAGCAGGTCAAGCTCTTCCAGCGATGGGTATTGTGGCAGCTGTATTAGGTATTATTGTTACCATGTCCTACTTAGATGCTGGTCCGTTAGAAATTGCGCACCACATGTCAGTTGCTTTGGTAGGTACTTTTTTAGGTATTCTTGCAGCCTATGGATTTGTTAATCCTATATCAGCCGCTATGAATGCCAAACTTGAGCAAGAATCTGCCTATTATGTCACCATTAAAACGTGTATTTTGGCGAACTTGAATGGCTATGCTCCGCCTGTTGCGGTGGAGTTTGGTCGTAAATCTATTCCTTCAGAATTCAGACCTTCATTTAAAGAACTAGATGAGTATTTACAGTCAGTTAAATAATCGGCATAGATTGTGCTTAAGGACTAGAAAGCTGATTAAGCTGCAAGCGTAGGAAATAAAAGTATGTCCGAAGGCGGTGAACAATCCATTATCATCAAACGCATCAAGAAGTGTCCGCACGGCGCTCATGGTGGTGCGTGGAAGATTGCCTTTGCTGATTTGATGACAGCCGCCATGGCTTTCTTTTTGATGTTATGGGTATTGGGCGGAACGAATGATGAAGAGCGTAAAGAAATTGCTGCTTTCTTTCGTGATCCCTCTGTCATTGAAGCCAGTGCTGACGTGCTTATTCCAGCTCAAGAGAAAGCTGGGCAAACCAATTCACTTATTGATATGGGCGGTATGATGGACGCGCCAAAATCAACAGAAGGTGAGTCGCCTGAGGATAAAGAAAAAGAAAAAAATAAACTTGAAGACTTAAAATCAAAGTTAGAAGAAAAAATTGATTCAAATGCTGAACTTTCTAAGTTTAAAGAGCAACTTCAGATAGATGTTACCCCCAGTGGGCTACGTATTCAGGTGTTAGATGATCGTAAACGTCCGATGTTTGATGCAGGGGTGGATATTCCTAAAGATTATGCTGCCACCATTTTGAAGGAAATGGGAACTATTCTTAAGTCGGCTGATAATAAAATCAGCATTGCAGGTCATACAGATTCGTTAAAGTATAAGGGTGTGGATGATTATACTAACTGGGAACTGTCAGCTGACCGAGCTAATGCCGCGCGTCGCGAGTTAATCAACGGTGGCGTGAACGCCAATAAGGTGGCACAAGTGGTGGGTTTGTCGGACACTATTCCCTATGATAAGGAAAACCCCTATAATCCTCGTAATCGTCGTATTAGTATTATTGTACTAACCAAGGAAGCGGAACGAAATTTGCAAAGTTTGGCTGATGCTAAAACACCAGCAAGTATGAATGAGCTTGTTAACGACATTAAAGCAAAGTAACTAAATTAGGGAGTTGAACATGTCTGCAAAACCAGCAGCGGCTGAAGAAGTCGCGGAAGAAAAGCCAAAAAAAAGCGGAAATTTACTGATTATTATTTTGATTGTGCTTGTTGTTTTATTGATTGCGGCAGTTGGTTTTCTGGCCTTTATGATGATGAATCAAAGTCATGGAGAAAAATCGGCTGAGCAAACTGAACAAGCTGCCGTTGAGCCTTATAAACCCGAAGATAAGGCTAAGGCCTATTCTCCGAGTTTCAAACAGTTCCCATCTCCAGCACCTGGTTCCCCGGCGCTTTATTTTGACCTTGAGCAAATGGTGGTTGGTTTTAAGGGAGAGGGTAAGGCTAAACACTTGGCGGTTAAGGTTAAGATGAAAACGTCTTACCCAGAGGTTGTTACTGAGTTAACGAACATCAAACCTATTTTGATTAATAACATCTCAGCCGCATTACGTAAAAAAACTTATACTGAAATGAGTGCAGATGATGCGCAGGAATTGTTGGCTGATGAAATATTAAAAATTTCACGAGCAGCACTAGAAGAAGAGAAAGTCTACCCTGATTTATTAGATAAAGTGTTGATTGAACGCTTTGTTATGCAGTGATTCAGCATAAGGGGTAACGCATAATGCTGGGAGTCATGGGGCCAAAAGAAGATATTCTTGATCAGGATGAAATTGATGCGCTACTAAAAGGTATGGGTGGCGGTGATATTGAAACTGAAACAGATGATTCTGGCAAACAGACAGGCATAAAATCCTTCGACTTTACCAACCAAGAGCGCATTGTTCGTGGTCGTTTTCCTGCGTTAGATGTCATTACAGAGCGCTTTTCTCGCTGTTTCCAGCGCACCGTTGTCGATATGGTTCAATCCAGTATTGAAGTGGTGGCTGGGGAAGTGAAGATCATCAAAATGAACGAGTATTTACGTAACCTGTTCTTTCCCACTAGTCTCAATATCATCAAAATCGATGCCTTGGGTGGCGTTGCGCTGATTACCATTGACTCTAAGCTGATTTTTAGCGTGATTGAGTTGTATTATGGTGGTAATGGTCAAATTCATTTCAAAATCGAAGGGCGTGAATACACCACGGTTGAAATGGGGTTGATTCGCAATTTGGTTTCAGAATGCATTCACTGTTTAACCGCTTCGTGGCAACCCGTTATTCCCATCGACATTGAAGTACTACACAGTGAAATGAATCCTAAGTTTGCATCCATTGTGGATCCGATTGAAATGGTCGTGATTTCTCCTGTGTATGTGCGCTTTGAAAATCAAGAAGGGCGTATCGATATTGTTATGCCCTATTCGATGTTGGAGCCGATTCGAGACGTACTTGAAGAAGGGATGCGTTCTTTGCAGGGGGAAGGCGATAAAAAATGGAATAAAACCTTGCGTGATGAAGCCAAGGATATTCCTGTAACGCTGACCGCAGAGTTAGCGGAAGTCCACATGACGGTCGAAGACATGTTGGCCATGCAGGTTGGTGATGTGATTCCGATTGAAATGCCGAATTTGGTACCTGTTAAAGCAGAAAGTATTGTGATTGGTCATGGTCGATTGGGTGATTTTGAAGGTAAAAAAGCCGTTCAGTTAATGAACTTTACTAAACATCCTGCTTATCGTGATCGTGAAATTCCATTGGAGTGGTAAATGATTGAAATTGAAGAAGATCCATGGGCGGCTGCCTTAGCGGAGCAAGCTGAATCGTCTGAAGGCTCGGCGGATGAGGAAGACCCTTGGGCGGCAGCGCTAAACGAACAGGCTGAGTCTGAATCTCAAGCAGCTCCAGCTAATTCTGCTATGTCATCAACTTATTTGGAAAAAAAGGATAAGGTTGATTTAGATGTGGTGATGGATGTTCCTGTCACCCTAGCTTTAGAGATTGGTCGCGCTTCAGTTACCATTCGTAATCTATTGTCTTACACCCAAGGATCTGTCATTGAACTAGAGCGTCTGGCTGGTGAGCCTCTGGATGTTTTGGTTAATGGTACGCTGATTGCACATGGTGAGGTGGTCGTTGTGAATGATAAGTTCGGTGTGAGGCTAACGGATGTTGTTAGTCCCATTGAACGGATTAAAAAGTTGCGATAGGTTGTGGTTGTGCGTTTTGCTTTCACGCTGATATCCCTGTTGCTAACTCTGCCCCTGACTGTTATGGCAGGCGACGCCGCTGAAAAAACCGTGGCTGCGAGTAGTGGTTTTGGTAGTATGCTAGGTCAAATGCTGGCAGTGTTGTTATTGGTCATTTTGTTATTGTTAGGGCTGGCGTGGTTATTGAAGCATTCTGGTGTTAATCAGGGAGCATTGAATGGTCAGCTGGCGGTGATTGGGGCTGTTTCGGTTGGTCAACGCGAAAAGGTTGTGTTAATTCAGGCTGGACAAGAGCAATTATTAGTTGGAGTAACGGCGAATGAGATTAGTTTGTTGCATTTACTGTCCGAACCCATTGAGGTGGATGCCAACGCCGCAACTAAAACGTCTTCAACATTGAGTGATAGTTTTGCTCAAAAATTGAGTCACGCCATAACACGACGTCAGACAAAGGGTGTTTCATGAAGTGGATAACTTTGCTGATGCTGGCGATTGGTGCTTCGTTACCATTATTGGCTTTGGCTGAACCCGGTATTCCAGCCTTTTCGGTACAAACCAACGCAGAAGGTCAGCAAGAATATTCATTGAGTGTGCAAATTTTATTGCTCATGACAGGCCTAACCTTGCTGCCTGCCGCTTTGATGACAATGACTTCTTTTATGCGCATCGTGATTGTGCTATCGATTTTACGTCAGGCTCTTGGCACCATGCAGACGCCTTCTAACCAAGTACTCATTGGTTTAGCACTGTTCATGACCTTGTTTATCATGGCACCGATTTTTGACAAAATTAATGAAAATGCCATCGAGCCTTATCTCAACGAGCAGCTGAATATGATGCAAGCGATTGAAGCGGGTTCAGGACCAATGCGTCAATTCATGTTGCAACAAACACGTGAAGATGATTTGGCTATGTTTGCGGAAATGGCAAATGTCAAACTGGATGAGCCCGAATCCGTGCCATTTCGAGTGCTGATTCCGTCATTTATTACCAGCGAATTGAAAACAGCTTTCCAAATTGGTTTTTTATTGTTTATTCCTTTTCTGATTATTGATTTGGTGGTGGCTTCATTACTCATGTCGATGGGTATGATGATGTTGTCACCGATGATTATTTCTATGCCCTTTAAGCTAATGTTGTTTGTACTGATTGATGGTTGGGCATTAATTATGGGAACCTTAGCCAATAGTTTTGTTGTGCCTGGTGGGGTTTAGTGAGGTGTTGCGGTGACTTCAGAAACCATTTTAACGATTGGGCAAAAAATGTTAGAAGTGACGGTGCTTTTGTCTGTGCCTTTGCTCATTCCCACGCTCATTATTGGTTTGCTGGTTGGTATGTTCCAGGCGGCAACGCAAATTAACGAAATGACATTAAGTTTTATTCCAAAATTGTTCGCCATTGTGGTGGTGTTGGTATTTTTTGGTCCTTGGTTGCTTAATTTGTTGATTGATTTTTCTCGCGAACTGATCTTGTCGATTCCTGAATACATTGGTTAAGACCAATGGAAAGTGCTAAAAACTTCACTTCGTTCATTTTTAGACTTTTCCGATGTGTTGTTTGGCTGGTGGAAGGGTTTTTTATCAATAATTCACCGTTAATGTTATGAATCCTTTCCCCCAATACCTCCATTCCTATGGGTTTTTTGAGAAGCCTTGATGGAAACTAACTTTACCTATGAAGCTTTTTTGCAGTGGTGGGGCAATTTTTTTTGGCCTTTGGTGCGTATTGGTGCACTGATGTTTATCATGCCTGTGCTGTCTGCCAAAACAGTTTCCATGCGTTTTAAATTGATTGTCACGTTGATGCTGACGGCAGCTATTGCTCCTAGTGTTGAATTATCGAAACCGATTGATCCTTTTACTAACGAAGGTGTGTGGATGGCGGTTGAACAAGCTGGTATTGGGTTGGCAATGGGATTGGTGTTTGTTGTCGTGTTTCAAGCTTTTACACTAGCAGGACAAATGGTAGCCAATGCCATGGGTCTGGGCTTTGCCGCGATGGTTGATCCTGGTACGGGCATGAATTCTCCAGTCATTGCCCAGTTATATACCATCATTATTTCACTGTTATTTGTGTCCCTGAATGGACATTTAATGGTCGTACAAATGCTTATTGATAGTTTTGTGCAAATGCCGCTGAACGGTCATTTTCTGTCCACTTTTACCATTAAAGCTTTGGTAGATTGGGGCAGCAATTTATTTATTTGGGCGATGATTATTGCATTGCCAGCAGTAACTGCTTTGTTATTAGCGAATCTTGCTTTAGGCTTGATTAGTCGGGCAGCGCCAACATTAAATGTTTTCTCGATCGGTTTTGTTATCACCATTTTGGGTGGTTTGTTATTGCTTTGGTGGTTGTTGCCGCAGCTAGTGGTTCAGTTCCAATGGTTCATGAATTCATCGTTTGACTTTGTACATCAGTTTAAATTAAGCGAATAATATGGCTGAAAACGCAGACGGTCAAGAGAAGAGCGAAGAACCAACTTCCAAAAAACTCGAAGACGCCCGTAAGAAAGGGCAGGTAGCGCGCTCTAAAGAGTTAGCGACTATGTTGATTATGATTGTTGCTTCCCTGTGGTTGTACTGGCTAGGCCCGCAAATGATGGTCGATTTTGAACGTATGATGATCATTGGCTTTAGTTTAGAACGCGATCATGCATTTGATATGAAGCGAGCGGCCGATTTAATTTTTGCACAATTTGAAGCCGCCTTATGGCTGATATTCCCTTTTATTATGGGCATGATGGTGATGGCGATTGTAGCGAATATACTGGTCGGTGGTTGGTTGTTTAGTGCCGAAGTGATGGCGCCTAAATTTTCTAAATTGAATCCGATTGCGGGCATTAAGCGTATGTTTTCTTTACATGCGTTGGTTGAACTGATTAAAGCACTACTGAAGTTCTTCTTAATGGCTGTCTTAGCGGTGTTGTTCATTTACTCGACTTTGCGAGAAGTTTATCATTTGGGACTTATTGAGGTTGAGCCAGGTTTGGCCAGTGCGGGAGAGATTCTGGCTATGGCATTGATTGTTATGTCATTGGGATTGATTGTGATTGCGGCGATTGATGTGCCTTATATGATTTGGAAGCACAACGAAGACATGAAAATGACCCTGCAAGAGGTTAAAGATGAGTTTAAGCAAACAGAAGGTAATCCAGAGATTAAAGGTCGCATCCGTAGAATGCAACAGGAAATGGCGATGAGGCGCATGATGCAGGATGTGCCAACAGCGGATGTGATTATCACTAACCCAGAACACTATGCGGTTGCTTTGAAATATGATGGTGAAAAAATGAATGCACCCGTAGTACTAGCGATGGGTATGGATTTTATGGCTGCTCAAATTAGAACGATTGCGACGCAAAACAATGTTGAAATTGTGCGCTCACCTGCCTTGGCGCGGGCTCTCTACTACAATAGTGAAGTGGGTCAGGTTATTCCTCGTCAATTGTTTGTGGCAGTGGCTCAAATTCTAGCAATGGTTTTCCAATTCAAAGAGCGTAAGATTAATCAGCTACCTGATTTTGATGACGTGGTTATTCCCGCTGAATTAAAGCAGTCCCCTTAAATTTACACAGACTGAGCAGGGTTAAAGCATGCTCTAAGCAACGAAACCTACTATAATGGAAAGGTTATGATGATTTACCAATGGTTTTAGGTACTTACTGAATTATGGAATGGCGTCGGCTCGCACAACAAATACAAATGGCACTACCCAAAGGGTTAGGTACGCCAATTTTGGTCATTGCGCTCTTAGCCATGATGATTCTGCCTTTGCCGGCCTTGCTGCTGGATATGCTATTTACTTTTAATATCGCCTTGTCTTTAATGATTTTAATGGTTACTGTTTATGCAAAAAAACCATTAGATTTTGCCGTTTTTCCTACCATTCTTTTAGTCGCTACACTATTGCGCTTGGCACTGAACATTGCCTCTACCCGCATTATTTTGATGGAAGGTCATAATGGCGGAGACGCAGCAGGTCACGTTATCGAAGCTTTTGCTAACTTTGTTATTGGTGGTAACTTTGCGGTTGGTTTAGTTGTTTTTGCCATTTTAATTGTTATTAACTTTGTGGTGGTTACCAAGGGAGCTGGTCGGGTAGCCGAGGTGAGTGCGCGTTTTGCTTTGGATTCATTGCCTGGTAAGCAGATGGCGATTGATGCTGATTTGAATGCAGGTTTAATTACCCAAGAACAAGCACAAGCGCGTCGCCGCGAAGTTGCAGCGGAATCGGAATTTTATGGTTCGATGGATGGTGCGAGTAAGTTCGTGCGTGGTGATGCGATTGCGGGCATTATTATTTTGTTCATTAACATGATTGCTGGCTTTATTATCGGTATGGCGCAGCATGGGCTTCCTTTTGGTGAGTCGGTGCAGATTTATACCCTACTAACCATTGGTGATGGCTTGGTGGCACAAATTCCAGCCTTGTTATTATCGGTTGCTGCCGCATTAATGGTGACGCGTTCTGGTGAGAATGTTGAAATTTCACAGCAAATGAATGATCAACTATTAACCAATCCGAAACCCTTAATATTGTCAGCGGGCGTATTGTTTTTAATGGGTATAATTCCTGGTATGCCGAATGTGGCATTTTTAAGCTTAGCCGCTTTAACGGGTGCTGGAGCTTGGTGGTTAGTCACTAAACAAAAGCAAGTGGCGCAAGTCGACACTCGTCCAGTTGAAATGAGTGATGATTCGGTCGGTAAGCCACCAGAGTTGGGTTGGGATGACGTACAGCAAGTTGATACACTCGGGTTAGAGATTGGTTATCGTCTCATTCCCATGGTAGATACCGCTCAAGATGGTCAGCTATTGGAGCGCATTAAAGGGGTTCGACGTAAATTGTCGCAAGAGTTGGGTTTTTTGATTCCCTCTGTTCATATTCGCGATAATTTGGAGCTATCTCCGAACCAGTATCGTATTAGCATGATGGGTGTTACTTTGGGTTCCGGTGAAGTTTATCATGATCGTGATCTGGCTATTAATTCTGGCCAAGTTTATGGTCAACTCAATGGCATTGCCACCAAAGACCCAACTTTTGGGCTGGATGCGGTTTGGATTAGTAAACAGGATCGTGATCAGGCACAAACATTGGGTTATACCGTAGTAGATTCGGGTACGGTTATTGCGACCCACCTCAGTCAGATTCTACAGGATAATGCCGATGAGTTGTTGGGCTTGGAAGAGGTGCAACAAATTTTAAATCGAGTTAAACAGCAAGCCGAAAAACTGGTAGAAGAGGCAACTAAAGAAGTGCCTTTGGCTTTGTTGGTACAAATATTGCAGAATCTTTTGCGTGAACGCATTCCAGTTAGAGATATGCGTACCATCTTAGAGGCATTGATAGAACGCATTGGACAAACGAAAGATTTAGCGCAGTTAACGGTGCATGTTCGTACAGCCTTGGGTAAGTTTATTTTGCAAAATATTGCTGGTGTGGGCGATGTAGTAGAAGTGATGACACTCGAGCCAAATTTGGAGCAGGTATTGCTGAAATCGATGCAAGGGGCACCTGAAGGACAGTTGGCGATTGAGCCGAGTTTGGCTGAGCGTGTTAGTCAGCGTTTGAATGAACAGGTGCAGCAACGCGAGATGGTGGGAAAACCTTCTATTTTGCTGGTTAATCCTTTTGTGCGTGCGCCCTTAGCACGTTTGTTCCGTTATTCGATTCCAAGTTTGGTGGTGTTATCCTACAGTGAAATTCCTGAAAGTAGGCAAATTAATGTGTTCGCTTCGATTGGTTAAGGTGGGTTAGATGCGTATTAAGCGTTTTGTCGCCAGTAACATGCGTCAAGCCATAAATATGGTGAAAGAAGAGTTAGGTGATCAGGCTGTCATTATGTCAACACGTCAATTAGATGACAGTGTTGAAGTTACTGCGGGCATTGATCCTGACATGGTTTCATCTGCACCAATGACTAGGTCATATGCTCACGATGTCTTCAGTAGCAGTCAAATGAATGAGCCTTTGGTTAGCGCCTCATCCACAAGCAGTTTTCGTGCTCAACCATCACCACAACCAGATTTGGCTAATATGCACCAAGAGTTGAAGCAGATGCGTGCTTTGTTGGAGCAGCAGTTATCTGGTTTTGCTTGGCAGCAAACCAGTGTGCAACATCCCGATAAAGTAACCTTGCTCAAGCGTCTTTCAGCCATGGGTATTGGTTGGGAACTGTGTCAAAATTTGGTAGAACAGCTGGTGATGTCTGGGGATGTCGAGGCGGATTGGCGACAGATTCAGGCAAGTTTGTTGCATAACATGCCGGCCCTGGCCGATGGTTTGCTCGATCAAGGTGGCGTTATTGCCTTGGTCGGGCCTACTGGAGTCGGGAAAACAACGACCATTGCTAAATTGGCTGCACGTTATGCGTTGAGATATGGTACTGCTGAATGTGCCATGATCACGCTGGATACTTATAAAATTGGTGCGCAAGAACAATTAAAAATATTTGCCGATTTGATTGGAGTACCTCTTTATACCGCGAGTACGCCCACTGAGTTTTTTCGCTTATTGGATAAGTTGGCGCAACGTCGGTTGGTTTTGGTTGATACGGCAGGGTTAAGCCAACGTGATGCGCGTTTGCATGATTATTTAGCGCAAAGCTTGGATGATGGTACGGGTGATATTAAACCCTTGCTGGTGTTGTCTGCCGCTACTCAGTTAAGTGTGATGCAAGAAATTATGCTCGCCTTTGGTAAGCTTAAGCCGATTGGTTGTATTTTAACCAAATTGGATGAGGCAACCTTGCTGGGTCCAGCGGTGACCTTATTAGCGCAAAACCGCTTGGCATTGGCTTATTGTACCAACGGTCAGCGGGTGCCAGAAGATTTGATGCCGATAACGGCACGAGATTTGCTTGATCAAGCTATTGCAATGGGGCGCACACGTGAAGCGACGGCTTTAGATGGCGTTCATTATGGACTCGGTCGGGAGATAACGGATGTTTGAAGATCAGGCGGCAGGGCTAAGATCAACGGGGCAACAACGCCCTGTCAGAACCATTGCCATCACCGGTGGTAAGGGCGGTGTGGGTAAAACCAGTGTATCGGTTAATTTAGGGGTTGCCTTGTCCAAAATGGGCGAGCGAGTGTGTCTGCTCGACGCTGACATGAGTATGGCCAACGTAGACGTGTTACTGGGGTTGAGAGCGCCTTATAACCTCTCGCATGTGTTAGATGGTACTCATGGTCTTAAAGAGGTGATGATTGAAGGTTCAGGTGGTCTTAAGATTATTCCTGGTTCTTCTGGAGTCCGGCGCATGGTCAATCTGTCTAGTGTGGAAAATGCGGGATTAATTCAGGCGTTTTCCGAATTGGCCGACGATATTGATGTATTGTTAATCGACACAGCAGCGGGCATATCTGATAGTGTACTCAGTTTCTGTCGTGCTGCGATGGAGGTGTTGGTGGTTGTATGCGATGAACCCGCATCCATCACTGATGCCTATGCACTGATTAAGGTGCTTAATCGTGAATATGGGGTATCAAAAGTACGAATTGTAGCGAATATGGCGCAATCTCCTAGCCATGCTATGGCGCTATTTGATAAGATTGCCAGTGTATGTGAACGTTTTCTTGATGTGCAGGTCAGTTATGCTGGTCCCGTGCCTTTTGATCCGAGTTTGCGTGTGGCGATTCAGCAGCAAACATCGGTTGTGTTGTCCAAGCCTTTTAGTCCTTCCGGTAAGGCGTTGTCTTTGTTGGCGCGCGAGGTAATGCGCTGGCCAGTACCGATGGGACCGAGTGGTTATTTGCAGTTTTTTGTCGAACGATTAGTACAGTCAGGTATCCGATAAGTTATGACGCCCGTTAAAGCCTATGCTCAAATGCAAAAGCAGCAAACTTCTCTGAGCGAGCAAATTGAGGCACACACAGATTTGGTGAAGCGTATTGCTTATCATTTGAAGGGGCGTTTGCCTTCCAGTGTGCAGGTTGATGATTTGGTGCAATCGGGCATGATTGGGTTGATCGAGGCGGTGCAAAAGTACGATGCCAGTCAGGGTGCGAGTTTTGAAACCTATGCTGGTATCCGTATTCGTGGTGCGATGTTGGATGAAATTCGTAAAGGGGATTGGACACCGCGCTCTGTACATCGTAAGTCGCGCGAGGTGTCTGAGGCCATTCGGTCCATTGAAGCAACGACAGGGCGAGAAGCCAAAGATGAAGAGGTTGCTAAACTCTTGGGTATGTCCATGTCGGAATATCATCAAGTGTTGCAGGACTCGGTAACGACACAGGTTTTATCAATCGATATGCCTGATCATGATGAGTTGTCTGAAGATCAACTAACGCTGAATCATGCTTCGGATATGGCTGAGCCCATGCAAGAGTTGATGCAGTCTCAGTTTCAGGGGCAGTTAGCCGAGGCGATTGCCAGTTTGCCAGAGCGAGAGCAGTTGGTTATGTCTTTGTATTATGATGAAGAATTGAATTTGAAAGAAATTGGGGAAGTGCTTAATGTCAGTGAATCGCGCGTTTGTCAGATTCACGGTCAAGCACTGTTGCGCATCCGTTCGCGTTTAAAAGAATGGGCTGAATAGTCGAAATTAAGAGGAGATATCATCCACCATGGCCATCAATCGTGATATGCGTATTTTAGTTGTTGATGATTTTTCAACCATGCGTCGCATTGTCAAAAACCTATTGAAAGAATTGGGTTTCAGTAACTTTACTGAAGCAGAAGATGGTGTGCAGGCATGGGATGCTGTGGAAGCTGCAGGCGGATTTGATTTTATCGTTTCCGATTGGAATATGCCGAACATGACGGGTATTGATTTCTTACGTAAAGTTCGTGCTGATGCTCGTTTTAAGGATACGCCTTTCTTGTTAATTACGGCCGAAGCAAAACGCAGCCAAATTTTTGAAGCAGCTGAAGCAGGTGTAAATGGGTATATTGTTAAGCCTTTCACCGCAGCAACGTTAAACGAAAAAATTCAGAAAATTTTTGAGCGTATTGGTTAAGTACGCCATGATAAGTGCCCGCCCATGAGCGGGCTTTTTTATGCCTTCGGGAGAGAGAAAATGACGACAGGCCAACATATCGATGAAATGAGTGAGCGCATTAACTATGTCATGTCTACTAAAGAGTCAGCGGTTCAACAAACCTTAATGCTTACAGAAGAATCTTTATCGACACTGGATAATTTGAAAATTGTGTTGCAGATGCAAACCAATTTGCTTAGTAACGATGAGGTTAATGCAGAGTTATTGCAGCAGATCACGCAGGCGATTGAAGCGGTTCAACATCGTTTAACCGAAATGTTGATGGTGCAAAGTTACCAAGACATTACGGGGCAAGTTTTGCAACAAGTTTTGCAAGATTTGCAACGGCTTGATCGAGACGCTCAACTTAATGGGTCGAATGCCGATAAGCCAGCTAGTGCTGGTTTTGGTCCAGCTGTATTGGCGGATGAAAAACAGGGTCGAGCCAAAGGACAACAAGATGTGGATGATCTGCTTGCCGAGATGGGCTTGTAGTTGGTACGAAATTTGCTTGTAGTAGTCATCAAGATCGGGAAATGCTATTGAATTCCCTTACTATAGGCAAGCCATGGCGGCTTGACCATGAAACAGGAGTCACGTCGTGGACGAGGAAATTTTACAAGACTTTTTGGTCGAAGCGGGTGAGCTTTACGAAAACTTGAACGAACAGCTGGTAGAGCTGGAGCGTGATCCCCATAATGCCGATTTATTGAATGCTATTTTTCGTGGTTTTCATACCATTAAAGGTGGCGCAGGGTTTATTGGTGTCACACCATTAGTTGAGCTGTGTCATCGTGCTGAGAATTTGTTCGATAAAATTCGCAATGGCGAACGTGAGTATGCGGGTGGCAATGTTGATGTGGTTCTACAAGCCTATGATGTGATTGGCCGCATGATCCAAGCGTTGCAGGCGGGTGAGCGTGAGCTAGAAGCTGCCGATGTTAGTTTGTTGGCAGAATTGGATGCCGCTGTGAAAGGTGAGATGGCATCATCAGTTGAAGTGGTAGCACCTGTTGAAGTCGTGACTGCTCCTGCCATTAAACTGGCTTTACCAGAAGGCGTGGATCCCGATGGTGAGATTTCCGATGAAGAGTTTGAAGCGCTACTCAATCAGCGTGATATGTTGGTTATGGCAGACCAGGAAGCGGCGCCGACAAAGATGCCCGCATCGACTTTCGTTGCTGGTTTAGATCCTGATGGTGAAATTACGGACGAAGAATTTGAGGCTATGTTGGCTGGTTTGCAGTCGGGTAAATCTGCCCAAGAGGCTGCCTTGGATGCAGCAAAAGCGGTTGGAGTCCTTGCTGGTTCGACACCTGCAGCAGTGGTTGCTTCTCCTGTTGTGGCTGAGCCTGTTAAGCCAGTTGTTCCAGCCGCTAAACCTGCAGCAAAACCTGCGGTGGTTGCCAAGGCGGGTGAAGAGGCTGAGTCGACAGTGCGCGTGGATACCAAGCGCCTAGACGAAATCATGAATTTGGTTGGTGAGTTGGTGTTGGTTCGTAACCGTTTACTCAATTTACGAACTCTGTTGCAAAACGAAGAAGTATCAGCCGTGGTCGCTAATTTAGACCACGTGACGATGGATTTGCAAGCGTCGGTGATGAAGACGCGTATGCAACCCGTTAAAAAGGTGTTTAGCCGTTTTCCTCGAGTAGTTCGCGATTTGGCCCGCAAGCTTGGCAAAGAAATTGAGCTTGAGCTGGTGGGTGAAGATACCGATTTAGACAAGAATCTCGTCGAAGCACTGGCTGATCCGTTGGTACACTTGGTGCGTAATGCGGTTGATCATGGTGTGGAAGACCCTCAAACTCGGGAAAGTCAGGGTAAGCCGCGAGTGGGTAAGCTTATTCTTTCAGCACAACAAGAGGGTGATCATATTCTATTGACCATTACCGATGATGGTAAGGGTATGAACGCTGATTTCCTTCGTCAGAAGGCTATTGAAAAAGGCCTGATTGATGAAATGACAGCAGCGCAGTTAGATGATAAGTCAGCTTTTGAGTTGATTCTGATGCCCGGATTTTCTACCAAAACCGAAATTTCCGATGTTTCGGGGCGCGGTGTTGGTATGGATGTGGTGAAGAGCACCATTAACAAACTGAATGGTAGTATCGATATTCATTCTGTGTTGGGCGAAGGTACGATTTTTAATATTCGTGTTCCTTTAACGCTGGCTATTTTACCGACGCTGATGGTGGGAGTGGGCGCGTTTAATTATGCCATTCCACTCACTGCTGTGCAGGAAATTTTTGATTATGATGCAAGTCAGAGTAATCGTATTGATGGACGTATGATGGTGCGTTTACGTTCACGTAGTATCCCATTGTATTTTATGAGAGAGTGGTTGTCGTCTCATACCAGTCATGAGCCACTAGATCATGCTAAGGTGGTGATTGTGAATATTGGAACCGTCATGGTGGGATTAATTGTAGATCATGTTCGTGGTCAGGAAGAAGTGGTGATTAAACCGCTTGGTGCTAAATTACAAGGTGTGCAAGGCTATGCTGGTGCCACCATTACAGGGGATGGTCGCATTGCCCTTATTCTCGATTTGCCTGGTATGATGAACAGGTTTTAAACATTATGAAAGAGTTTGATATGTCAATCACCAATATGGTCGATCAAGAATACGAGGGCAGTTACGTTCGTTGCGTCTTGTTTCGTCTCGATACTGAAAGCTACGGTGTTAATGTGCAAAATGTGCGAGAAGTGCTGAGAGTGGGCGAAATTCGACCTGTTCCTGGTGCTCCTTATGATGTATTGGGTGTTATTAATGTGCGCGGGGTTATTGTCTCTGTGCTCGATACTCGGCAGTTTTTTAAATTACCTAGCTCATCATTAACGGATTTGTCTCGAATTATTATTGTCGAACAACAAGGGCAAGCCTTGGGTTTGTTGGTCGATGAGGTCAAAGAGGTTCGAGATATACAAGAAGAGGGGATTGATGCAATCAGTGGCGTCGGTGATGATGCGAGTAATCGTATGATTCAAGGTGTGAGTCATGCTGCTGATGAAGGGGTGATTATCATTATTGATGCGATGAAGTTTTTTGATAGTCAGCTAAGCGGTGGTTTGATGGCTTCGCCCTCGGTTAGTTTGGCTGGGGATGATGATTTATTCTAAAGGGAACCTCTAAAAACCTCGCTTCGCTTGTTTTTAGACTTCCCAAGTTTATTTGGGTATCCGCATTTTAGTGTTGATACTCGCTGAACGCATCTCAAAAACAAATTTTTCGTCTTGCTAACAGCTCCTTAACAAGATACAATAAAATCTAATTTTAGTGTTGTTGTCCGGGCGGTTTGTTATGTTTCGATTTATTGATCTATTTGCGGGGATCGGCGGCATAAGACAGGCATTTGAACCACTCGGCGGCAAATGTGTATTTACAAGCGAATGGGATGCTTACGCACAGAAAACCTATAAAGCCAATTTTGCTGATAGCCATGATATTACTGGCGACATAACTCAAGTTGATGCAGCAAGCGTACCAGATCATGACATCCTTTTGGCTGGCTTCCCATGTCAACCATTTTCCATTGCTGGGGTATCCAAAAAGAACTCCCTCGGCAGAGCGCATGGATTTGCTTGTGAAACCCAAGGTACATTGTTTTTTGATGTGTGTCGCATCATCGAAGCAAAGCAACCAAAGGCATTTTTGTTGGAAAACGTTAAAAATCTAACCTCTCACGACAAAGGTAAAACCTTTGAAGTAATCAAGCGAGCTTTATTAGAGCTTGGTTACGATATTCATTTCAAGGTTATTGATGGTGCGCATTTTGTACCACAGCACCGAGAGCGAATTATCATTGTTGGCTTCAAAAAGGAAGAGAATATCAAATTCTCGTGGACTGACGTATTACCACCTAAAGGTTCTCGTGCTTTGTCGTCAATATTGCATAAAAACGATGGTACTGAGCCAGTTATCAGTCATGACATGGGACGATTTTTTGACTATGATAAACAACAACAGCTTGATTCATTCACACTTTCTGATGGCTTGTGGGCTTATTTACAAAATTATGCCCAAAAGCATAAAGAAAAAGGCAATGGCTTTGGTTATGGGCTAGTGACGCCAGAAACGACAACCACCAGAACCTTGTCGGCACGATATTATAAGGACGGTTCTGAAATATTACTGCATCAAGGGGCAGATAAAAACCCTCGAAAATTAACACCTAGAGAGTGTGCTCGCTTAATGGGGTTCCCTGATTCGTTTGTGATTCCAGTATCGAACACAAGAGCTTACAAGCAATTCGGTAATTCTGTTGTTGTACCTGCTATTGCACATGTTGCCAGTCTAATGATTACGGCTATCAACGAAACAAACAGAAGAAAAGCGCCCAGGGTTCGTTCTGTTATTCAATCTTCAGCGGTAGTGCGTCATGTCGCTAGTATGTGAGCAAGCCATAGAAAAAAGTCTTTCCTGTGGCAAGGCGATCCTAAAATACATTTCTCCTAACGACCTAGGGCTTACAGGTGGGCATCAAAAAGGTTTTTATCTTTCTAAAAAGTCTTGGCGGCACTTTACCCCATTTGAGCCAACCAAGGGATCAAACCACAATCATGTTGTAACTGTAGATTGGTATTTTGGTGTTCAAACGCAATCAACGGTTAAATGGTATGGAACAGGCACACGAAGCGAGTATCGGCTGACGGGATTTAACAGCATCAGGAATTTTGAAGCGTTACAGCCAAACAAATTAGGAGCACTACTGGTATTGGTTCCAGCAACACTCACTCAATTTTACGCTTATATTTTAGAAACCGATGAAGACATTGAAAACTATCAAGCCTATATCGGTATTGAAATTATCAATCGCTGGGCTGTTTATGACGTTAATCAAGTACAAGAAAGTGAAGAGGAATGCCTTGAACGACGATTTACTTTATTTGTACAAAACTTAACGGATTTCCCACCAACAAAAGACTTTGCGCAAGAATCTAAACGTGCCTTGATTGAATGTGCAGCCAACTTCATGAATCATCCTACAGATAAACAATTATCTATGCTTGTTGAGGCTGAATATGCCTTATTCAGGACGGTAGAACGAAAAGTTTATCAACCATTTTTACACAATCTGTTTGGTTCTATTGATGAGTTTTTGGTGACTGCACAAACTGTGTTACAGCGCAGAAAAGCACGAGCAGGCAAATCACTGGAGCACCACGTAGCCTATTTACTTGAATCATCTGGCATCCCATTCGATAACCAGGCGAATGTTGACGACACCAAACCCGATATTATTATTCCTAGTGCTTTAGCCTATAACGATAAATCTTGGCCAGATGATAAGCTGTTTGTATTGGGGATCAAAACAACCTGCAAAGATAGATGGCGGCAAGTGACTAAAGAAGCACCAAGAATACAACACAAGCACTTACTGACGCTTCAAGAAGGCATTTCAACCAATCAAATGCAGGAAATTGCAAAGGCCAATATAACGCTTGTTGTGCCCGAGGATAGGCACAACCATTTTACGAGTGAAGATAAAAATCGTTTGTTAAGTGTAGAATCATTCATACAGCATGTAAAAACTGCTATTAATCGTTAATCATGCCTAATATCCTCAACCTAAAAAGCTTTAACGTACTTCAGGTCGAAGAAGATGATTACAGCTATCACATTAAAGCTGAAACGACACGAAAGCCACAAATATGCCCACATTGTCATTCGCACAATATCGTTGGCTTTGGTTCAAAAGAACGCCTTGTAAGGGACTTGCCTGTTCATGCAAAGCGTGTTGGCATTTACGTTAACTCAAGTCGATTTAAGTGCAAATCGTGCAATAAAACATTTATTGAGCGCTTGCATGATGTTGATGACAAGCGAAACATGACTAACAGGCTTATTTCATGGGTTGGCAAGGAATCAATAAGAAGAACCTTTATTAGTATTGCTGATGACATAGGTGTTACTGAGAATACCGTAAAATCGGTTTTTAATGACTATGTAGCTGACTTAGAAAGTAAGATTAAGTTTGCAACTCCTCAGTGGCTGGGTATGGATGAAATTCATCTCATCAAGCCTCGTGGTGTTATTGCTAACGTGCAAAACAACACCATTGTTGACTTGCTGGTGAACCGCAATAAAGAAACCATTATTCATTACCTAAGCAATCTAAAAGGTAAAGAAACGGTTCAATACGTCACGATGGATATGTGGAAGCCTTACCGCGAAGCCTGCCAACAAGTGATACCACAAGCCAAAATCATCATCGACAAGTTCCATGTGGTGCGTATGGCGAATAATGCGCTAGAGTCAGTCCGCAAGTCCTTGCGTGAGTCACTGACAGCCAAAGAACGTCGCTTACTCATGCACGACCGCTTCATTCTATTAAAGCGTGAACCTGACTTAACCGAACAAGAAGCTTTTTTACTTTCAGGATGGGCGCTTAACTACCCACTGTTGGCACAGGCTTATCGACTTAAAGAAGGCTTTTACGGTATTTACGAAGCTGCCAGTAAAACAGAAGCACAGCAACGCTATCAAGCTTGGTTAACCAGTATTCCGTCCGAACTGTTACTAGATTTTGCAGACCTAACACGAACCTGCGAGAATTGGCATCCGTGGATTATGAACTACTTTGATCATCGCATCACCAACGCCTATACCGAATCACTCAACAACCTGATTCGAGCCACAAACCGCAAAGGACGTGGCTACAGTTTTGAGGCGCTGCGTGCCAAAATGCTATTCTCTGAAGGATTATTCAAAAAAGAAAAAGTTAAGCCTAAGTTTGAGAGAAGAAGAGATTTCTCTAGCACATTCGCAATGTCTAGAACGATGACCGATTATTGTGGTTATGGAGATGGTTTTTCAGGTTCGTCAACACCGACAGAGAAAAACTATGGTGTGGATATTAACAAGCTAATTGCACTTATTGAATCTGAATAAACTTAGACATCAACACTAAAATGCGGATACCCAATTTTCTTAAGGGCATCATTGGTGATCACATCAATGCCTTGATGGCGGCTGCG
>CAYQEZ010000031.1:14945-23134 GCA_964416645.1 uncultured Francisella sp. | reverse complement strand
GGTGGGGACTACTGGCTGCCATAGCTGGCATGTTGCTGGGATCTTGGTGGGGTGGTAAACAAACCGTCGCTCAACACTAAGGATTTTCAATCAGTCACATTGGGTTTTAATGTGTACCATCTCTGATCAACAACCAAAGTATTGCAGCAGTCATCGCCATGGAAAAACCAACCATCCACTTCAATAAATTAACCTCGGCTTTGACATCTTTAACTTCATCACGAATTTCTTGAATATCTCTTTTGGTTGCCAGCATAGAATCTGCAGCGGTATCAATAGCTTGTTTCTGCGCCTCTGCCAAAGCTTTAGCCTGCTCGTCGCTAAATCCACCAGTCTTCAGCTTTTCAACGTATTGCAGCGTGTCAAATGTAATCGTTGCCATTGCGAGCCACTCCCATAAATCGGTTATCTGCGCTCAATTATAACGAATATAAGATTCGTTTGCTGAATTTCATTAACAGCAATTTCCGTTGCTTATGACAATCTACCCTCAAACGCCACCAGGTTTGCCACTGCCAGTAATGCCAACACGTTTTGTAATAAAACTGGATTACCGCAAATAGGTTTTGCTTACCATTCGACACCCGACATCTAACTCTGTGCCAAATGAACAACCAACCAGAAGCAACACCGCTAGAGTTATTGGGATTAATTCAGGGATACAAGTGACCCATTCACTATGCGACGCTAAGCGTCTAAAACAATTTCTGAAAGATATTGCCAAACTTAACCTAGCTAACAGGCTCACTTTGCACGCTCGGTGCAGGTGCTTCATTCACTTCAATGCTCATGGGTAAATCGACACCATCGTACTCATCGAGCTTATTCTCACGCATGATTTTAAGCAGAAAATCAATATAACGACTGCCCAATTCAGAATAGCTGAGTAGTGTCTTCGCCAAAGCTGAACCTGAAGGCACATCACCAATCAAACGATGGCGCATCCGCTCAGCTCTCGCCGCACGATAAGCACCCTTGGTGTTAATGATGCGCATATAAAAAGCAATCGAATCATTCACGCCAACAAAACGTCGAAACTCTCCCGAACCGCCATCAAAGGGCACACCACAACCAGGTTTGAAGCACATAATGCCAAAAAAATTGTGTGCGTCTTTAGCTAAGCGCGACGTACCCCAACCCGACTCTACTGCTGCTTGCGCCAGCACCAATGAAGGCGGAATAGCATCCACTCGATGCAACAGGTTTTGCCAAAAAGGAAGATCAAACCCCTTAACACCCAAATCGACTTCATAATCTGTCGCCAAACTAACCAACCACTCTTTTTGTTTCAACGATAAGCGGTTTTGTTGCGACAACCCATACAGACGTACGGCTTCACGACGTAGCTCTAATACACGCACATTTTCTTGGGCGATTAATGGCAATAACCAAGCAATAAAAGCCTGCTTACGATCATCGGACAAACTAATAGCAGAAAAATTGGGTGCGGGAATTAGTGTCACTTGCAACCCAGAAGCATCATCGGTTTCTGCTTCATCAAATCTTAAGGTCTCTTGAGCAATTGGCTCATTGCTGGCAACAGAGATGGGTTGAGGTGGTGCGGGCCAAGACAGCCACCAAGCGGTTAGTGCGAACACAACCGTCAAATAGGGCGATGCCGATAACCAACAAGACCAACAGGATTTCATATCACACAACTCCCTGCCAAGCTGAACCCAAAACGGCTTGCCACAAAGTCCAGGCTCCAAAAATTGCCATACCCATCGCAGCGGCACGAATGAACCAAGGGTTACGCTTAAATCGCATTAACCAAAAAGCACTGGCGCCAACCAACAACAAGTTGGGCAGTGTACCCAGCCCAAATGCCAGCATCACCGACATACCTGCCCAGACAGAACCAGCGCTCATCGCCAAAATAAGGGTCGAATAAACCAAGCCACACGGCATCCAACCCCATAACACACCCATTAAATAGGCCTGATACCAACGCTGTACAGGCAAAAAGCGGGCGCGCCAGCGTTGCGATAAACGCGACCACCAGCCCGCCCCTAAACCTTCTAATTTTGCTGGCAAAGCCGACCAGCCCAGTAACCAAGCGGCTAAAATGACCATCCACACACCAGCAAAGCCCAATAGCCAACGCTGCATCGACAGTAATTCACCCGCTTCAATTAACAGCAATCCCACCAAGCCAGCAATCGCACCCAGCATGATATAACTGGTTAAGCGCCCTAGGTTGTAGCCTAATTGCATCAGTGCCACACGCTGTGAAGAACGCTGTATTTCTGGTGCTAGCGAAAAGGTAAAGACACCCGCTAAAGGACCACACATACCGACACAATGTACGCCGCCAAGAAAACCAACCATCAAGGCAGTCGCCAGTAACTCAATCGACATGCAATGACTCGCACCTGACATCAGCTGTTAAATCGGCCTGTAAGTAAGTGAGAAGTTGTTGCACCGAATCGGTCAAAGCGCCTGAGTTATCAATCACTAGCGCATCGACAGGTGGTACAAAGGCTTTAGCTCGCTCCAAACGTTCTTGAATCTGCGCTTCCGTTTCACGACCTCGCGCACGCAGCCGTTGCGCCAAAATACTCGTTTCACAATGCACCCACACGGGCACCAAGATCACGCCATCTTGTGCACAAATACGCGTGACTTCGGGCAAAGCTTGACGCGACCCATTCACCACCACCGTTAATCCCGACTGCAACCAGTGACGTACCTCGGTGCCAATTGCATAATGCAATTGATGCGATTGCCAAGTTAACCAAAATAAACCCAGCTGTTGACGCATGCTAAACTCAGCTTCTGAAAGCTGAACAAAGTTTTCTGAGGCATCGCTGTTGTTTCGCGTGATATAGCGATGAGCGAAGAGCACCGACTGACCCTCCAAGGCCACACGCGCCGCTTGCATTAGAGCATCTTTTCCGGCTCCAGAGGGTCCGATCACGTAAAATAATTGACTCATAGACACTAGCTTTAGCATAAATATAGTGCCATTATAATGACTTATGCTATTTATTGCAGAATAATGCACCCATTATGGGGTCAATTTTCATCCAATTGTCATTAAATCGTGCGACAATAGATAATGAAATTTTATGCTCTGATGACGGGAAAACACCATGACGATTAGCACCAACACACTGGCTACCGATACCACTTATAACCCCTTCATTAACCGTGAAACCTCGGTACTGGCCTTTAATCGTCGCGTGCTCAATATGGCACTCAATCCGAACTACCCGTTATTAGAACGCCTACGCTATTTATGTATTTCTTCCAGCAATTTAGATGAGTTTTTTGAAATTCGCTATGCCAGTTTGGTCGAATTAGCCAAAGACCCCGATGCACGCACCAAGCCCGATGGTATGCGCCCGAAAGATGCGATTGAACTGGTTAATGCCAGTGCCCATCAATTGGTCGACGCACAATATCAAGCCCTACAGAAAGTTATTCTACCAGAGCTGGAACAAGCCGGCGTTCGCTTCCTGCGTCGTGATCGCTGGACAGCGGACATTCGTGCTTGGGTTGCCGACTTTTTTGCTGCCGAACTACAACCGCTACTTACCCCATTGGGCTTAGACCCAGCACATCCTTTTCCGCGCTTACTGAATAAGTCACTCAATTTCATCGTATCACTTGAAGGCAAAGATGCTTTCGGTCGCATGGGCGAGCTGGCAGTGGTGCAAGTACCCCGTGCTTTGCCGCGGATTATTCAATTACCCGAATCGGTCAGTGGCAGCGCACACGACTTTATTTTCCTCTCCTCAGCAATCCATGCCAATGTACACAAGCTTTTCCCTGGCATGTCGATTAAAGGTTGTTTTCAGTTCCGCGTCACGCGCAACTCTAACTTATTTGTTGATGAAGAAGAAGTCGATGACTTACTCACTGCGTTGCAGGGAGAATTATCGTCGCGCAAATACGGCAATGCTGTGCGACTAGAAGTCGCAGATAACTGCCCAGATGAAATCGCCCACTATTTGTTGCAACGCTTTCGCTTGCCCGAAAATGCGCTGTTCAAGGTCAATGGTCCAGTTAATTTACACCGACTGTCTGCTGTACCCGATATGGTCGCTCGTGCCGACCTACTCTTCCCACCTTATACCCCTTCAACACCCAGCCTACTCGAAGATACCCAGTTGGATGGTCAAAAGGGTCACTTTTTCGATATTTTGAAAACACAAGACATACTGCTGCACCATCCCTTTGAGTCTTTTGCTCCCGTTATTCATTTTATTCGCCAAGCCGCTGCCGATGACCAAGTATTGGCCATTCGCATGACGCTGTACCGTACTGGCACCAACTCGGCGATTGTTGAAGCACTGGAACAAGCCGCCAAACGTGGCAAAGAAGTGACGGCAGTGATTGAGCTACGCGCCCGGTTCGATGAAGACAACAACATTCAACAAGCCACGCGCTTACAGGAAGCCGGCGCTCACGTCGTTTATGGTGTGGTGGGTTATAAAACCCATGCCAAGATGATATCCGTATTGCGTAAAGAAGCGACAGGATTGCACTACTATACTCACTTAGGCACAGGTAACTATCATGCCGGCACCGCGCGCGTGTACACCGACTTCGGTCTGCTCACTTCGGCAGCCGATATTGGTCGTGATGTGAATCGCATTTTCCAACAACTGACCAGCTTTGCCAGCGAAACTGAGCTAGAGGCCTTATGGCAAGCACCACACTCACTACACAATAATCTCAAAGCAGCGATTGCACGCGAAGCGGCCAACGCACAAGCGGGTAAACCCGCTCGTATCATTGCCAAAATGAACGGGTTACAACAGCGTGAAATCATTGAAGGACTCTATGCTGCTAGCCAAGCTGGCGTACAAATCGATTTAATTGTACGCGGCATGTGTAGTTTGCGTCCCGGTGTACTAGGGCTATCCGAAAATATACGCGTGACTTCGGTGCTCGGTCGCTTTTTAGAGCATCATCGCATTTTTTACTTCCAAAATGATAAGCAACCACAGCTGTGGCTGGCTAGTGCCGACTGGATGAGTCGTAACCTGCTTTCTCGCGTTGAAACCTGTTTCCCCATACGCGACCCAGCACTATTTGCACGCATTTATGAGGAAGGCCTAAATAATTACCTTAAAGACACGACAGGCTGGCAACTGGATGCCAATGGCGACTACCATCAGCGTAACAGCGATGGCGACGCCTTCAGTGCGCAACAGGTGTTAGCAGAAAAATATCACAAGGGCTAATGAATCGCGTAAAATAGGCGGATGATTTTTATGACCGTCCAAACGCTATGAATACACCCGATACCTTCGCTGCCATTGACCTAGGCTCTAACAGCTTCCACATGATCATCGCTCGCGAAGTGGATGGTCAACTACAACTGTTAGACCGTCACAAAGAAACTGTGCGCTTACGCATGGGATTAGGTGCTGACGGCCAGCTCGACCAGGCAGCACAAGAACGGGCTATTGCCTGTCTTACCCGCTTCGGTCAACGCCTGCGAGGCATCCCGAGTGAAAATATTCGTGCTGTCGGCACCAATACGCTCCGCCTTGCCAGTAATACAGGCGACTTTCTCGCACTGGCAGAGACCGCTCTGGGCGCACAAATCGACATTATTCCTGGTCATGAAGAAGCACGACTTATTTACTTAGGTGTGTCGCACTTTTTAATCAATGACGACCAGCAACGTCTGGTTATGGATATTGGTGGCGGCAGCACTGAGTTTATTATCGGCACCCACTTCGATCCACGCTCGATGACCAGCACCGAAATGGGGTGTGTTTCCATCAGTCAACAATTCAACTTAATTGATCAAATCAGTGCCAGCGATTTTCGTGACGCACTCAACGAGTGTCAGTTAGTGTTGCGACCGCATGTACCTAAACTACGACGTTTGGGTTGGGATAAAGCCATTGGTGCTAGTGGCAGCATTAAAGCCATTCACGAAACGCTCATCGCTAACGGCTGGTCTAATGATGGCATTACTCTCGCTGGCATGGAAAAGCTACGCGATGCTCTGCTTGCTGGCGGTTCGCTGGATAAAGTCAAAATCGAAGGACTATCCGATAATCGTAAACCCGTCATTGGTGGTGGTTTAGCCGTGCTGATGGCCGCTTTCCAACTGCTCGGCATTGAGCAAATGCAGGTATCCCCAGGTGCACTGCGCGAAGGGTTGATTTTAGACATGCTGGGACGAGTACACCACACACAGGATGTACGTGAAACCAGTATTCGCGCTTTACTCACCTCCAGTCGCATCGACCAAGCGCAGGCAGAACGTGTCGCTCACTGTGCGAGCAGTTTTTTTGAACAAGTCAAAACAGATTGGCGACTACAACACGCCATTTTGCCGCTTAAATCGCTGCTGATATGGGCCGCCTTGACACACGAAGTAGGGCATTTTATTTCCAATCGTAAATACCGTCATCACAGTGCTTATATTCTAGAAAATGCTGACTTAGCAGGCTTCAATCAGGAAGAACAACGACTACTCGCTTGGCTGGTGTTACATCACCGCTCCAAGATGAGTGCCAAAGACCTACTCTCTTTACCTGAAGATTGTTTGGCTGTACTACCCAAAGTACTGGTGTTATTGCGACTCGCCACGCGTTTACATCGTGGACGAGAAGACCAGACGATGCGCGTTAATCTAAAACTGATTAAAGAAAACCAACTAGCGCTCTGCTTTCCCTCGGGCTGGTTAGCACAAAATCCACTGACACAACTCGACCTAGAAATTGAAGCCAAACGACTCGAGGGCGCGGGGTTTGCTTTAAAGCTGATCGAAGGCTGAAAGACCAAACAGAACCTCTAAAAAATTCCACGAAGTTGGGGTTTTAGAGATGCCCCAAGCTTAGTTCGACACCTCATCGGCCAACGCCATCCAACCTTCTTGCTCGACCAACAAAGCAACTCGACTTGCCAGATGCGTAAAATCTTGTTCGCTAAGTCCCAAACAGGACAAACGCAAGTTGGTTAACTCAAGCAATACGCCCAGTGGACTCGAAGGACAAACACCATGACCATAGCCCAAATAATAGCTCACACTTTCCGCAATCAATAACGCATCTGCCCAAGGTTGTTGCGCCTTAGGCAAGCGCGCTGGGAAGTAATGTCCTGCCACACCCATTACCCAGCTTTCTGGAAAACGCCAAGAACGCAATAAAATTGCGCTGGCAATGGCATGATCCACACCCAATACTTGTTGCTCCATTTTGACCAGCGCCAACGGATTAGACTGCATTTTAGTTACAATCGCTGCATAGTCATCGGCACAACAAGCATCCAGTAAAAAAACGCCTAAGTCGCTAGCGATACCCAATGTAAATGCCGATGATGGATCAAAATTTTCATGATTTAAACGCGCCATACCAACCACTTCTCGGCAGGCAACAGCAGACACAAACGCAGAACGCCAAAAATCTCGTAGCGGAAAGCTTTTTGGCGAATCCATCAAACTCATAAAAGCCGCTGCAATCGCTACCATGCGAGTTGCCGAAAATCCAAGCCGTGAAACGGCATCGGTTAAGGTCTGTGCCGGTTCATGCATCACATAACGCGCTGAATTAACCGTTTTCATAATGCGGGCTACAACACTAACATCGACTTGCAACACCGCGACAACAGCCTCAACCGTCACCGCATCCGATGACAACACCGCATCCAATTCTGTCAGTACAGAAGGGAAGATCGGCAAACTTTTATGTCTTTCTAACCAATCATTCAATGTTTTTGCTGTATATTTTGGCTGTGTATTCATGTTTGTTTAGATTCCATTTGCCAGCTCTAGCCAGCCTTCCTCTTCTAATTGGTGCGAAACCATTAAGCCGATTTCTTGCCAAACGTCATCATCTAACTGCATCGCTGCGCGTCGCTGCTCAACCACTTCCTGCATCATATCAGAAATATTCGTATAAACACCATTAACATAACCCAGCGAAACCGCTATGGCTTCTCCTAACAACACCACATCAGCCCAAGGCTGCACCGCAGGCTGTAAGCGTACCGGATAATGATGACTGGCCAAAGCCATCGACATTTGATCACTAAAGTGCCAGTGATGTAGCAAAGCGGCACTCATGACCGCATGAGTTGTACCCACGAACTTTTGCTCTGCTAACAGCTGATCTTCTCCATGGTAGACCGCTTGCAACACCTGTGCGTATTGATCTGGTTCAAGCAGATCCAACAATAACATGCCCATATCATGCGACAAACCCAGCAAGAAAGCAGTCACC
>CAYQEZ010000031.1:0-14845 GCA_964416645.1 uncultured Francisella sp. | reverse complement strand
ATCCAACAATAACATGCCCATATCATGCGACAAACCCAGCAAGAAAGCAGTCACCGTATCACACACACTGAGCTGGCGATGCACACTCAACCACTGAGTTAAGGTTCGTGTAGCGACAGCGGCAACAAAGGCGTGTTGCCAAAAGACGGTTAATGAAATATTGGCTGGACGGGCAAAACTTGCACTAAAGGCAACAGCAAGTGCAATGGCTCGAACCTCTACCAAGCCTAAACGCGCAACAGCTTCCACCAAGGAGCTCGGCGGCTTTGGTCCATAACGCACGCCACTGGCGGCACGCATAATGCGTGAAGCCAGTAATACATCGGCTGCTAGCACTGCCGCAACATCATCACCGTTCGAATGGGGGTTGTTAATCACTTCATCAAGACGCGTTAATACACCGGGAAATACGGGCAATAATTGACGCTCATGCAATATCTGCAGGGCGCGTGCACTCGGCAATTTAACCGACGGCATGGACTTTCCTTTTCGCTAAACAACAGGTTTTTGTTATTATAATGCAAGCTCGCTTTATGAATGGGACTTTCGCACATGAACCTAAAACGCCTGACACTTGCCTTTGTGCTTTCACTGCTCACACTGCAAGGTTGCTCTACCAGCCCGTTGGGACGTTCTCAGTTGTTGATGCAAAACGAAGCCAGCTTAGCTGCCTCAGCACAACAAGAATATCAAAAAATGAAAAACGAAGTTCCTATCAGCAAGGATAAGGCACTCACCGCTTATGTCAATTGCGTGGTCGCTCCGCTGACTAAAGAGGTGGTGGGTGACAACTGGGAAGTGACGCTATTTGAATCGGATCAAGTCAATGCCTTTGCTTTACCTGGCGGCAAAATTGGTGTTTACACGGGCATTTTGAAATTTGCCAATAATCAAGACCGGCTTGCTGCCGTAGTCGCTCACGAAATTGCGCATGTCCTCTCTCATCATGCCAATGAGCGTGTCAGTGCCGCAACCCTAGCCAATATTGGCATGGTGGCACTGGCGATTGCTGGCAATCGTAATCAAAACACCCAACTCGCAGTTGCAGCATTAGGTTTGGGCGTACAATATGGCGTGATTATGCCCTACTCGCGTGCCCACGAAACGGAAGCTGATTTACTTGGTTTAGATATCATGGCCAAAGCCGGCTTCGACCCGCGTGAAGCTGCGAAACTGTGGGAAGCGATGAAAGGCGATCGCAAACAAAGCATCCCCGAGTGGATGTCTACCCATCCCAGTGATGATACGCGCATTACCAGCTTACGTAACCGAGAAGATGAAGCCCTGTATCAGATGAAAGCAGCTCATACTGCTGGCAAAAAACCGCGCTGTATCATGCCGAAATAGAGCCATTTCTATAGTTGAGACTGTGATACAATTTGATTATGAATTATTTACACCACTATCACGCTGGCAATTTTGCCGACGTATTCAAACATCTGGTTCTATTAGAACTGGTCGCTTTTCTGCAACGTAAAGACACGCCCTTAGCGCTATACGACACCCATGCTGGCGCAGGCATTTATGACTTGGCGGCAACTCCCTCGCAAAAAACAGGAGAATGGAAAGGTGGCATTGGCAAACTCTGGGACAGCAAAGACCCTGACTGGTCGGCATTGATCTCGATTGTACAAAATGTTAATGAAGGCAGCGAGTTGCGCTTGTACCCTGGTTCACCGTTTATTTTGGCAGAACAACTGCGCATTGTTGACGACCTAACGCTGTGCGAAGTTTCAGATGGTCCGATGAAACATTTAAGGCAAAACTTTGTTCACGAACGACGCATTCATGTGCATCAGCGTGATGGTTACGAAGCCCTACTGGCGTTGTTGCCACCCAAAACCGCCAAACGCGCACTCATTCACATCGACCCACCGTTTGAACAAGATGATTTTGCTAAGCTTTACGATGTCATTCCGAAAGCCTTACATCGTTTCCGTCAGGGCGTATTTGCCATTTGGTATCCCGTCAAAACTCGCGCAGGCGCACTGCCTTTCGTTAATAAAATGAAACGCTTAGTGGGCGATGATGAGAAAGTACTGAATTTAAGCATCATGACAGGACCCGAAAACACCCTACTCATGAACGGTAGCGGCATGTTAATTATCAATCCTCCGTTTGGCTTTGCCGAGTATATTAAACCCATGGTTACCAAGCTTGAAAAAGCCCTCATGCAAAGTGGAACAGCTACAGTATTGCCAACAAGAGTTAGCTAAACAATCTTTAACCGTTGCTTATCCGTGGGACATTGTGCTATGGTTAACCAACACCACACTAAAAATAAGCCCTTAAAAAAGCCAACAAAGAGTTGACGCTCTAGGTCAATTTTGTTCAACAACTAAAAGGAATTCATCATGTTCGGTCAAAGCAGAATTTTAAAAGAAAACCTAGCACAACAGCAGCTCATTGTACAACAACAAGCTGTTCTTAATGCCTTAAACCGTTCAATGGCGGTGATTGAATTTGACTTGCATGGTACCATTCTAACCGCTAACGAAAACTTTACCGCTACTGTGGGCTACTCACTAGACGAAATTGTTGGCAAACACCATCGCCTTTTTGTTGATGACAACTATGCTCAATCGTCAGAGTATCAAGCGTTTTGGCAACGTCTTGCTAGGGGTGAGTTTTTTAGTGGTCGCTATAAGCGACTTGCCAAAGGTGGACGTGTTATTTGGATTGAAGCCACTTACAATCCCGTTTTTGATCAAAATAATCAACCGATTAAAGTGATTAAATTTGCCAGCGACATTACCGACAAGGTCGAAGCTGAACTTAATGCCAAAGGTCAACTAATGGCAATTCATCGCGCTATGGCAGTGATTGAATTTGATCTACAAGGCATTATTTTAACCGCCAATGAAAATTTTACCGCTACTGTAGGCTACTCATTAGATGAAATTGTTGGCAAGCACCATCGCATGTTTGTTGAACCCAACTATGCGCAAAGCAGTGAATATCGCGAATTTTGGCACAAACTTGCACGTGGTGAGTTGTTTACGGGCACCTATAAACGCTTGGGCAAAGGCAATAAACCAATTTGGATTGAAGCCAGTTACAATCCCATTTTTGATGCCGATGGCAAACCTTATAAAGTGATTAAATTTGCAACCGATGTTAGTCAAAGCCCCAATATGAAGTTGCTAACGTCCATAGTAAAAAAGGTAGTTAACTTACTTGAAGCCTATGCGACGGGCGACTTAACGGTCAAATTATCAGTAGATGCGGATGATTACCAAAATTCGATATTCGCTAACATCATCGAACACCTGATTATCTCCCTAGAAAAAATGTCAAACACATTAAATCATTCAATTGACAATAGCTTAAACGTTGCAAATACCTTTAAAGCACTTTCAAGCGATGTTGCTAACAATAATGATCATTTAAATAAAAGCATGCAACACCTTGCAACAGCATTAATGAAAAGCAGCGCGACATTGAACGAAATTACCCAAACCGTTGCAGGCAATGCCGAAACATCACAAAGCGTTGCAAAACTGGCGCGAAACATGCAATCTCAAGCAGGAGAAGCTGCCAAAGTAATGTCACAAACCATTGATGCAATGCAAGAAATTAGCGCCTCTAGTAATAAAATTGCTGATATTGTTGCCCTTATCGATGGCATTGCCTTCCAAACCAACTTATTGGCACTCAATGCTGCAGTAGAAGCAGCTCGTGCAGGTGAGCATGGACGTGGCTTTGCCGTAGTTGCTGGCGAAGTACGTGCCTTAGCAGGTAAATCTGCCGATGCCGCTAAAGACATCCGCTCTCTGATTAGTGATAGTGTTACTCGCATTGAACAAGGCACTTCATTAGCCGATAAATCGGGTAACGCCCTAGACGAAATCAATGTATCGGTTAGCTCTATTGCTTCGATGATTGAGTCGATTGCTCAAGCATCAAGTGAACAAAATAAGGGCATAAACGATGTTCATCAAGCGATTGATGAGATTGATCGCATCACTCAAGAGAATGCGCAATTAGTACAAAACACCAACAATACGGCAACCCATCTTAATAAAGAGGCTGTATCGCTTACTGAAGAATTAAGTTTCTTTAAAACACGTTGAATTCGTATCATTAATGCATAACCCATGGAAGTCTGGCTTAGATAAGGTACAATAGGGGCAATAATAAGGAATAGCCATGTCTGCGATTGAACAAAGCCAACTTGGTCATCACACCCATTACCCCACCCACTACGACCCAGGCTTACTGTTTGCTGTGCCTCGGGCGCTGAATCGGGCGAAGTTGTCGCCTACACCACTGCATGGCGTTGATGTTTGGACGGCTTATGAGCTTTCTTGGTTGAACGCTATGGGCTTGCCGCAAGTAGCGATTGCCGAATTTAGCATTCCCGCTTCTAGCCCAAACCTAATCGAATCTAAGTCGTTCAAGCTCTATCTCAACTCGCTCAATGCGCATAAATTCAACGATAGCCACGCCATGATGACCCAAGTCACCCATGATTTATCGGGCTGTGCGGGCGCGATGGTGACCATGCGACTGCATGATGTCAATCACCTCAGTATGGGTTCGTTGCCAGGACTGTGTTTAGACAAACTTCCTGTCGCTATTGACACCTACACGCCCAATCCTATTTTACTAAGTATCGATTCGCATCTGTCGGGCGATGGCTGTTGGCACAGTCATTTGCTCAAATCCAATTGTCCCGTCACCAATCAACCTGACTGGGGCAGTGTGGTGATCGAAATGCGCGCGCTTAACTTACCCAAAGCCGAAAGTTTACTGGCTTACATTGTTTCTTATCGCGACCATCAAGGCTTTCACGAACACTGCATCGAGAGCATTTATACCGACCTGTGGCAGGTCTTTCAACCAGAGTGTTTAACCGTTTACGCCCGTTATGTGCGTCGTGGTGGTCTGGATATTAATCCTTGGCGCAGTCACGACAAGCATACCCCCACTTGGCCAACCATGCCACGCTTAGCACGTCAGTAAATGGTTAAAAGCCGTTAAAATAAATCAATCAAACAGAGTTTAACTTAGGAAACCCATGCTACAGCGCGACAATGAACAAGCGATAGCCAACAAACTGCTGATTGCCATGCCTGATCAGGGGGGCGGTTTTTTTGAAAAAAGCGTTATTCTAATGCTAGAGCATAATGCGCAAGGCGCAATGGGACTGACACTCACCCATGCTTCCGATATGGACGTGCACACCCTGCTCGATAATCTGGATATGCCATTGCGCAATTCGCAACGCGACTTATCTCTACCTGTGATGGTCGGCGGTCCTGTACAGCCCGACCGAGGCTTTATTTTGCATCATGGCAAATCACGCTGGGAAAATACAGCACGACTGAGTGATGAGTTGTCACTAACCGTCTCGCTCGATTTTTTGAAAGGCATCGCCGATGATCGCGTGCTAGAAGAGTATGAAGTTTATTTGGGTTACGCGGGCTGGAGTGCGGGACAATTAGAACAAGAACTGCGTAATAACCTGTGGCTATTTGCCGAAGCGGATCCAGAGCTGATTTTCGACTTACCGCCCGAAGCGCGTTGGCAAGCCGCCATTCAGCAACTTGGCATTCACAGTCACCAAATCTCGCGCACCGCAGGACATGCTTAATTCATGGCTAAGGGCGTGTTTATGGCTCTCGACTGGGGCGAAAAACGCATGGGTCTCGCCGTCGGACAAAGCCTAACAGGCTCGGCACGAGGCTTAGCGGTACTCAAAGCCAAACAAGGCGTGCCCGACTGGCAAGAACTGAAAAAATGGCTGGCAAAGTATCAACCCGAAGCCTTAATATTGGGCTTGCCCTTGTTGTTGGACGGTAAAGAACAACCGCTTACCGAACGGGTACGTGATTTTGCTGAGCTATTGGTGAAACAAATTCCGCTACCCTTGTATTGGATTGAAGAACAACTATCTTCCAGCGAAGCCAGTGAGCGTTGCGACAATCCCGCTATGTTGGATGCCGAAGCCGCGGCCGTTATTTTAGAAACTTGGTTGTCTCAACCCGTCCATCTACGCGATGCCAGTCGGCATCTTCACACAGAACAAGCAAAACCAACAGAGGATTCATGATGTTTGGCTACCCAGGATTATCTTCTCCAAGTTTACAACTCAATGAAACGGGCAAGCTAAAACATCTGCTCACCTTGGAAGGACTAAAACCCCACCATATTCGCGATATATTAGATCGTGCCGACGGTTTTATTAACACCGACACGCGCCAAATTCACAAGCAACCCTTGCTGAAAGGCAAAACCATCGTTAATTTGTTTTTTGAAGCATCCACTCGCACACGCACTACCTTTGAAATTGCCGAAAAAAGCCTAGGTGCTGATGTCATTAACTTGAACGTCGCCACCAGTGCCACCAAAAAGGGCGAATCGCTGCTCGACACCATTTACAACCTCGAAGCCATGCAAGCGGATATGTTTGTCGTGCGTCATGCCGAATCGGGGGCGGCGCACTTTTTTGCCCGCCACGTCGCACCGCATGTGCATGTACTCAATGCGGGTGATGGTCGTCATGCTCACCCAACGCAGGCGTTGCTAGACGCTTACACCATTCGTCATTTTAAGGGTGCTGACTTCTCGCAACTGCGCGTCGCCATTGTGGGTGATATTTTGCATTCGCGTGTCGCTCGTTCGCAAATTCAAGTATTGAATCTATTAGAAACTGAAGAAATTCGTTTAGTTGGCCCAAAAACTCTGCTACCGCATGACGCCAGCGCCATGGGTGCTCATTGTTTTACCGACATTGAAGCAGGCTTGAAAGATGTCGATGTGGTGATAACCCTGCGTATGCAAAATGAACGCATGAGCAGCGCGCGACTACCCTCGGAACAAGAATACTTTGAAACCTACGGCATTACCGAAGAACGCCTAAAACTCGCCATGCCCGATGCAATTGTCATGCACCCAGGTCCGATTAATCGTGGTGTTGAAATTGCCTCGAATGTTGCCGATGGTCCACAGTCGGTTATTTTGGATCAAGTCACTTTTGGCATTGCCGTGCGCATGTCGGTGATGGCGGGGATTATGGAACAGCAGGCAACAAGCGCATGAGTCATCAAAAAAATGCCATTGTGCTGTTTAATGAACAAACGATTCGTCGTACTTGGCACAATGAAGAATGGTGGTTTGTTGTTGCTGATATTGTGCAAGCACTAACCGATACAACGAATGCAACAGATTATATTAAAAAAATGCGTCGTCGAGATGAAAGTCTCTCCCAAGGGTGGGGACAAATTGTCACCCCCCTTTCGATACAGACCACTGGTGGCAAACAAAAACTAAATTGCGCCAATACCTACCGTTCGTCCTGAGCTTGTCGAAGGACAAACTAACGAAATACAAAAAGGACTGCAATGTGTTTTGGACTTACATTCTACGTTGTGCCGATGATAGCTACTATACTGGACACACAGACAATCTTGAAAAGAGAATAGGGCAACATCAGATAGGAGAATACCAAACTTATACTGCGACACGTCGCCCAGTGCATCTTATTTGGTCAAAAGAATTTGCATCTCGAGAAGAAGCATTGGCTGCTGAAACTCAGATCAAAGGATGGAGTCGTAAAAAGAAAGAAGCCATGATGCGCAACGACTGGAAAGAAGTTTCTCTACTGGCGAAAAGCACATCCAACCGTCCTTCGACAAGCTCAGGACGAACGGATGAATAACAATATTCTCCAATATTTATAAAAAAGCCTATTGAAAACTCAATTGAAAGTTTATTCGATGACAAACAACGGAAACCTATAAAACCTAGCGTTCGTCCTGAGCTTGTCAAAGGACAAAACATGAATTTTTAGAAGCCAGTGTGGCAAACTAGAAATACACGTTAAGCTAGCATTTCTGAAAAAAGGAAATAACCATGATCGCCATCACCATTCAACAAGGTCGTCTGTTCGATCCCGCCAACCAGCTAGATACGATTGCCGATATTCACATCAATCATGGGCGCATTATTGCCATAGGTGAAGCGCCAGCCGACTTTACCGCCACCAAAATCATCAATGCCAAAGGCATGTTGGTAATTCCAGGTTTAATTGACCTCTCCACACGTTTAGGTGAGCCTGGCTTAGAGCACTTCACCACCATTGCCCGTGAAACCAAAGCCGCGGTGGCGGGCGGCATTACCAGTCTATGCGTGATGCCCGATACCGACCCAGTGAATGACACCTTTGCTGTGACTGAACTGATTCAGCGCCGTGCGCGTCAAGCGGAAACCGCTTATGTGTTGCCTGTTGGTGCTTTGACTAAAGGCTTGAAAGGCGAAGCCCTGTCGGAAATGGTCGCCATGCACCGTGAAGGCTGTGTTGCTTTTAGCCAAGCCAACAAGCCCGTGGTGAACACACAAACCCTATTTAATGCCTTTGATTATGCCGCCACACACAGGCTACTGGTGATGATGCGCCCGATTGATGCCTACTTAGGCAAAGATGGTGTAGCGCATAGGGGTGCAATTAGCTCGGCACTGGGCTTGCCAGATATTCCTTCGGCTGCTGAAACCCTTGCCCTTGCCAGACTGCTGTTATTAGCCGAAGAAACGGGCGTGCGCTTGCACCTGAGCCAAGTTTCCACCGCTCGCGCAGTGGACATGATCGCTGACGCTCAAGCACGCGGTTTACCCGTTACCGCCGACGTTACCATTCACAATTTGCATTTAACCGAGTTTGATGTCGCCGACTTTGCTAGCTTTATGCACGTACAACCTCCGTTGCGCAGCCAACGTGACAGAGACGCGCTACGTGCTGGCGTTAAAGCGGGCGTGATTAGCGCCATTTGTTCCGATCACACACCACTCATGCACGACGATAAACTCTTGCCCTTCCCTGAATCGGTTCCTGGTATTAGTGGACTGGAAAGTCTATTGCCCTTGCTGTTGGCGCTGGTACGCGAGCATGTTCTAACATTAGAACAAGCCATCAAAGCCGTCACCCACCAACCCGCCAGCCTATTGGGCATTAACCGAGGAAGTCTGCAAGTCGGTGCGCCAGCCGATATGGCCATTGTCGATTTGGAAGCCGACTGGTTATTTAATCGTCATCAACTGATGAGCGCGGGCGACAACACGCCTTTCCATAAGTGGCCGTTCACGGGCAAGGTACACACAACGCTATTTCAAGGACGCGTTGTTCACCAACCTAAATTGGCATGAGTGCTGAATGATGCAACTCCCCCATAACCCACCCAGCGTCACAGCCTTACCCAATGGCTGGACGCAAGTGAGTTTTACGCTGAGCATGCCCCTTACTCTAGAATTGGGTACAAGACTGCAATGGGGAGAAGCCTTACTAGCACCATGGCGTGTGCAAGACGCGCACATTGACTGTTTATGCATGACCGAACCCAGCAACGCCGCTCGGGCAGCAATTGAACTGGTTCATGCTGGGCAAGCCCTGCCACACCTAGACACTCATCAGCCACTATTAATAACGGGAGAAGATTTAGGCATTGCTGATGCCTTGCGTGCCGCCGGTCAACTGAAAAAACTTGCCGCGCATAGCCTAATTCTGCTCAGCGCCGACCAGTTTCCCTGTATCATCAAACCCGCAAAATTCATGCTACCCGAACTACCCGAACTGATTGCCTGCTGCCCTTTACTTGAAGACTGGGGGTTTGCTAATCGGTTGGCAAGCAAGGCCAGATTAATTGGCTGTTTTGACGGATCTCTCAGTGAGCTGGTAGCACAACTTGGACGTGATTGGCAACAACTACATTACCAAGCAAACTAATTTTAGAGTTTCTCTGTTTTACTGCTGTTAAATAAAAAACAAAATGTTAAAATATACAAAGAGTTGGGGGGAGAGGCTTGACCATTTTTACCCTGTAACAGATTGATAACCCCCTTTCACCAACTAAAAAACAAGTTCGAAAGTCTGAAAAAAGGCAAAATCCTAATTTTTTAGACTTTTCTTAGGAAAAGAATAAATTCTTGATAGTGATGCAAAGGAATATATCAATATGGCGCTTAACCCAATTCGACCTTACCTTTTTGCCATATTGTTTATGAGTCTTTTTGTACCCAAATTGACTAACGCAAGCAATCAAGAACTCTTAGTTTATTGTGGGATCACCATGGTCAAGCCAATTAGTGAACTCGCAAAAAGTTTTGAAAAGCAACATAACGCCAAAATAGTCATTACCCAAGGTGGCTCAGAAGACTTATACAATAGCCTAAAAATGAGTCAAAGAGGTGATATTTACCTGCCCGGCGAGCCAACTTTTCGCACTAAGTATTTACCTGAAGGTTTGTTAGGAAACTATAAAACCATTGGCTATAATCAGGCCGCGCTCTTGGTTAAAAAAGGCAACCCCAAGAAAGTAATGGCCGAAGTAAACCAACTGCTTAGAAACGATTTAGTTGTCGTCATTGGCGCCGAAACTCAGGGCAGTATTGGTGCAGAAACCAAACGCATCCTAACACAAGCAGGTATTTACGAGCAAGCTGTTGACCATGCTTCGCAGTTATTACCTGACTCGCGTGCCATCAACGCCTCTCTTAAAAAAGGCGAAGCCGATGTGTCCATTAACTGGCGTGCGACGGCATTTTTTGCTGAAAACAGCCCATATATCGACGTCATCGACTTACCAACAAAAGTGGCAGAACCTCAAGCGCTATTAATGAATTTAGTCACCATTAGCCAGCAAAAATTATTAGCACAACAGTTTATTGATTATGTTGCGAGTTCGGAAGGGCAAGCCATCATGCGTAAACATGGCTTCTTAGATAACAACACCAAAATTAACTAAGATGCAAAAACCAATACCAAACGGCACATTAACGCAACGCCTTGTCCTGTTGCAACTTGTCTTTATCCTTGGCTTTCTCATGGTTTTTGCGCTAGAGCAGTTTTTTTCTTCTCTTTTTGATGATTTAGATAAAGTTAGCAAAAACGAACAGGCTAGGCTATTTATTGGCGAGCAAATTTTTCGCGATATTGAGAGCATTGAAACCAACGTTTACCTTATGTTAGTGGCTACTGGTAATCATGCTTTTCAGCGCATCGAAAACAACATTTTTGATGATGTGAATCACATCAAGCAGAGTATTGAGGTACTGCATAAAGGCGGAAGCATTTCGCGAATCATTCATTTAAATATGGATACGACTGATCAAATTGTCAAAGAAGTTTCTTATCAACCTCAAGAATCGGTTGCTTTTATCATGGAAGCGATTGAACTCAGCCCGCTGTTAAAAGAAGTTACCGATAAAACCAGCTTATTGCGCAGCCTGTTAGAAGCCAAAGAAACACAGCGGCTACAAGCTCATGGCCAAGACCAAACGGACTATGAAAAACACATTCGATTTTATGCTAAACAAATTCCACCATTTTTTATTCGCTTAAAAGAAAACGCTAATCGACTTAGCTATGTCGCTCAACAACGTCTAACAGAGCTTGAAAACAGTATTGCCGAGCAAAAAAGATACTATCAAACCATCAAAATTATATTGATTATTTTCGTTATCCTTGCCGTAGTAGGTATTAGTGTTGTTTTTGCCAATCAAATTAATCGAAGCAATCGCCAGCTAAGGGAAACTTGGCAAGAAATGTTACTTGCCAAAGAAGCAGCAGACCAAGCCAGTCGCGCAAAATCCGATTTCGTTTCTCGAATGAGCCACGAATTAAGAACACCACTCAATGCCATTATTGGTTTTGCTCAGCTGTTAGCCATGGATAAGCTGACCGAGCAACAAAGCGAACAAGTCAAACAAATTAATCTTGCTGGTAAACACCTGCTCGAATTGATTAATCAAGTGCTGGACTTCGCCAAAATCGAAGCTGGAAAATTCGATAACGAATATATTCCGTTACACCTTCGTGAATTGCTCGAAGAAACCATCAGCATGCAAAAGGAGCTCATTGAACAAAAAGGCTTGCAATTTAACCTCTATCTCGCGCCAGACTTGCCTAATGATGTATTGGGCGATCCAATAGGCTTGCGTCAAGTATTGATTAACCTAATTGGCAATGCCGTTAAATTTACCGAGCATGGCAGTATTAGCCTATCAGTGCAAGCCTTATCCAATAATATCGTTCGTTTTGAAGTAACGGATACTGGCATTGGCATAAATGAAGAAGCGCAAGCTCGTTTGTTTCAATCATTTACTCAAGCCGATAACAGCATCACGCGTCGTTACGGCGGCACAGGACTTGGATTGATGCTATGCAAGGAAATTGTCGAGGCACAACAAGGTCAAATTGGCGTATCCAGTGAACTAGGTAAGGGTTCTACCTTCTGGTTCGAATTGCCAATGCCCGTTATTCATCCACCCAGCCTTCACAATACAACATCAATAAGTGATACTGATACAAGCATTACCACCAATCCAATAAACACAATAAAAACACACAATGTACATAAAGCTGCCATATCGCTGGAAATGGCTACACTTTTATTGGTTGAGGATAATCCAATTAACCAAATGATCGCCACCAATTTTTTAGAGCGACTTAACATCAAGCACGATATTGCCAATAATGGGCAGGAAGCACTCGAATGCTTAGCCAGTAAATCCTATGATCTTGTCTTACTCGATTTAGAAATGCCCATTATGGATGGCTATACCACCATTACTAACATTCGCGCGCAAGAAGCGATCAGCAACACACCTCAGCATCAGCTGGTCATCGCCATGTCCGCCAATGCGCTGAATGAAGACAAACAACGGGCTTTCCAATTGGGCGTTGATGACTACATTACCAAGCCAGTTCAGTTCACCTTGCTCAAACAGGTTTTAGAAAAGTGGTTACTGTCATCTTAGCGCCACTAAACAGCGGCTTCATCTGCCTCAATCGTTTCGACCCTAACTTCGCCACCCAACTACTGAGCTTGTTGAGCGAATCGAGGTTTTTAGATGTTCCCAATAATATTACATTTGAATGAGAAACGAAGATGATCCCACGTAATTACCCCCTTACCCGTCCACGTCGTATGCGTAAAGACGACTTTTCGCGTCGCTTAATGCGCGAACATACCCTCACCAGTGACGACCTGATTTGGCCAGTATTTGTGTTAGAAGGTGAACAACGCCGCGAAGCCATTCCCTCGATGCCTGGCGTGGAAAGACTGAGTTTAGATTTGTTGATCGAAGAAGCCAAACAAGCTGTGACTTTGGGTATTCCGATGATGGCCATTTTCCCTGTCGTCGATCAAGACAAAAAATCCCTGTCGGCAAAAGAAGCCTACAACCCCGACGACTTAGTGCCAAGAGCAGTTAAGGCGCTGAAAGCAGCCGTACCCGAACTGGGCATTATGACCGATATTGCACTGGATCCTTACACCAGTCACGGACAAGATGGCATTATTGATGAGCAAGGCTACGTGCTGAACGATGAAACCTGCGAAGTGCTGGTGAAGCAAGCTTTGTGTCACGCGCAAGCGGGCGCTGATGTGGTTGCGCCTTCCGACATGATGGACGGACGCATTGCCGAAATTCGCCTTGCACTGGAAGAAAACGGCTTGATTCACACGCGTATTATGGCTTATTCGGCTAAATATGCTTCCGCTTTTTATGGTCCTTTCCGCGATGCGGTCGGCAGTGCCACCAACCTAGGCAAAGCCGACAAAAAAACCTACCAAATGGATCCTGCCAATAGCAATGAAGCCATTACTGAGGTGTCCATCGACCTTGCTGAAGGCGCTGATATGGTGATGGTCAAACCTGGTATTCCTTACTTAGATATTGTGCGCAGGGTAAAACAAGCATGCCAAGCACCGACTTTTGTTTATCACGTGTCGGGTGAATACGCGATGATTAAAGCTGCGGCGCAAAATGGCTGGATTAACGAGCGCGCCATTGTGTTAGAAACGTTGCTTTCCTGCAAACGCGCGGGTGCCGACGGCATTCTGACCTATTACGCCAAAGTCGCGGCGCAATGGCTGCACGAAGAGCAAAGGTAATGGGCATGTCGATGGACCGCTACGCTGTACTAGGCAACCCCATTGCTCATTCCAAATCACCGCTCATTCATCGTCTGTTTGCTGAACAAACCCAGCAAGCCATGAGTTATGAAGCGCTTTGCTTACCGCTCGATGGTTTTGTTACTGGCATTCAGGACTTGCACACACAAGGCTTTAAGGGCATGAATGTCACTGTGCCGTTTAAGTTCGACGCTTTTGCTGCTTGCGAAAGCGTCAGTGATAGAGCGCAACTGGCGGGCGCCGTAAATACGCTCATTCGCACTGAAACAGGTTGGATGGGCGACAATACCGACGGTGCAGGCTTAGTTGCCGATTTAACGCGTTTGGTCGGTAGCCTAGCAGGTAAACGAGTGCTAATGCTGGGAGCGGGTGGCGCAGCCAGTGGTGTGGTGAAACCCTTATTAGATGCCAAGGTCGATCAACTGACCATTGCTAACCGCACGGCACAAAAAGCCATGGAATTAGCCGAACGGGCTGCGCATGGTCGCGTTAATGGCTGTGGTTTCGATGTTGTTCCCAATCAACCCTACGACATGATTATTAATGCCACAGCCGCCAGTTTGGCAGGTGATTTACCCCCACTCAAAGCAGGCTGGTTTGCCGATGCGGGTTGTTTGGCTTACGACATGATGTATGGCAAAGAACCCACGGTATTTATGCAGGCAGCGCAACAACTGGGGGCAATCCAGCAGGCCGACGGCTTGGGTATGCTGGTGGAGCAAGCGGCTGAAGCTTTTTATTTGTGGCGGGGTATACGACCAGAGACGGAAGCCGTCAGGCTAGTGTTAGCAGAATAGCAAAGGGACTGATTGATGACCATTTTCATCTCCATCGCTGCCTTTGCCGACCCTTACCTGATCTTCACCGTGCAAGACGCACTACGTAAAGCCAAACATCCCGAGCAATTGGTGTTTGGCATTGTCGATCAGCAT
>CAYQEZ010000030.1:8220-23164 GCA_964416645.1 uncultured Francisella sp. | reverse complement strand
TAATTGCTTTTTGTCATAGCAATACATGAGCAGCCTTCGGGCTGCTTTTGTGTTTGATCTATCAGAACACCATACTCTCAGTGTAAAATACCCCACATGACAACAAATACCCAACACACTGATATTCCGATTGCGCTGGCGCAACGTATTCAAGCCTTAGCCTCGGCAGCACCGACCACGCCTTGGTTGTCTGACGCTGACAAAGAGGCACTGCGTGAACGTATCAAAGCATTGCTGATTGAAAAAGATGCGGTGTTAGTAGCGCACTATTATGTCGATGCTGACCTGCAAGCCTTAGCCGAGGAAACGGGGGGGTGCGTTGCCGATTCGTTAGAAATGGCGAATTTTGGCAATCAGCATCCCGCTAAAACGCTGGTTGTTGTAGGTGTGCGCTTTATGGGCGAGACGGCAAAGATTCTCAACCCCGAAAAACGCGTGCTGATGCCAGACTTAGGTGCAACCTGCTCTTTAGACGAAGGCTGTCCAGCGACTGAGTTTGCTGCATGGCGTGCGCAATATCCCGACCGAATTGCGTTGGTTTATGCCAATACCAGTGCTGCAGTTAAGGCGACTGCGGATTGGGTGGTTACGTCGGGCAATGCCTTGCAAATTGTTCGTCATCTGCACGCGCAAGGAAAAAAACTGCTGTGGGCGCCAGATCGTCATTTAGGGAATTGGATTGCGCGAGAAACAGGTGCCGATATGATTCGCTGGCAAGGGCATTGTTTGGTGCATGACGAGTTTAAAACACAAGCCTTAATCGACCTGATCGCTCAACATCCCGACGCTAAGGTTTTGGCGCATCCCGAATCGCCAGAGTCGGTGGTTAAGTTAGCGCATGTGGTTGGTTCTACCAAGGTACTAATTAGCGCCGTACAAAACTTACCCAATGAAAAGTTCATTATCGCCACCGATGCGGGTATTTTCTGGAAAATGCAGCAACTTGCGCCGCATAAAACCCTATTGGTTGCGCCAACGAGTGGCGAGGGCGCTACCTGCCAAAGTTGTGCTCATTGTCCTTGGATGGCGATGAACGGCTTACACAATTTAGCGCAGGTGTTTGCAACTGGCGCAAACGAAATGGTGATTGAAGAAAACATTAGACAAGGGGCAGTCAACTCGCTCAATCGTATGTTGGACTTTTCACGCCAACAAGGGTTAGTCGTTGCTGGTCGTAAAGATACGTAAAGTAGATTCGTAAAGGAGTAGGCTGTGGCAGGACACAGTAAATGGGCGAATATTAAACATCGTAAAGCGCGTCAAGACGTTAAAAAAGCAAAGATTTTTACTCGATTATTGCGTGAGATTTTGGTTGCGGCGCGGATGAACCCAGACGCTTCGTTGAACCCGCGTTTAAGAGCGGCTGTGGACAAAGCGCTGGTGAATAACATGAAGCGCGATACCATTGAAAAAACCATTGCCCGTGCGGCGGGTACAGCGGAAGGCGAAAACTACGAAGAATTGCGTTATGAAGGTTATGCACCTTTTGGGGTAGCGGTGATTGTTGAAACCATGACTGACAACAAACAGCGTACGGTTGCCGAAGTGCGTCATGCTTTTTCCAAGAAAGGTGGCAATATGGGCACTGACGGCTCAGTTTCCTATATGTTTAAAAAACAAGGTGTGATGAGTTTTGCTGTTGGTGTGGATGAAGATACAGTTATGAGTGCTGCGTTAGAAGCGGGCGCGGACGATGTAGTGACGCATAAAGACGGTAGTATGGATGTCATCACCACACCCGAAGCTTTTATGGACGTTAAAACAGCACTTGAAGCGGCTGGATTGGTGGCAGAACATGCTGATGTGGTGATGGAATCGGATGTTAAAGTCTCATTGAATGCCGAAGAAACGCAAAAAGTACTCGACTTGATTGATATGATGGAAGACTTAGATGATGTGCAAGAGGTCTATCATAATCTAGAAATTTCAGAAGCAGTTATGGCTCAGCTAGGCGAATAAGGTGATTATTCTGGGTATCGACCCTGCCTTTCGTGTTTCTGGTTTTGGTGTCATTGAGTTAACCCGTTTTACACCACGTTATATTGTATCGGGTAGCATTAAGGTAGGACATTTGTCAGAAGGTGAACGATTGGTTAAGTTGCATGAGAGTATGCAAACGCTGATCGAACAATTCTCGCCTGCTTCTGTGGCAATTGAAAGTCCATTTATTTATAAGAATCCACAAACGGCGATTAAGTTGGGTATGGCGCGCGGGGTGGTGATGTTGTCGGCTGCTAGTCGAGCCTTGCCGATTGCGGAATACTCTCCGACGCAAATTAAACGTTCGATTGTGGGCAAGGGTCATGCCAATAAGTCGCAGGTGCAATATATGGTTAGTCAATTATTAGGTTTGTCCGAGCCGCCTTCAGAAGATGCTGCCGATGCCCTCGCTTGTGCCTTAACTCATGCTAAAATAGCGGCTTTTACACACAAGGTTCAGCGATGATCGCTCGTCTACGAGGTCAATTGATTGAAAAAATGCCGCCTTGGGTCATTTTGGATGTTGCAGGGGTGGGTTATCAAGTTGAAGTGCCCTTGTCTACCTTTGAGGCGTTGCCCGCTTTAGGTGAGCAAAGCATATTGCTGGTCGAAATGGTGGTGCGTGAAGATGCGATGTTGCTTTATGGTTTCGCAACCGAAAAAGAGAAGTCTTTGTTTCGCCTATTAGTTAAAGTGAATGGCATTGGTCCCAAGCTAGCCTTGGCGGTATTGTCATCCTTATCAGTGGATGCTTTTGTGCAAGGCGTGCGCGAAAAAAATGCGAATTTGTTAACGAAAATCCCTGGTGTCGGTAAGAAGACAGCGGAGCGCATGGTGCTAGAGTTAGCAACAGCTGTTGATTCGATTGTTGGTGCTGTTGTGTTGAACGGCACTACAGCTTCCTCAGCTATTAACAGTGTGGATAGTATAATGAGACAACAAGCCATTCAGGCATTAGAAGCCTTGGGCTATAAAAATGCCGAAGCCGCGCAGCGTGTTGATAAGGGATGGCAGGATAAGGCTCAGCTTAGTGAGCAAATCAAATATGCGCTTCAGGTGACCTTGTGATAGAACTGGATCGCATTGTCGGTAATCAGCAACAGCAGGAAGATTTCACTGCGGTGACTTCATTGCGTCCGCAACGTTTCAATGAGTATATTGGTCAACGCTCGGTGTGTGAACAATTAACCACCTTTGTCAAAGCGGCTCAGGGGCGTCGTGAAGCGATGGATCATGTGCTCCTTTACGGGCCTCCAGGGTTAGGTAAAACCACCTTGGCGCAAGTGTTGGCTAATGAAATGGGTGCTAATTTGCGTCAAACTTCAGGTCCCGTGTTGGAAAAGCCGGGCGACTTGGCGGCGATGCTAACGCGATTAGAACCTTATGATGTGCTTTTTGTCGATGAAATTCACCGCCTTAACCCAGTCATTGAAGAAGTGCTTTATCCTGCAATGGAAGACTATCATATTGATATTATGATTGGTGAAGGCCCAGCTGCTCAGAGTGTTAAAATTGATTTACCTCCTTTCACGCTGGTAGGTGCCACTACTAGAGCAGGAATGCTTACCGCGCCTTTGCGTGACCGTTTTGGTATTGTGCAACGCCTCGAGTTTTATTCGGTCGAAGATCTAACGACGATTGTGCAGCGCAATGCTGAACGCTTGGTTGTACCTATGGATACTTTGGGTGCGGTAGAAATTGCGCGTCGCTCTCGTGGAACACCTCGCATTGCCAATCGTTTGCTGAAACGGGTGCGTGATTACGCGCAAGTTCATGCCGATGGTGTGGTCACACAAGCATTGGCTGGCGCTGCTTTGGATTTATTGCAAATTGATGATACGGGTTTGGATAAGATGGACATTCGTTATTTACAAACCTTAATTGAGCATTTTTCGGGTGGACCAGCGGGTGTTGACTCCCTCGCAACTGCGTTAGGAGAGGATAAGGGAACACTAGAAGATGTGCTAGAGCCTTACTTAATCCAACAAGGGTTTATTCAGCGTACCACACGAGGACGTGTTGCTAATGCAATTGCCTATTTACACCTTGGTATCGATGTGCCAGAGGTGCTAAAATGAGCATATATCATTGGCCAGTTAGAGTGTACTATGAAGATACCGACGCTGGCGGTGTCGTTTATTACGCCAATTACCTCAAGTTTATGGAACGAGCTCGTAGCGAATGGTTACGGGCTTTAGGTGTTGAACAAGATCAGCTTCGTATTGAAACGGGTGTCTTACTTATGGTACACAGCTTGAGTGTTCAGTATCTACGTCCTGCAAGGTTTAATCAGCAGTTGTCGGTGACTGTCGAGGTGAATCATTTGGGACGTGCCAAAGTGGGTTTTCGACAAGGTATTTTGTGTGATGATCAGTTGCTTTGCCAAGGTGAAGTAACCATTGCTTGTGTGAATGAAGTGAATGGAAAGCCAACGGTGTTTCCAACTCAATTAAAAGAAGCCTTTCAGGGAGTGCTAGTCAGGTGAGTGCAGGTACGGAATTATCGATTGTTCAATTAGTTAGCGACGCCAGTTTAGTGGTGCAAGTCGTAATGGCGATTTTGGTGTTTTTATCAGTGGCTTCATGGGCTGTCATTTTTGCCAAATCTTGGGAGTTTAATGTCGCGGAACGACAAAGTAAAACTTTTGAAACGGCTTTTTGGTCGAGTCATGATCTATCTGGTTTTTATACCTACACCGCTTCATTAAATTTGGAGCCGCGTGGTATGAATGCCATTTTTACGGTGGGATTCAAAGAGTTTATCCGTTTAAAAAAACAAGCGGGCATTGAAGCTTCTGAAATTATTGGTGGTGCTCAACGTGCAATGAAAGTGGCCTTTGGTCGTGAACTAGATCAATTAGAAACGCGCTTGCCATTTTTGGCAACAGTTGCATCGGTGAGTCCTTATATCGGTTTATTTGGTACCGTGTGGGGTATTATGATTTCGTTTGTTGCCTTTGCATCGGCTGAGCAAGTGACCTTAGCACAGGTAGCACCAGGCATTGCCGAAGCGTTAGTTGCGACTGCGATGGGCTTGTTTGCTGCGATTCCTGCAGTGATAGCTTATAACCGCCTGAGTGTTAAGTCCGATCGCTTGCTCAATCAGTATGAAAACTTTTCCCAAGAGTTTTTAACGATTTTACAGCGTCAAGCCTACAAAAGCGATAAGGCTGAGACTGTTTAAATGAGTGCCGATTCTCCTTTTCGTAGCCATCGTAAACACAAACTGAAAGCAGAAATTAACGTCGTTCCCTTTATCGACGTCATGTTGGTGTTGCTGGTGATTTTTATGATTACCGTTCCGGTGATTCATCATTCGGTTAAAGTGGATTTGCCCGAAGAAGTTCAACAAAAAGACAAGCCTAAAGCGCGTGGCGATAAAGCGAATGAAATTGTCATTCAGGTGTTGCCAAAAGCAAAAGCCGAAAATGGTCTGTTGTACAGTGTGCAAACAGGACAGATTGAGCCTAAACTTTTTGCGCAAGATGATGCCAGTATTCGTGAACTAACCAGTTATATTGCTTTGTTACGTGCCGGAAAAAGTGATGATGAAAGTGTGATTATCGTTTTCGGCGATAAGGCAGCGGAATATGGCGATGTGGTCGGTTTGTTTTTGCGCTTGAAAGGTGAACATATCAAGAGCGTTAAACTGGCTACTCAGCCTGCCAAGGCACAGGGTAAATAAGTCGTGTTTGCTTTTTTACGCGCGCATCCAATAGCCACTTTGTTGGCATTGATTGTTCATGCTGTATTACTTTACTTTATTATTTATGGGTTTTTGCAACATAAAGAACAGATGAATGACGTATTGGCTGAAATTTCTGAAGCCGATTTAGTGCAAGCCGATGTTGTCGATCCGCGCGTTTCTCAGGCATTAACACAACGCCCGACACCAGTTGAAGAAAAGCCAGTAGAGCCACCCAAGCCAGAACCTTTGCCAACAGTGCCGCCTCAACCCAGTCCTGAGCAATTGGCAAAAGCTCAAGCTGAAAAGCAAAAACAGGAAGCGCAAAAGCAGCAAGAAGAGCTAAAGAAGCAGGAAGCAGAGAAAAAACAAGCGGAAGAGGCTAAGCGTGTCGCTGCGGAACAGGCATTAGCGAAAGAAAAAGAGGCTGAAAAGCAGAAACAGGCGGAAGCACTGAAAAAGCAACAGGAAACGGAAAAGCAGAAAGCCGATGCCGTTAAAAAACAGCAAGAAGAACTCAAAAAACAAGAAGAACAGAAGAAACAAGAAGCACTGAAAAAGCAACAAGAAGCTGAGTTGCAGAAAAAATCCGAGCAGGAAGCAAAAGAAAAAGCCGACGCTGAGCGACGTAAAAATGAAATTAAAGAGCAAGCTAAGCGTGAAGAAGCGATGCGTAAAGCGATGCAGGCAGAGCGTGAAGCTGAAGCTAAAGCCGCCAATGCTGCTCTGGTGAAGCAAGAAACCTCAACCTGGATCAGTGCGATTGGCGCTAAAGTGCGTCGTGCTTGGATTAGAGAGTCAAATGATAGTGCGGTGTGTGATGTTTACACGCGTCAAACGCGAGAAGGTGAAGTGAAAGAGGTTCGTGTTAAATCCTGTCAGGGTGAAGCCAGTGAAGCTTACAAGCGTTCGGTTGAATTAGCTGTTCGTCGTGCTTCCCCTCTACCTAGAGCACCTTCGGATGAAGTGTTCAAAGAAGAAATTATTTTTATTTTCAAACCACAATAATCGGGGTGTTTATGATGCAACTCAGTGGAATCCGTGTTAACCAATTAGCGAAGGTATGGTTGATTTGTACTGGTCTGTGGGTGAGTGCTCAAGCCATGGCGCAAGAAGTGGTTAGAGTTGAAATTACAGGTGGTACCGAGCAGGCATTGCCGATTGCTGTGACGCCATTTAAGAATCAGATGAGTATTGTTAATCCTGACTACAATATTGCTCAAATTATTCGTGATGATTTAGCGCGCTCCGGTAGTTTTACGCCGATGCGTGAAAGTGATATGTCAGCTGCTGTGTTAGCCAGCGAATTGAATTTGGACTACTGGCGCAAAATGATGCAAGATTATTTGGTCATTGGTGAAGTCCGTCCGCAAGGTGGCGATATGTACCAAGTTGATATGCGCCTCATTAACACCTTGAATAACCAAGAAATGGTGGCTCGACGTTGGAATGGTGTTTCTGCACCATTATTGCGCACAGCAGCTCACCAAATGTCCGATGCGATTTACACAGCGGTAACAGGTCGTGGTGGTGCTTTCGATTCTCGTATGGCCTATGTACGTGTTGAACGCGCTCAGGGCAAGCGTAAAATGTTTTTACTAGAAGTGGCTGATTCTGACGGTTATGGTCCGCGTACTATTTTGCGTTCTTACATGCCATTAATGTCGGTCAGCTGGTCTCCAGATGGTTCTAAGTTGGCTTATGTGTCTTTTGAAAATCGTCGTCCTGAAATCATCGTACAAAGCTTAGATGGTCGTAGTCGTCAGAGTATTGCTGCTTATGACGGTATTAACAGTGCACCAGCATGGTCGCCAGATGGCCGTAGTTTGTTAATGACACTCTCTAAAGGTGGCAATCCAGATATTTATGTGATGGATGTAGCAACGAAGCGATTAACTCAGTTAACTTTCGATGCCGCGATTGAAACAGAAGCCGTCTGGTCTGCAGATGGTCAGTCGGTATTTTTTAACTCAGACCGTCGCGGCCAACCACAGATTTTTCAAGCGAGTTTAGCCAATCCGAGAGACTTGAAACGTATCACCTTTGAAGGTAAGTACAACGCGCGTCCAAGCGCCTCTTCTGATGGTCGTTATCTTGCGTATATTCGTCAAGATATTGGTGGTTTTAAAGTAACCACTCAAGATTTAGTCAGTGGTGCATCGAAAGTGATTTCGACCACGGGTACAGATGAGTCTCCCAGCTTTGCGCCTAATGGTGATATGATTGCTTACTCTTATAATGATTATCGCGGTGGTGTCATTGCCGTGTTATCCCGTAACGGTCGTTCCTTTACCAAGCTGCATATCGTAGGTGATGTGCGTGATCCAGCATGGGGACCACTCAATAGTAGCCAGTAATGCGATAGCGAATTGATTGAATATGTTATGATTGAACAAATGAGCAAAGGGGTTTTAAAAATGCGCCAAGTTATGCGTGTTGCGTTGGTTTCAAGTTTATCGGTCTTATTAGCAGCGTGTTCCGATCCACCTGTTGATGACAGCAATGTCAATAAACCGGTTGTGGTTGATGGCGCAGCAACTAGTGGTATGAGCAGTGGCGATCTAAAAGGGATTGATTTAAACACCCTAGGTGCGATGGCCACGATGGAAGATGAAAAGAATTATGCGGTAGGCGGTGTTCAGCCAACCATTTATTTTGGTCTTGATCAGTATTCGATTGATGGTAAAGGTCAGGCAGTGTTGAATCACTACGTACGTTTCTTGCAATCAAAACCAACAGTAAATATTGTTTTAGAAGGACATTGTGACGAGCGTGGTAGTAGCGAATACAATATGGCCTTGGGCGAGCGTCGTGCTAAAGCCGTGCGAGATGCCTTAACGGTTGCTGGTATTCCAAGTTCACGCATCCGTGTGGTCAGTTTCGGTGAAGAAAAACCAGCGGCTGAAGGGCATGATGAAGCATCTTGGGCGTTGAATCGTCGTGTCGAGATGAAGTTCCCTCAGTAATCAAAAGCCATTTAGAGGTGTATTGGATATGTTTTCATCCAAATATGTATTAGCTGTTGCTATGGCTGCATTACTGATTACGGGAAAAGCTTCAGCTAATCGTGCCGAAGTGGTTGAGTATGATCCTAGCGTTCGTACTCAACCACCTAAGGTGATGGAAGCTGATGTCGGGATGATGGGCTATGTCAATGATAAGTTCAACCGCATTGAAAGAAACTCTTTAGAAAATGCAGATCGTCTTGATCGTCTTGAGCGTGATCTGTCAAAGATTAAGCAGTTAGAAGCTAAGATTGAATCTTTGGAAAAACAAATTACGGCACTTAAAACAGCGCCTGTGGTTGCCCCTAACGAATCGACTTCGGCTGTGAAACCGACCATGAGCGCAGCGGAAGTAGAGCAAGCGCAGCAAGCTTACAAAAAAGCTTTTGATCAGTTAATGGCTGGAAAATATCCTGAAGCTGGTAAGTTGTTTAAAGAGTTTGTTGAGAAGTTCCCGCATTCAGATCAATTGGGGAATGCTCATTACTGGTATGGCGAAACCCAGTTTGTCGCGCGTAAGTTCGATGTGGCTTTAAATGCCTACACGGCTTCTGTTGAGGCGGGCGGTCCTAAACAAGCTGATGCCTTGCTGAAACAAGGTGAGTGTTATTTAGAATTGAAGAAGCCAAAAGAAGCTAAAGCGAGCTTTGATGATGTGAAAAAACGTTTTCCAGAGTCTACTGCGGCTAAACAAGCAGATAAATTATTGGCAACATTAAAGAAGTAACGCTTGGTTTTGAGCAGACTGGCTAGGTTCAGTCCTCATAAGTGAAATGAGGTTGCGTCTGGGATAGAAGTGAAAACTCTATCCCTTTATTTTTTGTGTTTAGCATCGGTTTTGGTATGGATGCCGTAACATCCTACTTGAGTTGGCGATAGTGAATATTGGAGTGGAGGATAGGACTTAAATGTCGTTACAGAATGAACCGCGATTGGCGGTGGTCCTTTTGTCGGGTGGTTTGGATTCGGCAACCACTTTGGCTTGGGCAATTGCGCAAGGTTATCAGTGTCATACCATTAGCTTTAATTATGGTCAGAGGCACGCAGCAGAGTTGTTGGCTGCAAAACGTCTTTCGCGCCAGTTGGGGGCATTATCACATCGTGTAGTGACCATTGATTTGGCTCAAATGGGTGGGTCGGCGTTGACGGATGCTTCTATTCCTGTGCCAGAAACAGAATCGACGGGTATTCCACTCACTTATGTGCCAGCACGTAATGCGGTATTTTTATCCTATTCTTTGGCTTTGGCTGAAGTATTAACAGCGCGACATGTTTTTATTGGTGTTAACGCAGTGGATTATTCGGGTTATCCTGACTGTCGTCCTGAGTTTATTGAAGCATTTGAAAAAATGGCCAACTTAGCAACCAAAGCGGGTGTAGAGGGTCAGTCAGTAAAGATACATGCGCCTTTGCAATGGTTATCTAAAGCAGAAATTATTCAAACAGGACTAAGCTTAGGTGTCGATTTCTCTCAAACGGTATCTTGCTATCAAGCCAATGATGAGGGAAAGGCGTGCGGTGTTTGTGATGCTTGTCGTTTGCGTCATGAGGGATTTGTGCAAGCAGGCGTGGCCGATCCAACGCATTACACTGCTGCAAAAAATGTGACAAAATAATGACAGGGGGCTTGCAATATAATTAAGCTCTGCTATAATTATTCTTATCGAGCGGGTTGTTAGCTCAGTCGGTAGAGCAGCTGACTTTTAATCAGTTGGTCGCTGGTTCGAATCCAGCACAACCCACCAAATGCAAAAACCTAGCTATTTAGCTGGGTTTTTTTATGCATGATAAAAATAGTTTATTTCCTTGTTGTTTTTTCGCAACATTTTAAGTATGCTATAACTACTGAATTGTATTACTGGTTTTTTTGATTATTTAAGGGGTCTTATCATGACTAAGTTTAATTTATTTGCAATGGCTGCTGCGGGTTTAGTATTAGCTGGTTGTTCTTCTACGCCAACTGAAGAAGGTACTAAAACAACAGCTGCTCCAGCAACTCCAGTTGTTGGTGCTGCGGCTGCGGCTGCTCCTGCAGCAACTGTTGGTTCAGTAGTTTATTTTGATTTCGATCGTGACGAAGTTAAGCCAGAGTTCATGGCTGTTATCAAAGCTCAGGCTGCTAGCTTAGCAGGTAATGCTAAGAAAGTAACTTTGGAAGGTCATGCTGATGAGCGTGGTACTCGTGAATACAACCTAAGCTTGGGTGAGCGTCGTGCTAAGTCTGTTGCTGAAGTGTTGAAAGCAAACGGTATTACTGCTGACCGTATCAAATTGGTTAGCTTCGGTGAAGACCGTCCAGCGGTAGAAGGTCATGACGAATCTGCATGGTCTAAAAACCGTCGCGTAGAGTTCGTTGCTCAGTAATTTTTTACTGTATCATTCGAACTTAAAAAACCCCCTTGAGTTTTCAAGGGGGTTTTTTGTTTTGACTCTGTTAAAATCAACCTTATTTATTACGGATTAGTGCACACATTATGTCTGAGTTACAACGCAAGTATTTATCGGATTATCAGCCTTCTAATTTTTTAATTGAGCGTGTGGAATTAACTGTTCGTTTACATCCGACCGTGACTCAGGTGACTAGTGCGCTGTCGATTCGCGCGAATCATAATGATGACTGTCAAGTTCTGACTTTACAGGGTGAAGACCTTAAGCTTATTTCTGTTAGCGTCAATGGTCAAAGGCTTTCAGAGTCTGATTATGTGCTCACAGAAGAAGCCTTGCTGTTAACGCTTTCTGGTAGTGAATCGTGGGTTGAAATTCAAACGGAAGTTAATCCACAAGCCAATTCTCGTTTAGAAGGACTCTATTTATCTGATGGTATTTTCTGTACACAGTGCGAGGCCGAAGGCTTTAGGCGCATTACCTACTATTTGGACAGACCCGATGTGATGGCGGTTTACACCACACGTATTGAGTCGCCTGTGTCCTTGGCGCCTGTATTATTATCTAATGGCAATTTAGTTGAATCGGGTAACTTGGCAGATGGTTGGCACTTCGCCGTTTGGCATGATCCTTTTCCAAAACCGAGTTATTTGTTTGCTTTGGTGGCAGGGGATTTGGTTTGTCAGCAACGTCCTTTTGTGACGGCAGAAGGACAGGCGGTTTCATTAGAGGTCTATGTTAAGCAACATCACGCTAGTCGTTGTGAACACGCTTTAGTCTCGCTAGAAAATGCCATGCGTTGGGATGAGCAGACCTTTGGACGTTGTTATGATTTAGACAGATATATGATTGTCGCGGTCGATGATTTCAATATGGGTGCGATGGAAAACAAAGGCTTAAATGTGTTTAATGCCCGTTTTGTTTTGGCAGACCCGCAAACGGCGACCGATACTGACTATATTAATATCGATGCAGTCATTGCACATGAATATTTCCATAACTGGACGGGTAATCGGGTCACTTGTCGTGATTGGTTTCAACTGACCTTAAAAGAAGGGCTGACCGTCTATCGCGATCAGCTGTATACCGAACAAACGCTCTTGGGTAAAGTAAAGCGTATTGAAGATGTGCGTGGGTTGCGTAGCATACAATTTGCTGAAGATGCCAGTCCGCTTCGCCACCCGATTCAACCATCGTCTTATGTCGAAATGAATAATTTTTATACAGCAACCGTTTATGAAAAAGGGGCTGAGGTGGTTCGTATTTATGAAAGCTTGCTGGGTAAAGCGGGTTTTCGTAAAGGCATGGACTTGTACTTTGACCGTCATGACGGTCAAGCGGTAAGGGTAGAGGAGTTTTGTCAAGCGATGGCCGATGCCAATGGTGTTGATTTATCGCAGATGCATGCTTGGTACACTCAGGCAGGCACACCAACCCTGTCGATAACCTCCGAATGGAATGCGCAGACACAAACCCTGCAGTTGAACGTGAAGCAATCTTTGCCTGATGCGGATCACTTTCAGCCGTTGCTGATTCCTTTATCAATGGCGATATTTAATGAGGCGGGGCATCGTCAGTCGGCTCGGTTGCAACAGGGGCAAGGCAATTGGCAGGAAAGCGAAGGTATGCTTTGGTTAACGCAAGCTGAAGCAACGCTGGTGTTTACAGAAGTGAATGAAGCGCCGCGTTTGTCGCTGTTGCGTAATTTTTCCGCTCCAGTGGTGTTGCAAATGGAGCGCACATTGGACGATTGGTTGTGGCAAGCGGCATACGATGATGATTTGTTTAATCGTTGGGAGGCGTGGCAACAGGTTTGGGTTTCGTTAATTTTGTCGGGTCAGCAAGCTTTGGCACAAGGACAAAATATGTCTTTGCCGACAAAACTATTGCTGATTATTGAAGCCATGCTGTTAAACGATGAGTTACCAGTTGCTTGGTTAGCGGAAGCCTTGAGATTGCCGAGTTTTGACTATTTGGCGCAGCAGGTAAATCCGTTATCTCCGTTACTATTACTGGATGCAATGCAACACTTAAAGCAGTGGTTGGCACGTGAATTACAGACGGTTATTTGGCAGGTGCTGGACGTGCGCTTGGCGGGTATTCAGCAGTTTGCTTTTTCGGCTGAGGTCATTGCAAATCGTAGCTGGTGTCATTTGTTGCTAAGTTATTTAGCGGCTATTGGGGATGAACGAGCTTTTGCGTGGGCTTATGAGCAGGTCATTTTGGCCAATAACATGACCAACAGCCAAGCGGCATTAACCTTGTTGGTGCATCACCAAGCGCCACAAGCACAGGATGTGTTAGATGCATTTTATCAACGCTGGCAAGAAGTTTGTCTGGTGTTAGATAAATGGTTTAGTGTGCAGGCTGGTAATCCTAAAGCCAGTATTGAACAGTTGGAAAGCTTGTGTCTGCACGAACGTTTTATTCGCACCACACCGAATCGGGTACGCAGTGTGTTGGGCGTTTTTGGTCGTGCTAATCCACGTGTTTTTCATCAAGCAGATGGCGCGGGTTATCGTTTGTTGGTGGAGCAGGTGGCAGAAATTGACGCCATTAATCCACAAATTGCCGCGCGTCTTATTCAAGCCTTTAATGCTTGGCAGAAGCTAGTGCCAACGCAGCAAGCCTTGGCAGGAGCTGCGCTGGCCAGTTTGTCAGCACGAGCGCACTTGTCGAAAGATTTGCGTGAAGTGTTGGGCAATTTGGGACATGCAACTGTTTAAGTTAAGCGACGCTATTTTGCGCTCATTGCAGCGCTTGGCACAGTTAAGCTATGTGCTGTTTGCTTTGCCTTTGACGACTTGGGCAGAGCAACAACCCATTGTGGTGCTGCTAAGCTCTGCAGAACAGGTGGGACGAGCGGCCAACGATCAATTGTTGATGGGCGCAAGACGCTATTTGCCTGCTGATCAAACGCTTAAGGTGGTGCGTTTGGATGACTTTGCGCACTTTCAGGCGGCCTGGCGCGCTACTGTTCAGTTAAATCCTAAAATTGTGATCGGTCCATTGCATAAAGCAGATGTACAACAGCTGATTCAATCTTCGCCTAAAGTCCCCGTTATTGCCCTTAATCAAAGCTCTTTAGCACATCCACAAGTTTGGCAATTTGCCGCGACGGCAGAACAACCAGTTTATCAATTGGCCATACATTTGGCTGAAAAATCCATAACTGAATTATTGATGTTAGCCGTTAATTCATCACATGCGAATCGTTTGTCGCACAGTTTTTTGTCGGTTCAAGATGCCAGTATTAAAGAGCGTTTAGTCTACCAAAATAGCGATCAATTATTGGCGGCACTTTATGCGATTACGGGTTATCATAAAAGTCGCCGTCGTATAACGCAGTTGGAAATATTGTTACAAGAACCTTTAATGTCTATGCCTTGGTTGCGTCAAGATGTTGAGGCGTTAGTGTTGTTTACTCCCTTAGCCGATGCATTAGAAGCGTCTCATCATGTGGATTATGCTTGGGGACAATCATTCAGTTTGTATTGGGTAGATACGGGAGCTAATGCGACGAGCGATTATGTGCGTAGTACTCCGAATTGGGGTCGGATGAAGAGTTTTATGCCTTTTTATCAAATTGAAGCCATGCAACAGCAACGCGCTAAACAGGATGGTTTTTTTACCGCCTTAGGTGAAGATGCGATGCGTTTGGCGCTAATGCGATTATCTCATCCCCATGCCTTACTCAAAACGCCTTTTAAGGGTGCCACGGGTTATCTGATGCTCGATGATGAGCAGCTCATTCAGGCACGTTTGCCATTAGTCTGGTTAGGCGATGGTCAAGTCGAGATTATTGATGACATGGGTGTCGTTGAATGAGTTCACATTGGTATTAATCTTGCTTAATCTTCATTGAAATTTATCGTTCAGAAATTCTGTGG
>CAYQEZ010000030.1:0-8120 GCA_964416645.1 uncultured Francisella sp. | reverse complement strand
TTGGTATTAATCTTGCTTAATCTTCATTGAAATTTATCGTTCAGAAATTCTGTGGTTGGTCGATAAGCTTCACATGTCTTTAAATTGGTAACAGTCGGAAGTTTGCCTCAATGTGATTTTATTATTGAGTACTTCCTTAAGTAGGGTTAGTCTGTGTCAGATTTTAACGCATTAGATTTAGATAGCTTAGATGCATTGCTGGATGCGGCGGATGTTGCACCAGAATCTGCAGATTCGGCTACAAAGATCAACAACGAACCACCACCAGACCCGTTGCTTGACCTAGCAGTAGGCGATACTCAAGTTATTGCTCCGGAGCTAAGGGTTTCACCAGATACAGCTGGGTTAGCCTCCGCTGCTGAAGTGGTGGATGCTGCGCCTTCTGTGTCGGCAGACGATAAGCTGTTAGCAATGGCACCGATTTCGGCGAAGCCAGAGATGCCACTTAAATCAGAAATTAACGAATCACCGACGCCTGCTAAAGCACCTCCCAGTCTTAAAGCCGGTAAATCAACAGCACAGTGGACGGACGCAGAAATGGACTCACTTAAAAAATTGATTATTATTTTTGGCAGTATTTTAATTGTATTAGTACTGACGGCGATCGGCTTTGCGGCGGGTGGTCTATTTGCTTCACCCAAAACGGATGTTAAATTGATGGAACAGGTTGAAGCGATTAAGAATGAAGTGGGTCAATCTTATTTGATTTTAGAGGATTCGGGTAAGAAAACGAAAGCCATGACGGGGCAATTGTCGGATGTAGCAACGCAGTTAGCGGAAATTGCCGAAGCGATTGAACTATTAAAGACTAAAACGGCGAGTGCTGCACCAACACCAGCGGCAGCAACTGGTAAGCCTATGACAGCCGCAGAACGTAAAGCGGCTTTGCGTGAAGAGATACAACATAACCTTGCTAACGGTGATGCTGAAGGCGATAAAGCTGCTGATGCTGAGGCTGTAGCAACACCAAAAGGTGAAAAAGTTGTTAATTCAGCTCAAGCTGAGCAGCTTGTTGCCGACATAGTTGATATGAAGAAGCGGTTAATCGCCACTCAAAAGGTGCTCGAAAACTTGCAGAAACAATCGGAAACTTTGCAGCAACAATCGCAATTATTAACAGATACCTTAAAGTCGGTTGAGACAGACGTTAAGGCACTCAAGCCCGTTGCGAAAGTAGTGAGTGCGCCAAAAGCGCCTGTAGTGAAAAAAGTGGAAGAGAAAGAGGTTGCACCAAGAGCTGAGGTGAAACCAATAAAGCCGGCTGATGACCCTGAATGGCGAGCTCGTTGGAGTCAACAAATGGGCAAGTCTGACGGATTTCCTTAGGATGGAAACCATGATTGAAAATAATAGTTGTAAACAGCAACAGACATTGACCGAATTCGGCAATGGGAGTGAGAAATCAATGAAACAGCCCAATAAGGAAGTCTTATCATGAAACCGCTAATTTCAATTATGAGTATTGCTGTTGCTAGTTCGATGCTGTTGCTTGGTTGTGTGAACAACAATGGCAGCAGTAGTCAGGCAACAAAACTGGAAGCAACAGTCGCTAAGCCTGTAGCATCCAAAGAACGAGTGCGTATTTCAGCAGTCGGTTATGGTACGGAAAGTTTATACGAAGCGTACACGCCAGGTCAGCGTCGTTTGATGGCGATTCGTGCTTCTAAATTAGATGCTTATCGTTCGTTAGCAGAGCAAATTAATGGTGTTAAAATCGAAGGCAACACCACAGTGGGGGCGATGGCAGTAAAAAGCGATTCGTTCCGTGCTAAAGTGAACGCGATGGTTCGTGGTGCACGTGTTACTAGCGTAACGCCTATGGCAGATAACAACTATGAAACGGTGATTGAAGTATTTGTTGACCGTGATTTTTTCGACAATTACTTGTCTTATAGTGATCAAGCTGTGAATTCGCCTGTTAAATCAAGTTGTGGTACTAACTGTTTTGATCCGGACGATTTAGCGCCTCGATAAGTGCGAGTGCGATGATCATCGCAAGTTATCAAGGGAGGAATCGTTATGAAAACACTCGGTTTTACCGTGATATTATTGGTCGGTGTGGGATTGTCGGCACAACAGGTATTGGCTTCATCGAGCATTTCAACTCGCGTTAAGGTGGTTGAAGAGAAGGTTCGATTGCATGACAAAAAGTTGCGCGAGTTGTCTGCTCAACAAGAGTTGACCAACAAACAAATCGCGCAATTGCAGTTGGCAAGAATGGAAGCTGAAAAAGCGATGGTGGCGAAAGCTGAAGCAGATAAACAAGCTGCACAGGCTAAGGCAATCATTAAGCAACGACCTAAACCAGCGAAAGCTCAAGAAGTGGTTGCCGAAGTTAAGACCAAACCGCCGATACAGTTACACAGTGATCCTGCAAGCTATGCTTTTCCATAAGGAAGAGCATGGCTTTTTCTTTTTCATAGCTTGGAGGATTAGTAATGGTGTTTTTGTCGAGATAACCATTCAATTAATTTGTTCCATTGTATTTCATTTGCTGGTAGACCAAAACGAATACCATTGATTGCAGCTAAGTGCCTAAGTAGTAGCTGTGACTGAGCTGCTGATTCAACACATGCCTGACTCTGTTCTGAGGTTATGGTGACAAAATAATCTGTTTGATTGATTGAGTTAAAGCCGTGAGCAACAAGCAATTCACTTAATCTTTTGCTGTGCTGTTTGAGTCTCATTCTTTGTTCATCTTGCCATGGTGTATCTTGTAAAGCCTGATGTCCGGCCCAACGTGCTAGGTTACTGACTGACCAAGGTGATTGTCGCAGGATCAGTTGATTAATCTGCGCATCATTTGCCAGTACGAAGCCTAAGCGAATGCCAGCTAGCCCAAAAAACTTACCGATGGAACGCAATTTCCAAGTATTTATGGCGAGCGGTAGCGTTGGGGTAGGGCGACTATCGGCAAAGGCTTCGTCTATCACCATAATACCTTGACGCAGATTATTTTTAATGTGCTGTAATTGTCTTTCGTTCAACACGATTCCCAGTGGGTTGTGTGGTTGAATCAGGACGCAAGCGTCGCATTGATGAGCCTTTTTTATTAACTCATTAATGTCAGCAACTTCGATGACATAATGTCCAGCGTTGCGCCAAGCACGAGTGTGTTCGTTGTAACCGTTTGCTAGCATCAGCACGATTAGTCGGTTAGAGTAACAATAAGGTATTTGTTCAATAGCCCATTGACTACCCGCAATCGCAAGACACTCTGTAGGGCGTACGCCATAATAGTGAGCAGCGATGTCAATGAGTCCATCTTCCGCTTCGGGTAGGCGCTGCCAGACGCTTTCAGGAACCATTGGCAAAGGATAAGACCAAGGGGCGATACCGGTAGACAAGTCAACCCATTGTTCTAGCGTGCTGCCATAGTGTTGGCAAGCAGCCTGTAATCGACCACCGTGCTGCTGCTTCATAAGCTTAACGCAGCGATGACAATGAGCCAAGCTATAACGGATTTATCGATTAATGATAAGCAGGCTTGAGTGTGTGTCGCTTGGCAAGGTTTTCCCCAACCGAAATAGGGGCGTTTTGTGCGTAATCCTTGGTAAGTCGCACCACCACCCAATCGAATGCCTAAACCAGCTGCTCCAGCCGCCATTACGATACCCGCATTGGGGCTATCGTGTTTGCGACCTTGTTTCCAAGCAACAACAAGCGTTTTATAGGTATCTTTATTCACTAGGGCATAGCTGAGTGCGGTGAGTCTGGCGGGTAGATAGCCGAACAGGTCATCACAGCGGGCCGCGGCTTTACCAAAGTATTCAAAGCGTTGGTTGCGATAGCCCCACATACCATCCAACGTGTTGATGAGTCTGTGTGCCAAAGCCCCTGGTGCGCCGAGCAGAACAAACCAAAACAGACTGGCAAATACTGCATCATGACCATTTTCTAGCACCGATTCGCAGGTGGCGCTGGCAATTTGTGTTTCATTTAGGGTTTGGGTATCTCGACTGACAATCATCGATAAGGCACGTCTTGCTGGTGTTAATTCAGCTTGAGTTAATGGTTGCGCAATAGCCAGCGCATGTTCGCGCAGGCTTTGCCAGCCAAGACAGAACATGAGTACCACTATTTGTAGCGCAATGTTTGCCCACAATGGTAATAACATCAATAAACTGATTAATAGCAGCACGGGTACACCGACCATTAGCAACAGCGCCAATAACCCCGCACTAAACCTTGTCCAAGGTGCTTTTTCAGCCTGATTGAGTCGTTTTTCTAAACCATGTGCAGCATTGCCAAACCAAACCAGTGGATGCCACCGATGACTGGGTTCACCTAAAATACGATCAAGCAAGAGCGCAGCTGCGACCATTAGCGCGAGCATAAAGGGTTCTTTCTTATATCAAGCATGATGAGGATTAGGTGAGGTAAGATAACCAAGCTTTCAAGGCTTGAATGTCGCCTTCAAAGAGACGTCTATCCTGTTGAATGTCTTTGATTTTTTGTTCTAACTGAGCTATATCATTTTTCAAAACACTGTGCAGTTTTTTAGGGGTGAGCTTTTCCCACGGCGACAGTCCGAGCATCTGCTTGTAATTGATTTCTATCTGCTGGGTTTCGCTTTTAAGTTGTTGCCATTGGTTTTCTAATAGCTTAATAAATGCATTGATTTTATCGTCGCCCAGTTGATGCAGTTGTTGGCTGATTTGGGTTTCTTGCAGTTGCAGTTCGAGTAACTTAATCAGGTTTTTCTCTTCATAAGCGACCGTCACCGCTTGCATCAGTTGGGTTTTGCGTGCGCGTTCATCGGCATCGCTTTCACGATCAGGGTGCAATGCTTTAACGAGTTGACGATAAACGCTTTGAATGGATTGCTGTGCGGCTTCAGCTTCGGCTTTTTCTTGAGTCTCTTTGGCTTGTTGTTTGGCGGTTTTTTTTCGTGGTTTTTGGTTCTGTTGCTGACGGGATTGATGTTCAAGAACAGCTTGCGCAATCGCTTCGGGATTGTTGAGATCAATGGATTCATCTAGCTGTATGCCGAAGGTGTCTTCAAAAGCGGCACGCAGTGCAGTATCCATCTCGGCTTGTTCTTCTGGCGAAAAGTCAGGCTCTGCTTCGGGTTGATAGCGTTGATACAGGACCATAAACGCCTCGTCGTCGGTTTCATCAATCAGTTGTTCGCACAGATGAATAATGATGTCGGTGAGTTGTTGGCGTTGCTTTTTCGTGAATTTGTGCCTGTGTAAGGCATCATCTAGCACCAACAGCAGTTTGAGTTGCTCTTGGGTTAAGCGATTTCTGAGCGGTTCATATTTTCCCGCAACCTGTTGTTGGCAGCTGTGATGCGCTTGTTGCCATTGCTCCAAATCGGCTTTTTGTTTGTCGATTTTTTCTAACAGCGTATTGTATTTACGTTGGACTGGACTGAGTGGTCGCGAAAGGGTTTCTTCAATCACGACAACAGATTGAGTCACATCACCAAACAAATCGAGGGTAGACATGGATATTTTTACCTAACCTTGTTACATAAAAAGAGCGGCGACAGCACCAGCATTACTGGGGAAGTACAGATGAATGTAACTCGCAGTTAGCTTGCCAACACGATAAACCTTTTCACTCACGCCCTTACCATGCGGGTTAATACCTTGTGTGAGCGGCTGCATGTCGGTGGTGGTAACGCTGTGATGGAAAGTGTGTCCACGCAATTCGCCTTCGGGTAAAGCCACCGATTGCATACCCAAGGCCGCTAAGCCTTGTTGCATGACTGCCGTTCCCGACAACAATCCCCACATCTGAGCCGTTTTGCCATGTTTGTCGGTGAGCTGATTGAGTAACGCCAACATACCGCCACACTCCGCCAAAATGGGTTTTTCTTGTGACTGGTGTTCTCTTAACCCTTCTGCTGTGCGCGTTGCTTGCGCTATCTCGTCTAAATACAGCTCGGGATAGCCCCCTGTGAGATACACCGCATCGCAATCAGGTAAAGCGTCGTTTGCTAGGGGCGAGAAGTATAGGATAGTTGCACCTAAGGCTTGCAGGGTATCGACATTCGCCTGATACAAAAATGAAAAGGCTTTGTCGCGGCTAATGGCAATGGTTTTTCCGCTCAGTGTGGCTTGCGTTGTTACAGGGTTGGGTGTTTCAAACCTAATCTCTGGTAACTGTTGATGCTGCGCTAATTCTGTTTGAGCCAGTTGGTTAGCCATTTGCTGAATGCGTTGTTCCAGATCGGACAGCTCTTGTGCTTGCACCAACCCTAGATGACGTTCGGGTAAGCTGGCTTCAGCATCACGACGAATAATGCCTTTTAACGGTGTGTCTGCGCGCACGCTGCTGGCAATTAAGTCGGCGTGTAAATCGCTTGCCACTCGGTTCGCCAAAATGCCCCAGAAAGGTAGATTAGGACGATAGGTTGCCAAACCATGCGCTAAAGCACCAAAGGTTTGCGCCATGGATGAGGCATCAATCACCGCCAATACGGGAACACCCAAAGCTTCGGCTAAATCGGCTGAAGAGGGTGTGCCGTCAAACAGTCCCATTACGCCTTCGATAAGGATAATGTCGGCTGTTGTGGCTGCATCAGCCAGCAAAGCACGCACATGATCTTCACCACCCATCCACATATCGAGCTGATATACAGGCTGCCCCGTTGCCACTTGATGAATCATCGGATCGATAAAGTCGGGGCCTGTTTTAAAAATGCGAACGCGCTTGCCTTGTTGACGATAGAGCCACGCTAAACCAGCAGTGATGGTGGTTTTACCTTGTCCTGATGCTGGCGCGACAATAAACAGTGCTTGAGTCATTTAGGCAGCTTGTGTGTTGCTGTGGCGTTTTGCCCAAGTGGTGAACGCTATATGAGCAATAATACCAAGCACCAAGTAGACAGCTAGTCCTTCTAAATGTCCTGGTAAACGTGCTAAATAATCGCTGAACATCACAGAAAAGTCCGTTTCAAACTTGCCCGACAGGTAATGAAAGCTGGCAGCAGAAATTAAGTAACCCAGTGCGCCTGAAACAGGAGCGATTACAGCTAACGTGGTTAGGCTCTTTAGGTTTTCACCCGTGTATAAACGAGCAAATAGCTGACCACCCGACCAATAAATCGCGTAAGAAATTAACAAAAATAAATAGCTGTTGCTCAAACAGAAATCGGTGTTGCCAGACCAAGTTAAGCCCGTAATATCCATCGTCCAAACAATGATAAAGGCGAGTGTGAGTACCCAAATTTTGCGAAAATACACGCCCAATAAAAAGAACAAGCCCATGGTTGAAGCAGGAATTAAGTCAAAGCTTAATGCATTGTGTCCGCGCGTGGTCACGAGTAATAAAATTAAGAAAGCACCTAATAATATTTGATTGCGAAGGGATAAGGTTGGCATATTTTTCTCCTAAGATTGTTTTACCTATGAAAAACGGCGTAAGCCGATTTTTTCATAACTCGATGCCGTTCTGGGCTTTAATACCCGCCTTATAGGCATGTTTAATTTCTTTCACTTCACTCACCGTGTCGGCAGCTTCGATGAGCGCTTGCGGTGCTCCGCGACCTGTAATGACAACATGCTGCATAAAGGGGCGTGTTGCTAGGTCGGCTAATACTTGCTCGGTATCTAAGTAACGCATACGTAGTACAATATTTAATTCATCGAGCAGAATCATGTCATAGCTATCGTCAGCTAGGAAGGTTTTAACCTGTTCCCAAGCTTTTTGTGCGCTGGCGATGTCTTTTTCAATGTTCTGGGTTTCCCAAGTAAAACCATCGCCCATGACATGGTAGCTGACTTCTTCAGGAAAACGACGAAAAAACGCCTCTTCGCCCGTGCTGTAACTGCCTTTGATAAATTGTACCACAGCCACTTTCATGCTGTGACCTAAAGCACGTGCTACCATACCAAAACCCGAAGAAGACTTGCCTTTTCCATCGCCTGTCATCACTAAAATTAAGCCTTTCTCATCTTTAGCGCGCGCCATACCAGCATCGACAATTTCTTTGTGTTTTTTCATGCGATTGGCATGGTTGTCAGGGTTTATGTTCATTTTTTGTAGCCTATAAAATATTGTAGAGTCGTTATATTATGGTCAAACAGTACAGATAGCAATCCGTTTCGTGCTGACTTATCACGAGTTCCCGTATAGGTTTATCAATGATGAAGTTCTTGTTAGCTTAG
>CAYQEZ010000029.1:0-23236 GCA_964416645.1 uncultured Francisella sp. | reverse complement strand
AACAGATCATCGGTAGATTGAAAACGGAAGGTAAAACAACCGTTTGCCATGAAACCATCTACCAGCACGTGTTGAAAGACAAGCGTGCGGGCGGCAAGCTGTATCTGAACTTGCGCCGCCATACAAAAACCTACCGTAAGCGTTATGGCAGCAAAACGGGCAGCACCAAAGGCATCCCCAATCGGGTGGACATTGACGAACGCCCAGAGATGACCAACCAACGTGAACGTTTGGGAGACTGGGAAGCGGACACCATGATTGGCAAGGGACACCAGGGCGCACTGGTAACACTGGACGAACGCAAATCCAAGCTACGCCTCGCTCTCCCAGTGGCGAACAAGAGCGCAGGGACAGTTACCAGCAGCATTGTCACCTTGCTGAACGGCTTCAAGGATTGGGTGCACACGCTCACCTTCGACAACGGCAAGGAGTTTGCCAAACATGAACAGGTAGCCCAAGCCATTGGCTGCAAAACCTATTTTGCCAAGCCCTACCATTCGTGGGAACGAGGGCAAAATGAGAACGCCAATGGGCTGTTACGCCAATACTTCCCCAAGGCAATGGGACTGTTGGACGCGACCACCCAGCAGGTGTTGGAGGCTGTGCATAAACTAAACAACAGACCAAGGAAGTGCTTAGGATTCAAGACACCTTATGAGGTGTTCCGAGAGTTATCTGGCATTGATGCGGAAAATTTGGTGGGTTATGCACTTATTACTTGAATTCACCAGAAGCTATTAGCAAGACAGAAACTTGATTTGTGAAGTGCATTCAGTAAGCATCAACACCAAAATGCGGATACCCTATTAAAAAAGAGGTTTGTCTAGAAAGTGCTCGTAATCTTGGGCATTCATGGCTTTAGCAAAATGCCAACCTTGCATGTAATGAATGTTAAGTTCATTAACTTTATCTAGGATTGCTTGGTTTTCTACACATTCAGCAACAGTTTTAAGTTGAAACTCTTTACTAATGGTTTGTAGTGCTTTAACGATGGCATAATCTTTAGGATTGGTGGCAATATTTTTGATGAAAGAACCATCGATTTTTAAGCAGTCAAAATGGTATTTTTTAAGCAACGCAAAGGAGGTGAATCCAACGCCAAAGTCATCAAGTGCTAATTGAAAGCCTTGCTCTTTAATTGCTGTGATGTTATGTTCGGCTAAATCTAAGATGGGCAGGATTTGGCTTTCAGTTAGCTCAAAAGTGATGTCACAGGGTCTAACTTCACAACTTTTAGCGTAATCAATAATCCAATGGCACAGCTGAGTATTGACAAGGTCTTGTGCTGATAAGTTAATAGATAAAGTAATGTTGCGTTTCTGTTGATGCCATGTTTGGTATTGATGAAAACTGAGTTTAATGATTTTACGAGTTAGCTGCTCGATAATTCCGTATTGTTCAGCAATGTTAATTAAATGGCTATCAAAAAATAGCTTACCATGCTTATCGACAAACCGCATTAATACCTCGGCTTTAAGAGTCTCATTTGGATTATTGCTGATAATGGGCTGGAAATAGGCTAAAACAGAATCTTCTCTTCTCAATAAGGATAATAGTTGATTTCGTTTGTCGCTTTGTTGTTGAATGTGATTTGTGTGTTTTACAGTGTAGCTACAAACAGAATTTCCTTGCGTTTGTTTTGCTTGATTAACAGCAGTGTCAGCTTTAGCAAAAACACTAATAATGCTATCATCTCGATCAATTTCAGCAATGCCAACTGAAAAAGAATGTTGATAATTTTCAGTTAAGTCACTTTGTTGAATCCTGTAGATGAGTGCATCAAGTCGAGAAGGGATATTCTGTGTCACTGTTTGAATATTATCTTGTATCAGCAAAGCAAATTCTTTAGCTCCTAAACGTGCAGGATTGTTATCCTTGTAGTCTTGTTGCAGTATGCGGGCAATATTTTTTAGGAGTTCATCGCCTCGGTTATGACCAAATAAGTCATTATAATCACGAAAACGATCTAGGCTAATAATAACGAGTGCTTGCTGTTCACGCATGCTTTCTTGCAGTTTCTTTCTAAAGCCATGTAGGTTGAGTAACCCTGTTAGTTCGTCATGTTCTGAAATAAAGTATTGTTTTTGTAGGCTATCATGGAGTTCTTGTTCTGCGTTTTTTCGTCTGGTAATATCCCGACCAATACCAATAAGTCCAGAAAACTCGCCTTGTTCGTCGTAAAAAGGGACTTTATGAACTTCGTAATAGCATATATTTCCGTGCGCATCTTTGGCTTGTTCTTCACATATGTAAGTTTGATGCAATGCTTTTGCATGAAGATCGCTTTGCACGCAATCATGAGAAAACTGAGCAGGCAATAATTCTACATCGGATTTTCCAATGTAGCTTTCTGGGTCAATACCATAAAGATTAAGAATGGTTTTGTTGCCATAAATCCAGTGTAAGTTTTTGTCTTTCATGAACACAGGATCGGGTAATGTATCCAATAGCGTTTTAAATTGCGCTAAGGACGCTTGATCTGAATTAATTGGTTGCATGGTTGCATGGTTGCATGGTTGCATCCCAATTTAATTTATGTATGATTTATTCTACCCTTTTCAGGAGTTTTTGTCAACTAAAAAGAACAAAAAGCCTGACCAAGGTCAGGCTAAACCCACAAATTAACCAGAGGAAAACTGGTAAAAAATGGTAAACGCTCACAACACCGTCGCAAAAGATCTCGATCAATTGCTAAGGTGAATTAATCATATTACTGGCTTCTTATATTGTCAAGCACTGAAATAAGAAAAATTATCAGTCACGAAAATTATTGAATTGCAACGGACGATCTAGCTCATTCATGGCTCGTAACATGGCAATGGCTTCTTGTAGGTCGTCACGTTTTTTACCCGTTACGCGTACTGTTTCGCCTTGAATGGCCGCCTGTACTTTCATTTTTTTGTCTTTGATGGCTTTGGTGATTTTTTTCGCCAAGGTGGCATCAATACCTTGATGAATAATGACATTTTGTTTGGCTGTTTTCAGTTGAATATCGGCATCTTTACGTTCGATAGCGCGGGTATCAATGCCGCGCTTCACCAGCTTGGCGGTGAGCACGTCGTACATTTGATCTAGTTGAAATTCAGACTCGGTCAACAGCTTAACGACCATTTCTTTTTCATCAAGGGTAAAGTTAGAGTTAGTGCCTTTAAAGTCGAAGCGTGAGGTGACCTCTTTGTTGGCTTGATCGACGGCGTTGGCTAATTCGTGTTTATCGACTTCTGAAACTATGTCAAATGATGGCATCTGTGGACTCCTAAAGCTGTGTTAATGAGATAGAATAGCCATTCTATCCGTAAATTTCCAGCCAATAGGACAAGATGAATGCGTCAATTTATTTTAAACAAAGCAAATGATAATGATTGACATTAGTGTTGTATTTGTTTATCTTTTGGATATCTCTAATAACCCAATGGGTAAGAAGTCTGAAAAAAGGTGCAAGCCATATTTTTTAGACCTTCCTTATGTCGATATTTTTACATAAACTGATTGACCGTATAACATGAACAAAAGTCCCCCTTTAACACTGGCTGATGTGGCTAAAAATCAGTTGGTAACCATTGCATCGTTAAATTTTTCTATCGTGGCGCAACAACGTTTTTCCAATATGGGTATTGTGGTTGGTGATAAGCTAGCTGTGGTACGTCCTTCGGTTGCTAATAGCCCATGCATGGTGCGTGTTAATGGTGCTTATTTTATGATTAGAATGCAGGATGCACGACATATTGAAGTTAGCACTTTATGAAGCGTATCGCTTTTATTGGTGCGCCCAATGTTGGTAAATCATCATTATTTTCACGCATAGCGGGTGTTTATGCGCCAGTAGGTAATTGGGCGGGGTTAACGGTTACTGTAAATCAAGCCAAAATTCCTTTAGCAGGTCAGCTGGTAGAACTCTTAGATGTACCAGGTTTTTATGGGTTATCTGGTGGTGGAGAAGAAGAAAAACTAGCGCAACAGTTATTTAATAAGACTAAGGTGGATTTATGGGTGTTGGTGCTTAATGCGGTACATCTACCACGTCAGCGCGCGTTGCTTGAAGCCATTTCAGCAAAACAGTTACCCATGATTGTGGTACTTAATCAGGTAGATGAAGCTCAACGTCTAGGTGTACAGATTAATAAGTGCGAGCTAGAAAGAATGATGGGCGTTGCTGTTATTGCTACCAATAGTAAGGCTTGTGTGGGAATTAGCGAGCTTCAAGCTGAAATGAGTAGCAGAATAAGATCACAAGCTCCCTTATTATCTCGAGCCATGCCTTCACACTGGGTTTCGCAGGTTTGGCAAGCACCAGTATTGCTCAGTGATCAGACCAGTGAGCGTATTGATCATTGGTTATTGCATCCTGTATGGGGGATTCCTATCTTTGCGTTACTGATGACGGCTATTTTCCAACTGGTGTTTTGGACAGGTGGCTTATTGCAAGACATCTTGTCTTCATGGATGACGCTATTGGGTGAGTCGATGTTGCAACCTAGCTTGGTTAGTTTGCCGTCTTGGTTGTCTGCTTTTCTTATTGAAGGTGTTTTTGAAGGCGTTGCAACCTTGCTCAGTTTTGTTCCCTTAGTTGCTATTTTCTTTTTTGCTATGGCGTTATTGTCAGAAAGTGGTTATTTAGCACGTATGGCATTTTTAGCGGATGGTTTAATGGCTAAATTTGGCTTAGAAGGGCGTTCGTTAGTGTTAACCGTAATGGGGATGGGGTGTAATGTACCTGGTGTATTGGGTGCTAGAGTCATTACCGATCAACGAATGCGTTGGGTAACTCAGTTAGCCATGCCTTTTGCGCTTTGTTCGGCACGTTTTCAGGTATTCATTTTTATTGCGGCGGCACTGTTTGTGCCTTGGCAAGCGGCTTTTGTGGTGATGGGATTATACGTTTTATCCGTGTTGGCTACCTTAATAACGGCTTGGATAAATCAGCGACGGGTCAATTATCCGTTTTATGAACCTGTTATTTTTGAAATGCCTTCATATCGTTTGCCTAGTTTAAGGGCTGCTTGGTTAAGTGCAAAGTTTGAATTAATGGGATTTGTGCAACGCGCCAGTTGGCTGATTATTTTAGGTGTTGTGGCTATTTGGATGTTATTGCATTTGCCATATGGCATTGAACCCACGAGTTCGCACAGTTATGCTGCTATGATTGGCAGCTTTTTAAGTCCTATTTTTGCACCCATGGGCATGCCAGAATTGTACATTATTGCTTTGTTGTTTGGTTTGGTTGCTAAAGAAGTGGTGTTGGGTGGATTGATGATTTTGATGGGCGTGGTGGCGCAATCTCCCGAGGCAGCAGAGACAAGCCTGAGCCGTGCACTGCAAGCGAGTTTAACGCCCGAATCGGGATTGGCATTTATGGTATTTGTTCTGTTATACGTTCCTTGTTTGGCAACCTTGGCAGTTATGAAAAAAGAAGGGGGGTGGAAGTTGGTTATTCATTCACTTGTTTGGTCTTTTATATTGGCTTGGATGCTTGCGGTGGCGGTTTATCAGTTAGCTTACTGGATCAGCCATTAGCAGAAACAATACAGGGAACCTCTAAAAACCTCACTTCGCTTGCTTTTAGACTTCCCAAGTTTATTTTTTAGCTGTAAGAAGGTGTTTTTCAAGGTGTTACATGCTATTTCTAGCAACCCCTTCCTTCAGGCTTCCTACCCATTGAGTTATTGGAGATGTCCTACACAGTGTTTATAAACAATAGGCTCAACCAATTCTTACAATTAATAATGATAATAATTGACATTTGAATAATGTTTTATTATTATTTTACGTATAGTATTATGTCTATACAGGACAAGGTATTTTATTCTGTTCTAGATAGTCTTTAAATCATCTAAATATTGCTCATATTAGGAGATTGTGATATGTTTTTTCACCAAGCAAAGCTTTCGTCGGTGCTGGCTATTGCAATTGTTGCGGTTGTTAGCTCTGGTTTTTCTTTGGCACAAGAAGTAAAAACCTTGGACATAATTAAAGTGGAAACACTGACTAAAACAGAGCGCTTGTTATCCGAATCAACGGTATCTGTATCAGTGATCAGCGAATCAGACATTCAGGCAATGGGTGCTGTAACGCTTAAAGATATATTTTTACAAACCCCTGATGTGTTTATGAATCCAGGTAAAGGGGATATATCTATTCGTGGTGCGGGCGCAAAGGGTACGCTAATGCTTATTGATGGTCGTCGCATGGCTTCAGAGTTTACTAAAAATTATGATGGAGCACGCATTCCTGCAAGTAGCATTGAGCGCATCGAAATCGTTAAAGGACCCGTATCGGTACTTTATGGCACAGACTCTTTAGGGGTGTAGTCAATATCATCACCAAAAACCCTACTAAAGAAGGTGTTGAGGCTTCGGTGGCTGTTAGTACGGGAGCAAACACCAATGGCAATGGATTTCGCCATCACTTAGAAGCCGATGTGCGTGCAAAAAAAGGCGATACAGGGTTTAGCGGTTGGATGAGTGTGATGCAGTCGCAAGGGTTTATGCAAGATGTCACGGTTAACCCACGTGTGCCAGCAGGAGGTGCGAATCAAGCACAGGTTTCTCCTTCGCTATCTACGTTACGTGTGAGTCCTGCTGGTCAAATCACGCAAAACGCAGCACATGCCGCTATTGGTAGCAGAATAACTAATCAGTATGAAAGCCAAGTCAGCTACACTGATCCAGCGCGAGTAGTGAATTTGGGTGGAAAGTTAGAACAACAAGTGACTAAAAACCTACAAATTGCTGCCGATGTCATTTGGACTAAAGAAGATAAAGATAGTGATTATGTTGCAGATAACTATGTTTCTGGTTATACCCGTAATAATGGTCAAACCAACTTGCCTGTATTTTCAGTTCCAATACAGCAATCCTTAGATAACACGCGTTTAGACACCACAATTCGTGCTAAATGGCAAGCAACTGATGCCTTGTTAGTTAATTGGCGCACTTACCGTTCTTGGTATGAAAAAAAAGAAACCATGTCTACGCCTATCTGGCGCGCTTTAGGTTTTTCGTCACAAGTGGCTTCTTCATTACTCTCTGGTTCTGGTAAAGTAGAAATTGTAGGACACGAAGCAAATGCGCAATGGAAGCCACATCAAGACCATCGTATTTTAGCAGGTGTAGAGCATCGTGATGAGCGTCGAGACGCTGCTTTTTTTAGTAGCACAGGCGCAATGACAAGCAAAGCTTACGATTTTAATGCGCTTTTTGCGCAGCATGAATGGCAATTAACCAACAAACTAGCGATGGTTTATGGGGCGCGTTTAGATAAGGTTTCGACGGGAGAAGAGGCAACTTCTGGCAGTATGGGAGCTGTGTACAAGCTACATCCCTTGGTCATTGCGCGTGCTAGTGTGTCGCAAGGATTTAGAGCACCCGATATGCAAGAACTATACATTAACCGATTTAATCCACAGGGCAGACGTTTTGTTGGGTCTTTGGTGGTGGATACTGGTTTAGGTAAGCAAGCCTTTCAGCTTAAACCAGAGCGTAGCCAGAATATGGAATTGGGGTTGTCGGGGCATGCTAAAAATTGGAATTATGATATTGCGCTGTTTAAAAATGAAATTGAAGACAGTATTCAGCGCGTTACGGTTGCGCCAAACAACTATATTAGCTTTCGTAACGACTCACAAGTGACGCTTGAAGGTTTAGACGCTAAACTTGGTTTTAATTTGTCTTCGGCATGGCGCGTTCAATCTTCGCTTACCTTAATGAATAGCAAAAGCCAAACCACAGGTAAACGCTTAGAATATACACCCAACCAACAGGCAAGTGTTATGGCGATTTATCGTCCTAATCGTGAATGGCGTTTTAGTGCTATGGCGCAATATGTGGGCGATCAAGAATATACAGACACACGCATTAGCCCAGCCGTGCGGAAAGCAACCGATAGTTACACACCCATTCACATTAAAGTGAGTTATAGCCCTAACCAATGGAAAGATACAGAGCTGTTTGGCGGTGTCGATAACCTTTTTGATGCCAAATTAGATTCAGCATTGGGGTATCAGGTCGGTCCTTTTGCCTATGCTGGCGTGCGTAAGTTTTTTTAGAAATAGGTTGAGTTTAAGGAAGATAAAATAATGAAACATATCATAGCGTTTTTAACCATTGCGATACTTTCTATGGGTAGCATGCTGGCGATGTCGCATGAAAGCAGTTATAACTGTGGCTTAATGGTAACCAACACCCCCAAGGGGTTGTCGCAAGTGGCAATGAAGCTAGAAGGCGAGCATGCTTTTAGTGAAGCACAAAAAAAACAGATACAAGCCATAGGTATGGCATCTGGTCCTAAGGTTCATGAATTGGTTGACCAAATTGAAAAATTGGATAAAGCGATTTTGCATGCGGTGATTAAAGAAGGAAAATCAGTTAAGGCGGTTGCTTCAGAATTAGACGAACTGTCTTTGTTGCGCCGTCAAGCAACCGAAATGAAATTAGAAGCCATGCATAAATTGCGTCAAGAAATGTCATCTGCTCAATATCAAGCATTGCTTAAAGCATCGGGGTGGAAAGAATAGGGAAATCTCTAAAAACCTCGCTTCGCTTGTTTTTAGACATTCCCAATGTTGTTTTTTAGCTGAAGGAAAGGGTTTTATCAAGGTGTTACATGCTATTTCTAGCAACCCCTTCCTTCACACTTTAGTGCACCGCTAGGTGAAACTTCCTACCCATTGGGTTATTAGATGTGCACTTAGATATACCCAATAAATTATTTTAAATTTAGGAATAGAACATGAATAAGCCATTACTAACCCCATTAGCCATATCTTTAGGTTTAATTTTTTCGGGTCATGCGTTTGCACAAGAAGTATCTCAGAAATTGAATACAGTGGAAGTGAAAAGCAATGCCGCTAATGTAACAGGCAAAAAAAATAAGTTGGTTGCTATTGGCGATGAAGTGCCGCGTACCGAACAGATTAGTGCAGCGGATATTCGAGCTTCTGGTGCGTCTAATGTGTTAGAAGCCATTACGCATAAAGTAGGGGTTGATATACAAAATGAATGTTCTATTTGCACTGCTAAAAACATCAGCTTAAATAATTTACCAGGTCGCTTTACCACCATTATGATTGATGGTATCCCACTCTACTCTTCAGCGTCATCGGTGTATGGTTTAGAAGGCATACCTGTTAATGTGCTTGATCGTATTGATATAGTAAGGGGAGCAGGCATGAGCTTGGTTGCACCAGAGGCTATTGCTGGCAGTGTCAATTTAGTAACCAAGAAAATTACGAAAAATGAAGGCATGATGCGTGGTGAATTGGGCGAAGATGGCAGTCAAAAATTAGAGTATTTTCAAGGTTGGGTTGGTAAAAATAAAGGACAATATTTAAGTCTTAACGGTCAGCTACGTGCTCATGATGCTATTGATAGCGACGGTAATGGTATTAGTGAAATGGCTGGTTACCATCGTAACATGTTTGGTGTTGGCGTGGGTTTGGGAGACTTGGCAGGTTGGCAAACGCGTATGCGTATTGATCATGCCGATGAAAAGAGAACTGGTGGGGTTGGTACTCAGTCAACCAATTTTGCTAGGATAAAATCTAATACAATGGGCAATCCATTTAACTGGTCAAAAGGAGCAGGTGGATCGAGCTTTGCAGGCGGATGGATTAACCCAAGCGACGGCACACAAATCCCTTATGACGGGGGTCTTGCCAATATGGCGGAGTTGATTGATACCAAGCGCACACAAGCCACCTTAATTAGTGAAAAAACGCAAGGAAAGAACAGCTATCGTTTAGCCGCTGGATATGCCGAGCATCAGCAAGATAGTTTTTATGAAGGTCATGTTTACAACATGGTTCAGCATCAATCTTATTTAGAAGGACGTTGGAAACGCTTATTTCAAGATAGTGCCTTTACTGCAGGGCTTGCTTATAAAGGCGAAGAACATAAATCTAAAGCATTTGATGCCAATGGCGTGGATAATTCGGGCATAGACAATTATAGCTATCGCATTCCAAGTGTGTTTGCTCAGTATGATTTTTTTGCGCTAGGTGGCGATTTGGAGGTGAATATTTCGGCGCGTCATGATAATCATAGTGCTTATGGTGGTGTGACCAGTCCGCGCATGCTGTTAGCTTATACCCATAATCCCGATTGGACATCGCGTTTTGCTTTGGGTAAAGGTTATCGTGCGCCAACCACTTTTTATGAGCAAGATCATGGTATTCTAGATACCACTAAAATTGTACGCGATGCCAATTTGACCTATGAAAGTGCCTATAATGCATCTTATAATCTAAGTTTACAAAATGACCGAACCACTTGGTCTAGTGGCATTACTTGGACACAAATTGACCATATGGCAAAAGTAGATTCTAGTGCTGTTGATGGTTTGGGCAATCCCATTACCTTGCTAGGCAATGTAAGCAAACCCGTGACTTTTACAACTCTAGATACGAGCATTCGTTACATGTTATCGCCCATATTGCATGTGAATAGTGGGCTAGAATATACCCAGTATGCGTTTGATCAGTCGGAAGAACCCTTAGCTTATGCGCGTCCTGAAATGCGTGCTTTTTTAGGCTTTGATGTCGATTCAGGTGCTTGGGAGTGGCGCACCAGAGCAACTTGGACAGGCGCAATGGACTTAGCACGCTTTGGTAATTACAAAAACAACCCTGATGCGCAACGTTATAACTTTGATGGCACGCCTAAATTAAGTAAAAGTCCAAGTTATTTGCTGGTTGACACTCGCTTAGGTTATAACATTAATAAATCTTTGAAACTCTACGCTGGGATAAATAACCTACTCAACGAATTGCAAACAAAGAAAGAATCTCCTTTATGGTTAAATAAAGATGGCGGTATTGACGTGACTCATATGTGGGGGATAACTCATGGTCGTCATTTGTTTGTGGGTGGTGAATATAAATTCTAATGCATTCTTTTGCTAACTTATTATTTATCTTATTATTGGGCTGGTGTTTACCAGTCCTTGCTGTTTCTTTTGAGTTGATTGATAGGCAAGCGCAATTTCAATCGTCTGAGCAATGGTTAGGCAAGCCTACTTTTTTGTTTGTATGGAAAAGTGATTGTCCCGCTTGCCAACAAGAGTTAGCAGAGATAATGGCTTTTGCGCAACAAAAACCTAATGCGCATTTAATTTTAGTCACCATAGACACTTGGCAAGAAAGCATACCTAAATTAACTAGACTGCCAGAAAACTTAATTGTATTGCGTAGTGTCAATGCAGAAAGTTTGTTACGTCGTTTGAGTAATAAATCTTTGGCTGTACCCTATACGGTTTTGTTATCAGCCACGCATGATATTCGGCAAAAGCATTTAGGGGTTATGACTCAAGATCAAATGCAGCTCTGGTTATCCAGTTTTTGAATGGGGAATTGCTAAAAACGACAATGATTGCTGTTGTTTTATCCGTTGCATTGTAAAAAGTAGAGCTAGCCTACTTTAGGTTAAGCCTAAAGCTGTGTTAATAGGATAGAATAGCCATTCTATCCGTAAATTTCCAGCCAATAGGACAAGATGCCGTCATTTATTACGCCTTTAGCTTCAGAACAGCTTTACACCCATACCTCAGCCGAATCCTTGGCTTCTATTACGCCTGCTTTAACGGGTATCTCCACACTGCATCCACGCGCTACTTCGGCATTAACGGCTTTTTTGCGTTCGCGTCGGCAAAAACATGTGATGGTGATGGATGAGGGTATTGAGGCTTGGCGTGATTGGTTGGTGGCTGAGGTGCAAGCCTTGGCATCGAGTCAGTATTTGCTGACGGGACGAGCGGTTCCCGTGGTTTATGAGCCATCGTTGTCGGTGGCGCAATTATTGGGCACAGCGGTTGGTAATCATGTGCGAGAAGGGGTACTGCATCGCGCAGATGGCGGATTTTTGATTGTTCGCGTGGCGTCTTTATTACAAGTAAGCGGTTTGTGGCAAATCATTAAAGGTGTGTTGCAAACGGGTAAGCTTTCTGCTGACGATTGGTATGCGATACAAGCGCATCGTCTGAGTGATAGCCTGCCGCTGGTTAATGACTGGTCGATTCAATTGCGCTTGGTATTGGTGGGTGAGGCGCATCATTTCTTTGCTTTGGAAGAAGCGGACAGTGATGTGGTTGGCTTGTTTGAGCGTTTAATTGAATTTGAAGACTTTGCCCCGCGCACAACCGAAATGGAGCAGGCATTGATGTCGGTGATGTTAGCGCGGTGTCAGTCGGATTTGGTGATGAACGTCGCAGCCGATGCGCTTGCGCTGTGCTGTGATTATGCCTCTCGTTTGGCCGAGGATGCGACGCGTTTGGCGCTACGTATGGATCAGCTTGAGGCCTTGTTGTTGCGAGCGCAAGACGAGGCCATTCACTTGAACCATGAATTGGTTGATGTGCCAGCCTTGACGCTGGCTATGCATAATGATCGCTACGAGGCGGGTCGACTGGAAGCTGAGTACCGTCAAGCGATCACGGCGGGTTGGTTGTCTATTGCGACTAAGGGCGATGCTGTCGGTCAGGTGAATGCGCTGACCGTGTACGAAGTCGGTCGTATGGCTTTTGGACAGCCAGTTAAAATTAGTGCACAAACCTCACCTGGTAATGATGGATTAGTCGATATTGAAAAAGAAGTTGATTTGGCTGGCCCCATTCATAGTAAAGGCATGCTCATTGTGCAAGGCTATTTGCGAGGTCGATTTATGCGCTCGCGTAGCATGGCACTGACCGCCAGCGTAGTGATGGAACAGACTTATGAGGGTGTTGAAGGCGACAGTGCTTCGGCGGCAGAAACTTTGGCGTTATTGTCGTCGATTGCGCAAATTCCGCTACGTCAAGAAATTGCCGTGACGGGCGCAATTAATCAGTTTGGTGATGTGCAAGCGGTGGGTGGGATTAATGAAAAAATTGAGGGTTTTTTTCGTCTGTGTGCGATGCGTGGCTTAACGGGTTCGCAAGGCGTGCTGATTCCAGTGGTGAATGGTCAATCATTAATGTTGGCTGAAGATGTTCGTCGTGCTTGCGAAGCGGGGCAATTTCATGTCTATCCAGTTGCGCATTTAGATGAAGCTCTTGCTATGATGACGGGCTTGCCAGCGGAACAGGTGAATGAGCAGGTTTTGCAAGCCTTAGAGCAAATGAACCCCTTGCCTGTTGAACACGATGACGAGTCGCTCAGCGCTTAATTTACAGCAGGCATCTAGCAGCACCTACCGTCCGTGGGTGTTTTGGTTGGCGCTAGCCATGACAGCCAGTGCTATTGGTTTGGCGCAGCTTAGTGAAACGCCTGCACCTATTTGGCGTTTCTTCTGGCTTGTCATGGGGTTGTTTTCGCTCAGCTTGTGGCTTAAAACAACACAGCGCGTTATTGCTTATGTGTTGTTAGGTGTTGCATTAGGTGGCGGATTGATGCACGAACGCATGCTGCACTGGCAAGCACAAACTATTCCTTCGATTTGGTTGAATACAACCTTTCCTGCGCAAGTGGTGGTGGACGGTATTGCTAAGCGCACAGCCTCTGGTTGGTCGGTGCTCACTCGATTGGTGGATGCTCCTTCTCCTGCATTAACCCATGCTCAAATTTTATTAACCTTTCCCCATAGCAGAGAGCCACTGGCTGGTGAGGAGTGGTCGCTTGAGCTGAGATTGCGTGAAACGCAAGGGCGTTACAATCCAGCTGGTATCGATTTTTCCGCTTGGCTGTTTGCGCAGAACATTCAAGCAACGGGATTGGTGGTTCGATTGATCGAGTCGGAACCCAGTGAAAGCGGTTGGCATTGGCAATCCTGGCGTTGGTTGGTTATGCAGAAACTGTTAACGGTATTGCCTGCCGATAGTGCCTTTACCGGCTTGTCTGTTGCTTTGGTGTTGGGTGAGGTGAGTGGTGTTTCCGATGAGCAATGGCGCGTATTGCGCGACACTGGCACGCTGCACATGGCGGTAGTTTCGGGTACACACATCAGTCTCATTGCGGGTTTGGCTTGGTTTTTAGGATTGGGTTTGTGGAAACTAGCGCCATCTCAGCGTGTTCCTGCTGTATTGGTTGCATCGGTGGTGGCAACACTCTCAGCAGTGAGTTTTGCCCTATTGGCGGGGCTGAATGTGCCTGTACAGCGCGCGTTGATTATGTTTTTGGTACTGATGTTGGCGGTATGGTTAAAACGAGATATACATCCGTTACTTACCCTCTCATGGGCATTAATTGCAGTGCTGCTGTGGGATATTGACGCGGTAATGCAAGTTGGTTTTTGGTTGTCATTTATTGCTACGGCTATTTTGTTGTGGATATTGAAGATTGAAGGGGGAAGGCTTCGGCGCTTAATATGGTTACATTTAGGTATGAGTGTGTTGTTAGCGCCTTTTTTAATGTTTTTCTTTCAACAGATTCCCACTTATTCCGCTTTAGCTAACTTACTGACCTCACCGATTATTGAATGGTTGCTCGTACCCTTGCTGTTAATCATCGCTTGGCTGGCTTGGATCGCTCCCAGTTTAGCGACGCTGTTAAGTCAACTGACTGAGCAGTTGTGGGCATTAGTGTGGAAAATACTCAGTGAAATAGCCACTTGGCCAATGGCAGTTTTGTTGCTCTCGCCAACGGCTTGGTGGCATGGTTTACCCGACGAGTTGCAAGGATTGACTTTGCTCGATATGGGTCGTAACCAAGTGGTAGCCATATGGCAAACACCTCAAGGAGATTGGTTGTTGGGTACGGGCAATCAGCAAGGCAAGTCGCACAGTATGGAAACCATCATTTTGCCCAGTTTAACGGCTTTGGGTGTACAGCGTTTAGCTGGTGTGGTGATGAGCAATAATAACGAAGCTGAGCAAAAAGGATTGAGTTTACTCAAACAACGCATGAGTGTGGAAAAGACACTATCGAGCGAATCTTGCTTACAGGGTGAAACGGCATCAGCAATAGACGCTTTACCGATACAAGGTTGGTGGTCGGAGCAGGGACAGTGCTGGTTGCTGATGAATACTCAGCATTCGTTGCCCGCTTTTGCCTTGAGTTTTCAGACGCCTAAAGCGAATGATTGGCCACAGTATATGCCTATTATTACGCCCGCATTGAGTGAAAAGCCCAGCGTCTCATCTAGTAAGGTGGATTTATGGATCAGTGCGGGTAATTTCGTTCCTTCTGGCTGGGCGCACCAAATTTATGCAACACAACAGCAGGGTGCCATGACGTGGCAAATTAGTGAGCAAGGGTTTTCATTGTTCAAGGCTTATAAACCGGTGAATCAGCGGTTTTATCATCCGCAGGAGTGATGTCAAACTAATGAAAACAAAAAAGCGACCAAGTTGGTCGCTTTTTGCATTCTGCTCGGAACGAATTAACGTTGACGCGCTTTGAATTTTGGGTTGGTTTTGCAAATTACATAAACCTTACCACGGCGACGAACAACTTGACAGTCTTTATGACGTGTTTTAGCAGATTTCAAAGAAGATAGAATTTTCATGGGGTACCTCGGTCAATTTATTCAAGCATTTTAACGCCTAATTCCGGCTAAGTCAATGACCAGTGCAGGCTATTTGCTTGCTAAAGCCTTGTTTGCGTGTTAAAATCTTGCGCTTGTACTTTTTGGGAGTACATCCTCCTTGTCAACAGAGGTTTTTGGTGTTGACTCATGTAAATTAATACATTGATCCATAAGGAGCATTCATGCGTCATTATGAAATTGTGTTTCTTGTTCACCCTGATCAGAGCGAGCAAGTAACCTCTATGGTAGACCGTTACCGTGCCGTTATCGAAGGTAAGGGCGGTAAGATTCACCGTTTAGAAGATTGGGGTCGTCGTCAATTGGCTTACCCAATCAAGAAAGCTTACAAAGCGCATTATATTCTGATGAATATCGAGGCGACTCCAGAAGTAGTGGCTGAGCTAGACAATGCTTTCTATTACAACGATGCTGTGTTGCGTAACATGATTATGCAACGTGACGAAGCCATCACGGAAGAATCTCCGATGATGCGTCGTGAAAGCAGCGAGCGCGGCGAACGTCGCGAGCGTGATTCAGATCGTAATGATCGTCGCGGTAGTGAGGAGTAATCAGCATGGCACGTTTTTATCGTAAAAAAGTATGCAAATTTAGTTCAGATGCAACTAAAGAAATCGACTACAAAGATGTTACTTTGTTAAAGGGCTATATTACCGAAACAGGTAAAATTGTTCCAAGTCGTATTACAGGTACAAGTGCTCGCTATCAGCGTCAGTTGGCTTCTGCCATCAAACGTGCGCGCTACTTAGCCTTGTTGCCGTTTTCTGATCAACATAAATAATATCTGTTCATTCAGTTTTAATTGACTATGCTGTTTTTAGCTAACACCATTATGAAGTCGCCGCAACAAGCGCTTATGTGGTCAGCGATGCTGGGTGCAGCAACCCTTGTTCTTTCACCTATTGGTGTGCTTTCAGGCGCATCGATTGCCTTAGTAACCTTGGCTGCTGGCTTAGTGCCAGGTAGTAGAGCCTTATTAGCCAGTTTGGCAGGCGCGGCCTTATTGGCGGTATTTACCGATCAATGGTCGGCTTTTGGTTTGGCATTGCTAGAGTTTTGGTTGCCAGCATTTGCGTTGGCTGTGATTTTGGGTGCTTCGGCTTCCTTGTCTCGTATGCTGCAAGTGGCAACGGGATTAATGCTGGGAGCTTTGGTGTTGGTTTATCTTTGGATAGATTCACCGCAAGCTTTCTGGCTGGAAACCATGCGTCAGTTGCTTGAAGGCTGGCAAGCGCAAGGCTTAGCGATTGAACCGCAAGCGGCCAGTTTGCTGGTTGAACAGTTGCCTGCTGTACTAACGATGTTGGTGGCAATGGGGCTGTTAATGGTTTGGATTAGTATGGTGTTGCTGGCGCGCTGGTGGCAGACGCGCTTGTATGACATGACGCCTTTTTCAAAGGAGTTTCAGGCTATTGCTTTAGGTAATAGTTTGGCAGGGTTGATGGCGCTGATGTTGGCACTGGTGCTATTTATGCCAGAGCAATCGTTGATCCAAGACGCTTTGGGTGTGTTGAGTTTGGTGTTTATGTTGCAAGGATTAGCGCTGATCCACTTTTGGCAAAGCGTGAAAAAAGTCAGCAAAGGTTGGTTGATACTTATTTATGTATTATTGGGCGTGTTACCGCAGATGATGATGATGGTAGCAACGCTCGGTTGGTTAGAAAATTGGATAAACTGGCGCGATAAAATCGCGTCGGATTCACAATCCTAGATAGAGGAACAGACAATGAATGTCATTCTGATGGAAAAAGTTAAAGGATTGGGCGCCATGGGTGATGTGGTGTCCGTTAAAGGCGGTTACGCGCGTAACTTCCTAATTCCTAATGGTAAAGCTAAGATGGCAACTGCGGCTAACGTAGAAGTTTTCGAAGCACGTCGCGCTGAACTTGAAGCTGCTGCAGCTCAAGCCTTAGCCGATGCACAAGCATTGCATGAAAAAATGCAAGGCTTGGTTGTGGTCATCGAAGCGAAAGCGGGCGACGAAGGTAAGTTGTTCGGTTCGGTTGGTACGCAAGACGTGGTTGATGCTTTGGAAACTCAAGGCTTCACCGTTGAACGTCGTCAAGTCCAAATGCCAGATGGTGCGATTCGCGTGGTTGGTACTTTTGAATTGACTTTAGCGTTACACGCTGATGTGAATGCGACCATTACGGTTGATGTTAAAGCAGCGTAAGTTGTTCGTTTAACGTTGATTGAGAGAAAGGGGCCGAAAGGCTCCTTTCTTTTTTGCCGCTTAGGCTATAATACGAAGCTATATTAAACCCAATAATTGGGTTTATTTCTGACATTAATGAAGAGATTTCATGGCCAAAGTAAACGCAACCGATACGCCGCTGACACAACTTTCTGAACAATTAAAAGTTCCCCCACATGCCATAGAAGCAGAACAATCGGTTTTGGGTGGGTTGTTGATTGATAACAGCAGTTGGGATCATGTTGCTGAAACCTTAACCGAAGCGGATTTTTTCCGTCATGCACATCAGTTGATTTGGCGTACCATGTTTCAGTTGGCGCAAAAGTCCATTTCCTTTGATTTAGTCACGCTTGCCGATGTGCTTAAAAGCCATAACCTGCTTGAAGAAACAGGCGGTATTGCCTATCTTGCTTCTCTGGAAAGTTCAACGCCGAGTGCAGCGAATATACGTGTCTATGCACAGATTGTGCGTGAGAAAGCATTATTACGTAAGCTGATCACAGCTGGAACAGAAGCGGTGAATATGGCGTTTTTACCTGAAGGTAGAAGTGCGCTGGATGTGATTGATACGGCCGAAAAGCTGATTTTTGATGTGGCACAACAAGGTCAGTCGGGTAAAAAAAGCTATGCCAGTAGTAAAGATTTGCTCAAGTTGTGTGTCGAACGCATTAGTGATTTATACGAAAATCCGAATCAGGTAACAGGTATTCAAACTTTTTACGAAGACTTTGATGCCAAAACAGCGGGATTACAGAAAGGCGATTTAGTCATTGTTGCCGGTCGTCCTTCGATGGGTAAAACCACCTTTGCCATGAATGTGGCGGAAAATGTTGCCATTAAAGGTAAAAAGGGCGTTGCGGTATTCAGCTTAGAGATGCCAGGCGAGCAATTGATGATGCGGATGATTTCGTCGGTGGGTCGCATTGAAGCGCAGAAATTACGTACAGGGCAATTAAGCCAACAAGACTGGTCAGGATTAACCTCTGCCATTTCACGCTTAACCGATGCGCCCATCTATGTCGATGAAACGGCTGGTTTGTCGCCGTTGGAGTTGCGCGCACGCGCACGTCGTTTGAAGCGTGAACACGATATAGGATTGATTGTTATTGACTACTTACAGTTGATGCGTGGGAATTCACCGAACAATAACCGCACCGAGGAAATTTCGGAAATTTCACGCTCGTTAAAGGCATTGGCTAAGGAGTTGGAGGTGCCGGTCATTGCGCTTTCACAGCTGAATCGTAGTTTGGAGCAACGTCCCGATAAGCGCCCAAAAATGTCCGATTTGCGTGAATCGGGAGCGATTGAGCAGGATGCAGACATTATTTTGTTTATTTATCGTGATGAAGTTTATCACCCTGATACGGATCAGAAAGGCGTTGCCGAAGTGATTATTGGTAAACAGCGTAATGGTCCGATCGGTAAGGTATTACTGACGTTTATGGGCGAATTTACCCGTTTCGAGAATTTTGCTCAGGGTAGCGGTTGGGTGGATGAATAGTGGCTAGACCGATTTGTGCGCTGATTGATTGTGAAGCAGCGCGTCATAATTTGCAACGCATTCGAGCTATGGCGCCAGAAACAAAGATTATGGCAGTGGTTAAAGCCAATGCTTACGGGCATGGTATTGAGCTGATGGCTCCTTGCTTATCGGAGGCGGATGCTTTTGCGGTGGCATCGGTGGATGAGGCTTTAGCATTGCGTCATTTAGGTGTTACCCACCCGATTGTGCTGCTTGAGGGTATCTTTTGTGCCAGTGAGTTGACTGATGTGGTTGAACAGCGTTTAGAGCTAGTGGTTCATTCGGACGAGCAAATTGCCATGCTCAAAACCCATCGTGGCTGTCATAACCTGGTGATATGGATTAAGGTCGATACGGGCATGCATCGTTTAGGCTTTGCTCCAAGTGAAGTAGCGCGAGTTTGGCATCAATTGCAGGGGTTAAGTTGTTTAGCTCAACCCTTGCGCTTGATGACGCATTTTGCCAGTTCAGACGAGCCAAATGATCCAGCCAATGCAACACAATTGGATCAATTTAAACAGTTACTGACCTATTTGCCCGATCCGCTAGCCATTAGTCTATCGAATTCTGCAGCCATCATTCACTTGCCCGAAAGTCATGGTAATTGGGTTAGACCCGGCATTATGATGTATGGCGTCAGCCCTTCGCAAACCAGTATTGAGGAGTTGGATTTAAAACCCGTGATGACCTTAGTAACGCGCGTTATTGCAGTGAAGCAGGTGGCTGCGGGCGAGTCTGTGGGGTATGGCGGCAGTTGGCAAGCAACCCAAACTACTCAGTTAGCGATTATTGCGGCGGGTTATGGTGACGGCTATCCGCGTCATATTCCCTCGGGTACTTTGGTGTTGGTGAATGGTCGTCAAGCACCGATTGTTGGTCGCGTGTCGATGGACATGATTAGTGTGGATGTGTCTCACCTAGAAGCGGTTGACGTTGGTGATCCCGTGGTGCTTTGGGGTAAGGGATTGCCCATTGAGCGCTTAGCCCAAGCCGCCAATACCATCAGTTATGAATTACTCTGTGGTGTCACTAAGCGTGTGCCTGCTGTTTTATCATCTGCCAATCACTATTGGTATGAAAAGCCAACAAGGAATGACCATGCCCTGCACTAAAGAGTTATGGCGTTTTGGTCGAGCGCAAGGTTTTTGGTGGCGATTAGAACGCTGGGGTGCATTGGCCGTTTTTTTGGTCTGGTTGCTTTATGTTTTTATTGCAAAAGACTTTGCTGGTTACGCTGATAGTGGTCAGTTGCAATTGATTGATTTACTGCTCGGCGTGCCGATTTTAGTTGCGATGGGCTTAGTTGGATCGATCATTTGGATGGGTGTGGTGCGCTTATTCAGTTGTGCTTTAGGTCAGCTTTATCTTGAGCCAAGCGCACAGGTCGATGATGAAGCTTAATTGGTCAGAAATTAAACTCTTACTGTGGCTAAGCTTGCCACTGGTTGCTGGTCAATTAGCGCAAACGGGCATGGGCGTTGTTGACACCATGATGGCTGGTAGCGTCAGTAAGCTTGACTTAGCAGGTGTTGCTTTGGGGTCGGCTGTTTGGCTACCGACATTTTTATTCATGAGTGGTGTGTTGCTGGCGCTTACCCCTCGCATTGCTCAAGCAGTGGGTAAGCAAGATAAATCGGCAGTCAAAGCTTCCGTGATGCAGGGTATTTGGTTGGCTTTAATGCTGACAGTGCTCACGCTGATGATTTTATTGTCCTCATCTTGGTGGATGCGGTTTTTTACGCTAGAAGCAGCGGTTTATGATATTGCCGTGGACTATATTCAGGCTTTGGCCTGGGGAGCTTTGCCTGCACTGTTATTTCAGGTGGTTCGTTTCTTTCATGAGGCGCATGGTTTAACCAAAATTACCATGGGGTTATCATTCATCGGCTTTTTGTTAAACATCCCCTTAAATGCGATTTTTGTTTATGGCTATGGACCGATTCCTGCGCTGGGCGGCGTGGGGTGTGGTTTTGCAACCAGTTTAGTGTATTTGGCCATGGCATTGGTCGGCTGGTGGTTATATTGGGCACATCCACGTTATCTAGCTTATCGCCAAGAGGCGAAGTTATGGCGTTTGCCTGAGTGGTTAGGCTTATCGCAATTATTGCGTGTTGGCGTACCAATTGGCTGGGCCATTTTGTTTGAAGTAGGGTTGTTTACCTTTATTGCTTTTTTGGTCACGCCCTTAGGTACCGATGCGCTCGCAGCACATCAAGTAGCCATTAGTTTTACCGCACTGATTTTTATGCTGCCTTTGTCTTTAGCCATGGCGCTGACGATTCGCGTCGGGCAGTTAACAGGTGCTGGAGAATCGGAGCAAGTACGCATGGCGATTGCGTCAGCCTTGTGGATATCGGTTGCGCTAGGCGCACTGGTTGCGGTGTTGACTTGGTTGTTTGCGCAGCAAATCGTCGCGCTTTATACGCAAGACAGTCAGGTTGTGTTGATTGCCGTTACCTTGCTGTGGATGGCTGCACTCTACCAAATATCGGATGCCTTACAAGTGGCTTGTGCGGGTGCATTGCGGGGAATTGGCGATACGACCTCGGTCATGTGGGTGACGTTGGTGAGCTATTGGGGTATTGGCTTACCTGTAGGTTTTTATTTGTGCTATGGCGCTTGGAATACCGAATCAGGCGTTTGGCTGGGTATCACTGGCTTTTGGTTGAGTTTTGTGATTGGATTGAGCGTGGCAGCCATTGGCTTAGGTTGGCGCGTGTATACTCAGTTCTTTCGCTCTTCAGCTGCGGTAATTGCTCTCTAAGGTTGTATTTTTCTTGCGCAGATGCAACACAATTGGGCGACCTGGTTGTTGGTCTTCAAAGTCGAGCGTAATGCTAACTTGTTCATCTTCCCAACGATAACTTTCGTAACTTTGCAACACCGACTCGGTTCGTCTGACACGACTGGTAGGACTACCAATCGTCGGTTCTAACTGTGCTCGCACGTCTTTGATGCTGAGTGGTAAGCCACTGTTCTTGTATTCGCTGTGGTAAGGACGATAGCGAATTTGTAAACTCGAAAAACTACCGTCGAGTTCATAGCGAAAATCGATGCGGTAGGTTTCTCTAAGAATATTGACCGGATAAAAGCGATCTGTTTGTTTGCTGTGCAACGAAACCTGTGGCTTCATGATCCCATCCCATTTATACAAGGCTTGACGAATTTCGCTTTGCGACAGTTCGCTTACTTTTATGCCTAAGAGAGAGAAGTCTGAAGGCGTTGCTGTCCAGGCGAGGTGAGGAAACAGTAAGATTAAACTGAATAGGGGCTTTAGCATGATGGTGTCCGCATAAAAAACGATGTTTTTTTATCGGCGTGAATCTGTAAAACTTGATGATGTATCAGAAGCTAAACACTTTATCGATGCGGTTGCCAGTAACGAATGAGTGATTCTTCTAGTTCAACCAGCGCTTGTTGATAGACGTTTTTTTTGAAATTAACTACCTCATGTACGGGTTGCCAATAGGGAACCCAGCGCCATTCTTCAAATTCGGGCGAGTCCGAGGCTTTAAGGTTAATCGCTTGTTCGTCGCCCACCAACCCCAACATAAACCAGCGTTGTTTTTGACCTATGCAAATTGGTGAGGCATTGTGGCGAATTAAGCGTCGTGGTAGGTTATAGCATAGCCAGTCTTGGGTTTTGCCAAGAATGCGTACATGACGCGGCTCTAAACCGATTTCTTCCTTTAGTTCACGAAATAAGGCTTGTTGTGGGGTTTCATGTGCACGAATTCCGCCTTGCGGGAACTGCCAAGCATCATCATGACCGATACGGCGACCCAAAAACAGTTGGTTCTGTCGGTTGACCAATATGATACCAACATTGAGTCGATAGCCGTTTTCATCGATCACGAGTGCGCGGTCCTTTGCAAAAAGAGGGAGTTAACGTTTTGATGCCATTATTAATTGAGCTATTTTAGCGAAAAACTTGGTTAGATGAGTAGATATGGAGAAAATAAATAGCCGTTTTATGGGCTAGACAGTGTCGTGATTCGTTGTTTTGTGTTGTTTGGCTAAGTAGTCAGCCCTGAAAAACAGCCTATCCATTTGATAATAAATAATAAAACT
>CAYQEZ010000028.1:11526-23571 GCA_964416645.1 uncultured Francisella sp. | reverse complement strand
TTTTCAGTTTTATTATTTATTATCAAATAGATAGGCTGTTTTTCAGGGCTGACTACGTACAAAAGCTAATAATTTATGGGTTAATCCGACATCGTGACCAATAATTTCGGCCAACGCTCCCATATCAATATCAGGGTCATAGACACTGGCCAAAAGATTCAGAATGGCAAGCTTATTGTTGGCTAAGCCATGTCCTTTCACAATTTGCGGACGAGCAAAAAAGTAGCCTTGAAAATAATCCATTCCCAAAGCTTTGCATAACTCAAATTGTGGCTGTGTTTCCACTTTTTCCGCTAACAAACGAACCGAAGCATTGGTTGCACGTATGGCTTGTACGTGTTGGCGAAGCTGCCGTACGCCAACAGCCAGAATGTCAATTTTAATAATATTCGCCAAGGCAATTAACGGCTTAAACGCATCACTGTAAAAGAAATCATCTAACGCAATGGTATACCCTTTCTCGCGCAGCCCACATACCGCACTAATCACCGCAGGCGTTGGTTGAATCGTCTCTAATAATTCAATAACCACTTGGTTTATTGGGAAAATACTATTATTTTCCGCCAATAAAAACTGTTCTGTAAAATTGAGAAAGGCTTTTTGTTGTCCGACTAAGTTCGACAAACCGATTTCAGCAAACGCATTCACAATGACCTGCGCTGTAGCAGAGTCTTGGGCGGTTACCGAGGCTGCATTCTGACCATCCCCATTACGAAAGAGCAACTCATAAGCATAGAGTTGCATCTCACGATTGAAAATGGGTTGCCGACCGACATACACGTCCAGCAGTTGTTGTTGCGGTTTAATGATCATGTTCTGTTAACTGGGTTTGTAGGCTTCTGGCATAGCAAGGTTAGCATCCCCAAACAAAAACTCTTCCATTTGCTCACGCAAAAAAAGTTTAGCCTTAGGATCCATCGAGGACAGGCGGTATTCGTTAATCAAAATCGTTTGCTGTGCCAACCACTGCTTCCATGCTTCGGCCGAAATTTCGTTGATAATACGTTCGCCCAATTCACCTGGATAAGGTTGATAAGGCAGGCCATCTGCTTCTTGCTTCAAACGTGCACAAAATACACGACGACTCATAATAAACTTCCTTGATACAAGTGAACAAACTAACCTCTACTTACACTAGAGGGTTGGGGAAGGGGTTGCTTATCATGACAGTTAAGACACTCGTAAACCCCTTTCACCAGAACTAAAACTAAACGGAAACTCTAAAAATTAAACGAAGTCATATTGTTAGAGTCTTCCCAATATTTCAGCAACTTATCCACCACAGCGGGTCTTGCAACGGATTGATTGATTTGGTTAGGATTATACCATAAGCCATTATTAGATAACTGCTGCTCATGCGCTTTCTGCGTCATGACGAAAACGTAGGGCTTAATCTGCCATACTTGATGCGTGAAAACATGTTTAATCGGACTTAATAGCCTAAATGAATCTTTTGAATGAACTAACGGAGCTTGTGGCAATTGGTACAAGCCACCCCAAATACCCGTTTGTTGTTGCGGTGCTTCTAACCATACCGCACCCTCTGCTGATAAGTGCAAATAAAGATGAACATCATGAATAGATTTAATGGCTTTAGCTTTACGTAGTGGCCAATAAGTAACTATTTGATCACTGCGCCTGGCAGCACAATCCTGCGCTAAGGGACACCGTTCACAGTCTGGCTTAGTTCGGGTACACAGGGTAGCGCCTAAATCCATAATCGCTTGAGTGTAATCTTTGGGGCGCTGATGACTTTGCAACTCATCAGCCACTTGCCACAAACACTGCTGTGCTTCTGTCGATTCGATGGGTAAGGGAAGGGCTAACCATCGAGCCAACACTCGTTTCACATTACCATCACAAATTGCCTTGGGTTGTTGGTAAGCTAACGATAAAATAGCATGGGCCGTTGATTGACCAATGCCAGGCAAACGCATTAACTCATCAGCTGAGTCAGGCAAGCGTCCTTGAAAATCGCGCATAACTTGTTGTGACGCTTTATGCAAATTACGCCCTCTGGCATAATAGCCTAGTCCGCTCCACAAGGCTAATACCTGATCTACGGATGCACCCGCCAAAGCCTCAACACAAGGAAAGCGCGCCATAAAGCGCTCGAAATAGGGAATCACTGTTGCCACTTGCGTTTGTTGTAACATCACCTCAGACACCCACACCCGATAAGGTGTAGCTGGGTGTTGCCAAGGCAAATCGTGACGACCATAATGATCGAACCATGCCAATAACCGTTCACTAAAGGAACCTTCTTCCCATGACTGAGACACAGAGCCTTCCTCAACCGCAAAACAGCGATACACCTTACCGCCGTGAAATTAAAAGTTTTGTCCGTCGAGAGGGCAGATGTACCCCCGCACAAGAAAGAGCACTCAACGAACTCTTACCGAAATTTGGCATCGATTACCAAGCCGATCACCAACTCAACTTTACCGAGCTCTTCGCTAATGATAACCCAGTTTGGCTTGAAATCGGTTTTGGCATGGGGCATAGTTTAGCGCACATGGCCGCTAGCATGCCTGACATTAACTTTATTGGCATCGAAGTGCATCGTCCTGGTGTCGGTAGCCTGTTGAATCAAGTACAACAACTTGGTTTAACCAATATTCGTGTTATGAGCCACGATGCGGTTGAGGTATTAAAACACATGATAACGCCACACAGCTTGGCGCGCGTATTATTGTTTTTCCCCGATCCTTGGCACAAAACCAAACATCACAAACGCCGTATTGTGCAAGTACCTTTTTTGGAGCTGTTACATTCTCGCCTTAAAGCCGATGGCGTTTTTCATAGCGCTACCGACTGGCGACCTTATGCCGAATGGATGCTGGAAATGATGGATGCTTTTCCTCACTTCACCAACAGTGCAGAACAGGGCAATTACTCCATTAAACCCAGCTACCGTCCCGAAACCAAATTTGAGCGTCGCGGTCAGTGCTTAGGACATGGTGTGTGGGACTTGCTTTATGTTAATCAGTCGCAGGAGTGATGAATCATGTCTTACCCTAGCTTAGCGGATACTGTCGGCAATACTCCATTAGTTGCCGTTCAACGCCTATACCAAGACATTCGTGGCAATGTTATTTTAGCCAAGCTGGAAGGCAACAACCCAGCGGGATCGGTTAAAGATCGCCCTGCTTTCAACATGATTTTACAAGCCGAAAAACGCGGCACTATTCGCCCAGGCGACACGTTGATTGAGGCCACCAGTGGTAATACGGGCATTGCGTTAGCCATGGTAGCAGCCATGCGCGGCTATAAAATTAAGCTGATTATGCCAGACAATATGACACAGGAACGCAAGGATGCGATGGCTGCTTATGGCGCTGAGTTGATTCTTGTTTCACGTGAAACAGGCATGGAAGGCGCTCGCGATTTAGCCTTATCCATGCAAGCCCATGGCAATGGATTCTTACTCAATCAATTTGCCAACCCAGACAATCCGATGGCGCATTACCTCACCACAGGACCAGAAATTTGGCGACAGACTGCTGGAAAAGTCACGCATTTTGTTTCCGCAATGGGTACCACAGGAACCATCATGGGCACCAGCATGTTCTTAAAAGAACAAAACCCTGCTATTCAAATTGTGGGCGTACAACCTGCCGATGGCGCTCAAATACCAGGCATTCGCCGCTGGCCTGAAGAATACTTACCCAGTATTTACGATGCCAATCGCGTGGACTTGGTGATGGATGTAGATCAATTCAGCGCCGAAAATACCATGCGACGGTTAGCCAAAGAGGAGGGTATTTTCAGTGGCGTCTCGTCAGGCGGTGCGATGACCTGCGCACTACGTCTGGCGGAATCGCTGGAAAACGCGACCATTGTCTGTATTGTCTGTGACCGTGGTGATCGCTACTTATCCAGTGGTTTATTTAACCTCAGCTGACTTGGGTTGTGCTGATTTAACTTTTGCCAAGCTTTGCGCCATTAATGCCAACCACTTGGTTAAGCGCGGGTAGTCGGCTTTGATGGCGTTCACAATTTGTGGCAGTGGCGTTGATAGTGAAAAGCCAACGGTTTCCACCGCCAACTTGACCAACAGCAAAATCTTCTCTTGATCTAACAAGGGCGAGGGTTCAAAGTAACTAACCCGCGCCAATAACACGGCGCGCAAAATCTCTGGACACAACTCGTGTGGCACTTTGTTTTGATCTATTAAAAACAAATCGATACGATTTTCTTCACGCAAGGCAAGCAATTCAGCTAAGGATGTTTTTGCTAGTAAGGCTTCAGCGGCACGTTGTGCGTTAGGCGGCAACTGGCGAATCAAGTAATTTTCATACAGATGTAGTAGCGCCATTTCACAAACCTGCTAACATTGAATCTTGATGAGACGATGCGTTAGAACGACGCCCCCGTTGCCAAGCAATCAATTGGTTTAATTCTTCATTTTGCAATTGTAGAATAATTCGGTGCTGTATGGTTTCGCTGGCATTGGTAAACTCAACCGCAATATAGTAGCCCTCAGGAACTGGACGATTATTGACAATGTTTCCCGTCATGTTAAACACTTCTGCTTTACCTAGGGTTGGAAAACGAAAATCTATCTGCAAGCGGGCAAATTTAGGATAAGGGTTTTGACTAATAAACCCAACACCACCCGCGCTCAGATTTAACTTCCTTAATGGCCAAGCATTCTTGTCCACCAAATAGCTCACTTCTTGACGAAACTTAACCAAAAAAGGAACATGGCGCGTTAGCTTTTCATCCATCTGCAACACCGACTTAGCCAGCAAACTACCATGAACCGCTTTTTCAGTCAAATAGGTTAGCTTTTCATCAAAGACAAACTCACTGTGCGCCAAGGCTTGTAAATAATCGGCGTAACATTTGTTAATCGCCTTATCGATTAAATCAAAGTAAAAATCCAACTTAGCATTAAAAGAGCGCAATAAATCCGCAGTCGCACTACCTGGCTTTAGTTGCATCGCTAGAGGCGTTTTTCCTCGACGTGTTTTGTAAAACTCAATTTGATCGTAAATAACGTTGCCTTGCACTAAATGAATAATGGCTTCGCATAACAAATTAACACGCAACACCAAATCACCAACCACCTTACCCGCCAATTCATTTTCAGCTAACAAGGCTTGATTAAATTGTGACAACTGCTGATCATAACCTGCTTCGGATGACTGCCACTGACCACTGGCCAACTCAGGCACAACCAAACGAACCACTTCATTTTGGTCAGCAAGCTTAATTACAGCAGGTATAACCACATCCAGTCGAAAGTGGCGGCGAACATTTCGCATGAAATGACATCCTTAGCGTTATAAAATATCAGAGGTCAGCTATGGGCATTAGCGACAATTCTAGTTAGCATATCATAGCGTTTCACGTGAAACCATAACATGCCTTACTAATCAGCACATCTTGATGAATATTTCAGCAAAAGCAGTGCCAAAAAGCCACCAAAAACCTTAAATTACAGTAAAATAAACCTATCTATTTATGGAATAACATTATGAATGTTTGGTTAGTCTCAACCTTATTATTACTGATGCTGACAGGCTGCGGAAAAAAAGGCAATCTATCACCACCTCCATCTGATGCGAACAAACCCCTTAACCCTTCTTCATTAACGCACAACAAAGAAAACTTATGAACACTACCCCTATTCATCGTCACAACGGCGCGCTTTACATGGACCAAGTTAATCTACAACAGATTGCTGAACACTATGGCACACCCTGTTATGTTTATAGTCGCCAAGGCATTCGTCAACGCTGGCAAGCATTTGATAGGGCGTTTGCACAGCAACCGCATTTAGTCTGTTATGCCGTTAAAACGAATAGCAACTTGGCTGTGCTACAGACCTTAGCGCAAGCGGGAGCGGGCTTTGATATTGTTTCGGGTGGTGAATTGGCGCGTGTACTGAAAGCAGGTGGCGATGCCAGCAAAGTGGTTTTTTCTGGTGTCGGCAAAAGCGAAGCGGAAATGCGTTTCGCTTTGCAAAGCGGCATTAAGTGCTTTAACGTCGAATCAGAAGCAGAGCTTTACCGATTGGAAACGGTCGCAAAAACATTGAACACGGCTGCTCCCATTTCTATTCGTGTTAACCCCGATGTAGATCCTAAAACCCATGCTTATATTTCAACAGGACTCAAAGAAAACAAGTTTGGCGTTTCCTTTACACAAGCACTGGCACTCTATCGCTATGCTGCCGCTTCCGCCCATTTATCGGTGCAAGGTATCGACTGCCACATTGGTTCGCAACTGCTCGATTTAGCACCACTTCAAGAAGCGGCTAAACGTGTCCTTGCTTTTCAACAGCAACTCAATGCCGAAGGGATGACACTACATCATATTGACATGGGTGGTGGTTTGGGTATTGATTATCAAGACACTGATCAAGCTCCCACACCTGCAGCTTATGTGCAAGCTTTGTTAAGTGCCATTCAGCAACCCGACATGGAAATTCTGGTAGAACCTGGACGAGCGATTGTCGGCAACAACGGTGTGCTACTGAGTAAAGTAGAGTTGTTGAAAGAAAATGAAGGCAAGTCGTTTATGGTCATTGATGCCGCGATGAACGATTTGATTCGCCCTGCCCTTTACGATGCATGGCAAGCGATTGTCGATGTGTGCGATAACAGGCAAGAGGCTCAATCAGTCGATGTGGTGGGGCCTGTTTGTGAAACAGGCGATTTTTTAGGAAAATCACGCCAACTAACATCGCAACCCAATGATTATATTGCTGTTTTATCGGCAGGCGCTTATGGGTTCGTCATGAGTTCTAACTACAATACGCGTCCTAGGGCGGCAGAAATCATGATTGATGGTGATCAGCATCAATGCGTACGTACTCGAGAAACCTTAGAAGATCTCATGCGCGGTGAAACACTGTTTAACGAATAATCATAAAGGTCAAAGGTCATGCAGCAAAAACATCCCTACGAAGAAAGTTTTCTCTTGGCGTTATTGCTCATCGCCTTGGTTTCGCTCATTTGGTTATTTAACCAATTCATTCCGGCATTTTTATTTGCCTTACTCCTAGCCACCAGTAGCTACTCCTTGTTTCAGAAGCTGAGTGTTAAACCTCGCATGAATGCAAACCGAGCGGCCATGTTAATGACAACGGCAGCCTTTCTGGTCGTTTTTTTGCCCATCAGCTATTTATTGGCAGAAAGCGGACGTATGGGAGCAGAAGTTTTCAATCAGCTACAAAACTGGTTAGGGCAACAATCTCCAGCGTCTATTCGTGAACTCGAACAGCGCTTGTTAGCGAGCACACCACTACCAGAGGATTTACAGCATAGCGTGGTTCAGACCATCGAACAACAACTACCTACCATTGTTGAAAAAACCAAAGCATTAAGCCTATGGGTAGCAAGCAATCTATTCAGTGGTATCACCAGTTTTATTGGCTTTATGGCCATTGCCTTATTCAGTCTGTTCTTCTTTTATCGAGACGGGCAAAGCTTCATTAAACGCCTAGTTAACCTATCACCCTTATCGAATAATCTCGATCACTTTATTCTCAGGCGCTTTGCTGCCCTGTCAAATGTCCTCACCGTAAGTGTGTTGGGCGTTGCCATGATTCAAGGTCTGGCTTTTAGCCTATTGATGCTGGTATTCGGCTTACCTTGGTTATTCCTTGGCTTGGCCTTCGCTATTACCTCATTTATACCTGTCGTCGGTGGATTGTTAGTCTGGGGACCTGTGGTGCTTTATTTCCTTATTGAAGGGTCTCCTTGGTTGGCTCTAGTCACAGCATTATACAGTGCGATTTTTATCGGTATCGTCATCGATAATCTGCTACGCACAGTATTAATCCAGCGCCTCAGTCAACAATATCGAAAAGATGCGGGGCGCAATGCGCTAGACCATACTTGGTTAACCCTACTGTCAACCTTTGCAGGTTTGCTGCATTTTGGTATGATGGGATTAATTTTTGGTCCCATGCTAGCGGCTATGGCAATTACCATTTTTGATGTTTACGAACATAAACACCGTCATCAGTTGGACTACTCATAACACCATGCATTCACACTTTTTGCAGCCACTGTTATTGTGTCTGTCGCTGGCGACAACACAAGCTTTGGCAACCCATTGCATTTATCTCAATGCTTATAGTCCATGCTATGGCATTCACAAACCTGAACCTTGGTTGGTGTGAAAGTCGTTTCTATAAATAAAAATCTGTGCGATAATAAATAAAATTTATGATATAGGGTTAACTATGCTTGCGCATCTTTTTCAGCATTTTCGCTGGTCTATCGGCTTTACCATTCTGGCACTCTATTTAGCTTGGTTGTGGGCCGGCTGGGCTGGATTATTTACTGCCGCCATTTTGATTGTGCTTGAAACCAGCTTATCTTTTGATAATGCGGTAGTAAATGCAGGTATTTTGAAAAAAATGGATCCCATTTGGCAACAGCGCTTCCTCACTTGGGGTATGTTGATTGCCGTTTTTGGCATGCGAGTGATCTTTCCGCTTGCCATCGTTGCAATTGTTGCCAGTTTAAGTATGTGGGATGTTGCGCACATGGCACTGAATGATCCTGATACTTATGCCATGCACCTAGAGTCTTCTCATGTACAGGTAGCGGCTTTTGGCGGCATGTTTCTACTGATGGTCTTTTTAGGTTTTATTTTAGACGATGAACGCGATGTGCATTGGCTGGGACATCTTGAAGCCTGGTTGGGACGCATGGGAAAACTAGAATCTTTAGAAATTATCTTTGCGCTCGCCGTGTTGTTAACCAGCACACACTTTTTAGCAGAAGCTAAACAAGCGGGAGCACTCGTCGCTGGATTAGCCGGTATCATCACCTTTGTTTTACTTTCTTCTATCAATAAATTCATGGAAATAAACATGGATTTAATTGGCACAGCAGGACGTGCGGGGTTAGCTTCTTTCTTGTATTTGGAAGTGCTCGATGCTTCGTTCAGTTTTGATGGTGTGATTGGCGCTTTTGCTATCACCAAAGATGTGGTCATTATTATGTTGGGATTAGGTATTGGCGCATTATTTGTGCGCTCAATCACCATTTATTTACTGAGACAAGGAACACTGAGTGCTTACCGTTACCTTGATCACGGAGCGCATTATGCGGTAGGTGCTTTAGCCACGATCATGGTTATTTCAATGCACGTTCATGTGCCTGAATTGATTACGGGGCTAATTGGGATTTTGTTTATCTCTGCGGGTGTTTGGTCATCAGTGCGTCACAATAAACGCGATGCCTTGGCGCAAAGGGCTTAACCACTAACCCAACATGGCTCTCATGACAGCGAGATGATCCGCTGCCACCTTAGCTTGCGCTTCGGTGTCGGCTTGCTCATCTTTGCCTTCCCAGTAAATATCATCCAAGGGTAACTCGTCTAAAAAACGACTGGGCGTGGTGCTTTGTTGCTCGCCGTAACGCTTACGTGAGCGGGCATAGCTGATGGTCAATGAACGCTCGGCACGCGTCACACCGACATAGGCTAAACGACGCTCTTCTTCAACACTGCCCGCATCAATACTGTTTTGATGGGGAAGAATCCCTTCTTCCATACCCAATAAGAACACATGACCAAATTCTAGCCCCTTAGCGGCGTGCAAGGTCATGAGGGATACCTGATCCTTCTCTTGTTCGTCATTTTGCCTTTCTAGCGTGTTCATCAGCGTTAAATGACGCACCAATTCGGACAATCCCCAAGCACCGTCGTGTTTTTCTACCAAACGACCAATCCATTGCAGCAAATCCAGCACCGCTTGCCATTGACGCGCCGTTTTCTTCGGATTGTCGCCATTTTCCATCAGCCAAACTTCGTACTGCAAATCGCCTAAGAATTGCATCAGTTGATTGGGTAATTCCATACCACCCAAAGCAGGGCGCCAACGGTCTAAAAACTCAGCAAAGCGTTGTAATTGCACCACGGCACGTTCGGGTAATAATTGCGACAGTCCGAACTCACCACAGGCAATACACAGACTCACGCCACGTCCTTTGGCATAGTCCGACAACTTGGCTAGGGTTTGTGGACCAATATCACGTTTGGGCGTGTTGGCAATGCGTAAAAAAGCGGCATCGTCATCGGGGTTGTCCAACAAACGCAAGTAAGCCAGCAGGTCTTTAATTTCAACGCGATCGAAAAAGGATTGGCCGCCCGAAATACGATAGGGGATTTCTTGCTCACGCAGGGCGCGCTCAACCAATCGTGCTTGATGATTACTGCGGTACAGCACGGCATAATTGTGCCATTGACCTTGGTTCTTAATTTTATGCACCAGCAGTTCACTCACCACGCGTTCCGCTTCGGTGGTTTCATCGGGGCAAGCTAAAATACGAATCTTGTCACCATGACCGCGATCACACCAGAGCTTTTTCTCAAACAAATGCGGGTTGTTGGTAATGAGTTGGTTAGCGGCCTGCAAAATACGCGCACTCGAACGGTAGTTTTGCTCCAACTTCACCAGCGTTAGGCTAGGGTAGTCTTGTTGCAATTGGCTGAGAATTTCGGGCGCAGCACCACGCCAAGCGTAAATGGACTGATCGTCATCACCCACACAAGTAAAATGACCCTGAGAACCCGCTAGACGTTTCATCAGCTCGTATTGAACTGGGTTGGTGTCTTGATACTCATCGACCAGTAAATAACGCACCTTATGACGCCATTTTTGTTGAATGTCGGCATCTTGTTGAAACAACCAAACGACACGCGCAATCAAGTCATCAAAATCGAGTGCTGAATAGGCTTGTAGGCTGTCTTGATAAGCGGCATACAAACGCGCGACAAAGGCTTCATCTTCATTCGTTGCTTGAGCTAACAGCATCTCGGGCGACTGTAAGCGGTTTTTCGCCATCGAAATGGCATGACGCGCACTTTTCAGCTTGTCGCTATCCACCTCACTATCGCGCGATAACTCACGCAATAACTGCATGGTGTCGGCATCATCGAACAATGAAAAACTGTGACGTATACCCAGCGCTTTGTATTCACGTCGGCAAATGTCTAAGCCCAAGGTATGGAAGGTCGAAACCTGCACACCACGACCTGCTTCACCCAAGCGCTGCGTTAAACGGCTCTGCATTTCTTTCGCCGCTTTGTTAGTGAAGGTGACGGCAAAAATCCCTTTCGGGTTATGACCTTCTTTTTCTACCAAATAGGCAATTTTCTCGGTAATGACGCGCGTTTTACCCGAACCCGCACCAGCCAGCACCAAAACCTGACCTTGCGTTAAGTGAACAGCTTGTTGTTGAGCAGGATTCAGTTGCACAGGAATTTGACCTAAAGAAGATAAAGGGGCATTATTATAGGTTATATCGACCCAATATGCTTAGGCATAGGAACAGCATGAACATTGAAAGCTTAAAAAAAGACCTGCACTTTAGCACGCAATTGCGTGGTCACTCACTTGAGTTCACCACCACGTGGGGGCTTTTTTCCCCCCGAGAAATTGATTCGGGTACCGACTTACTACTCAAGTATTGTGATATTAAGTCCGATGATCATATTTTAGATTTGGGCTGTGGCTATGGTCCTTTAGGCATTGCTCTGGCAAAAGATGCCCCTAATGGTAGTGTTACCATGTTGGATAAAGATTTTGTTGCCGTTGACTATGCACGTCGCAACTTAATTGCTAACCGCATTCCGCAAGGTCAGGTGTTATTGTCCAACGGATTGGCACAACTAGCAAAAGATCAACGGTTTAGTACCGTTGTATCAAATATTCCTGCTAAGGTAGGTAAGGAACTCATGTCGATTTTCCTGTATGATATAAACCAGCATTTATTACCGGGTGGACAATTGGTTGTCGTCACCATTAATGGCTTACGCGATTATATGAAACGCACCTTTAATGAACAGTTCGGTAATTATGAGAAAGTGAAACAAGGACGTGATTACACCATTTCACGTGCGGTAAAAGAGGGTTAACAATGAAAGCAAAACTATTTTCTGTGGCTATGGCGCTGTTGGTAAGTGTTAGCATGGTCAGCACTGATGCTTTTGCTAAACGTATGGGTATTGGCAGCAATTCAGGTATGCAGCGCGATGTGGCACCAGCATCTCCAGCGGGTAATTCAAAAAGCTCGC